>CAZJTL010000361.1:0-1572 GCA_964548905.1 uncultured bacterium | reverse complement strand
TGGAATACTCCCCAAGCTGCCTTTTCGCCATTGAATCGTCATACTGTCCGACAAAGCGCGTTGTTTCGATATGAAGCAGGAGTTACACCATCAACTAGCTTGGTTCAGCGTATCGCTGGATTATGTGGTGAATTGTACCACAGATACGTGGGGTTAAAACCCCTTGCTTCGCTCGACTACCCGCCTTTAAAAAAGCGGGCTAACTCTCGCTCACGGTTTTAAGGTTTTTGTCTGTAAGACTTTGCTGACGGCTGACGGCTGAAGACTGAGAACTATCAGCAATCAACCATAAGCCATGAACTATGAACAAAATTTAGTATGCCCCTTTGCGCTGAAAAACGATACTAATAGTCATAAAAATTAAATAGATATCGTAAAGGCGAGTCCATTTGCGCTGGTAATCGAGATCCATCTCAACTATTTTCTCAAAATCAGAAATATTGGAACGACCCTTTACTTGCCATTCTCCAGTTATACCTGGTTTGACTCTCAATCTAAGAAAGTGATGCATTTCGTATCTATCTACTTCATCTGGGGTAGGTGGACGAGTACCTACTAAGCTCATTTCACCTTTGAGAACGTTCCAAAATTGAGGAAATTCATCTAAACTGGTACGTCGTAGAAATTTACCGATTCTGGTAATGCGAGGATCTTTTTCATTTTTAAAAATATGACCTTTGGCTTGGTTTTCTACTAAATGCTTTTGGCGATCGGCATCTACGATCATCGATCGAAATTTCCAAATCCGAAAAGGCTTGCCATTTAAACCGCAACGAATCTGACTATAAAGTATCGGACCAGGACTATCTAATTGTATGGCAATTGCAATCGCTGGAGCGATTGCCACCATTATTAATAATCCTATTAAAGCACCGATAATATCAATTAATCGTTTCGTTTTACTATATACAGAATTATGAAATTTTTCTTGTCTAAGAATATTTGCTTGCACATTACTGTCCAGTATCTGTGTCTGAGCCTGTAAGTGTAAAAAACGTTTCGTTTGAAGAATCAAAAGTTACTATTTCTCCCTCGAAAACAACATTTACGAAGCTTATTTTAAGCAAATTCACGGAGACAATTCTAGAGCAAACTAGGTATCTTTACTGAATCTTCAATTTTCTCGATTAATTTTTGAAGTTTTTGTTTCGATCGCCAAAAAAATTTTTAGGGAAATACTGATCGATTTGTACTTCATTTTTTTTCTTCGTAATAACAACCTGTCGATCCATAAGCTCGATGTGCTTTACTTGTGATACAAACCACAATCGTTTTTATTGCTATCAAAATACAGTTAAAACTTAAACTTATGGAAGAACATTACAGCTATCTAGAACAAGAAAACCACGGCGATTTAGATAAAGTAATTAACTCGATTCCTTTCTTAGTTGGTTTACCAGCAGAAGGTTTACAAAAAGTTACCCAACATTTTGTTACTCGTCAGCACCCTGCCAATCAAGTTATTTTGCTGGAGAACGATTGGGGAGGCTCAGTCTACTTTATTTTAGATGGTTGGGTCAAGATTCGTACCTATAACTTAGATGGGAAAGAAGTTACCTTAAATATTATTGG
>CAZJTL010000360.1:0-1600 GCA_964548905.1 uncultured bacterium | reverse complement strand
GCGATTTGGGCTAAATTATGGCGATCGTTAGCTACTTTTGCAAGAGGTCTAATCTTACCAATCGAATGCAATCAATAACTCAAATTATCACGCAGATTGAAGCTAATTTTCCTCAATTTAAAGTGTGGCAACTGAGTAAACTTGGGGAAGGTTGGGATTACCAAGCATATCGAGTGAATAACGATTATGTTTTTCGTTTTCCCAAGTCAAAAGAAATTGCTGAAAATCTAGCTAAAGAAATCTGCCTACTGCCCAAAATTCAAAGCAAAGTAAAGCTAAAAATCCCTAACTTTGAATTCGTCGGCTTTAATTCGGAAACAGACAGTATCTTTGTTGGTTATAGAGAAATTAAGGGAACTTGTTTGACCAAACAGGTTTTCGAGATCTTATCAACAGATACCCAAGAACGAGTAATCGCCCAAATAGCTGAATTTCTCAATAATTTACATACAATTGCCCTTAAAGATCTCCAAAATTGCCAATTAAAAACTATTGATTTTAAACGAGATTACGAACAAGATTTTCAAATTTTATCTGGTTCGATTTTGAGTCAGCTTAGTTCCAGAGAGCAAAGATTAATTATTCAAGCTTTTCGTAATTATCTCGACGATCGGACTAACTTTGACTATATTCCTTGTCTATTGCATAACGATCTAAGCTCCGATCATATTCTCTTCGATCTGGGGCGCGATCGCCTTAACGGCATCATTGATTTTGGCGATATTGCCATTGGCGACCCCGATTACGATTTAATGTACTTATTAGATGATTTAGGTAATCAATTTATTGAGAGGCTGTTCAACTATTATTATCATTCAGACCGCGATCGACTCAGGCAAAAGTTAAACTTTTTTCAGCTAGCCGATGCCGTACAATTGACGATCGCAGGCATCAACGATCGAGATATACAGAAAAAAACTGAAGGTCTAGAGGCGATCGAATCCTTACTGGCAGATTGAAGCTGGCTGTTGCGTCGCCTATTTTCCTTTTGTTTCACGATCTTGTAGACCAAAAATTGGAACTAATTGTCCATTTTTCTGGATGAGAAATCATTTCTACTAGCTGGGTAATCACCTGTTCGCACTGTTGTTCTAGATCGAGCGCTTCATCTTTAGTCAAATAGCCACAGCGATGAGCAATTTCAATCCAAGTTTGAGTTTCTGCGGTTTTACTTTCTGCGTCGTTGAGTTTACTGATGAAAATGTTTGGATATCGACGTTTACACCAGCTTTCTGCCACATTAATTGCGATAAAACGAGATGAAATTCTAATTTGGTCGGTGAGAAAATAGCGCTCCTCAAAAGGAAAAGACTGAGTTAGCTCATAAATCCTCATAGCTAGGTCGATTGCATCTTGCCATAAACGTAACTCTTTAAAAGAGCGATTAGTTACCATAGCTAATTTTTAGAGAAATTTTTTAACGATTCATTTATATCTTCATTGTATTATCGAAAATTTTTTGATTACGATCGACATATCTTCATTTTGTCAAAAAAACTTAAACAGGGACTAGGGGATAGGGGTTAGGGATTAGGGGTTAGGGGAAGTAATGAGTAATGAGTAATAAATAGCAAGTAGCGAGTAGCGAGTAGCAAATAAA
>CAZJTL010000359.1:0-1621 GCA_964548905.1 uncultured bacterium | reverse complement strand
AATCTTTGTGTCCAAAATGAGCATAATAGCGCATTAAATGCCAAATCATCGGTCTATAGCCGATATCTACCATCGGTTTAGGAATAGTTTCCGAATGCTCTCTGAGACGAGTTCCAAAGCCACCACAAAACAGAACAACTTTCATCTGGTTCTCCTTGTTTTAATTAAATTTGCGAAACACTGGTTGTACCGATCGCCCTACTAAATATTTCTCGACACCTTCTTCTAATGCCCGACGATAGACACCTAAAGCTTCAGCAATTGCTTCTACTGTTTGTTGAATATCTTTATCTGTATGGGAAAAACTAACCACCAAAGAAGGGGCAATAATGCCTCGTTTGATGATTTCTTGTAAAAACAAAGTGCGAAACGGTTGCGATCGCTCACCATGTCGATCTTTAGTAAAGTAAATTAAATTACAAGGTTTACCTGCAACACCAAAATAGTCTTCTAGTTGATGGCTGGCGATCGCTTGGTTAATTCCTGTAATTAATTTTTCTCCTTGTCGGTAGAGATGTTCGACTACATTTTCTTGTTCGTAGATTTTCATCACCTCGATCGCTGCTGCTAGAGAATGAGTTTCTGCGCCAAAGGTAGTAGAAAGTAAGAAAACTCTTTCGCGATCGTGAAAGAGTCCTCCTAATTCCATAATCTCTCTTTTGCCCGCCAAGGCAGCGATCGCAAAACCATTGCCCATCGCCTTACCAAAGGTAGATAAATCGGGAACAATATTATGTATCTTCTGTGCGCCGTTTAGATGCCAACGAAATCCAGTAATAATTTCATCGAGAATAAATAAAGCCCCGTTTTCATGGCAAATTCTTTTAACTTTATGGAGAAAATTCTCCGCAGGCGGTGTCATGGTTTCCGCCTCCATAATCAAACAAGCAATTTGGTTGGGATAGCTGTCAAAGAGTGTTTGAACACTTTCTAAATCGTTGTATTTAAACTTGACAGTTAAATTCTGAATTGCTTCGGGAATTCCTGCATTCATGGGAGTCGAACCAATAAACCAGTCATCGGTAGAAAAGAAAGGATGATCGGCGCAGATACCTACCAAATCTCTGCCCGTATAAGCACGAGCTAATTTGATCGCCGCAGTGGTAACATCAGAGCCATTTTTGGCAAATTTGACCATTTCTGCTCCCTCGATCGAGTTGAGGAATTTTTCAGCACATTCTATTTCGATCGGTACAGGACGAGTGAAGTTAAGCCCCATCAGCATTTGCTGATAGGCTGCTTCTACTACTGGTTCGTAACCATGCCCCAAAGTAACTGCCCGCAAACCCATGCCATACTCAATATATTCATTCCCATCCACATCCCAGACATGGCAGCCTTTACCTCTAACCAAGAAACCAGGTGCTTGTTCGGGATATTGATCGTCTCCTTTGGCGTAGGTATGCGCGCCTCCAGGAATCAGTCGATGACTTTTTTGCTGTAGTTCTTGAGAACGTTCAAAATTGTCGATCGTGCTATTTTTTTTCGGGAATATTGCTGTCATAGTGCTTTACCTATGAATTTAATTGTGTACAACTACTTATTACTTATTACTTATTACTTAATACTTAATAAACCTCCCTCTACCAAAGCATTGGCAGCATCTCGAATCACTGAAAAG
>CAZJTL010000358.1:0-1675 GCA_964548905.1 uncultured bacterium | reverse complement strand
ATAAATCATAATGGAAATAATAAAAGAAATCATAATATATATATATGACGTTTTAATAGTTACGATGGCAAAGATTGGAATCGAATTTTTTGGGATTATCAGAAAGAATGCCAAGATTTAGAATCATTTGCTCGTGCCAATTTAGATCTGGCGATCGCGCAAATTAGAGAAAATTATTTAACTAAGATTAAAACCGCATTTCAGCAAGAATTAAGCAAAAGCAAGCGACCAAGTAGCATTCCTTACAATCATCACTATCGATCTTGTTTACAAGCTTTATGTTTAGATGCCAATTACGTCATCGATATTCACAGTTCCAGCAATCAGGCGATCGATTATCTTTACTGTTTTCGTAGTCGAGAAGCTAGCGCTCAAGCTTTTTTAATGGAATACGGCATTTTAATGAATGAATATGACGGCGATGCTTTTGATGAAGCATTTATGAAGCCTTGGTTAGCTTTGGAAAAAGAATTAGCTAAATTAGGTCGAGAAGTTCAATTTGAGGTTGAGTCTTGGACTTTAGAATTAGGTTCAGGAATGCAAATGAATCTTGAATCTGTAACTAAAGGCGTACAGGGAATTAAAAATTATTTATTGTTCAAAAATATCTTAGATCTTGGTAACTCGATCGACTTAGATTTACCACCTATTAATTTAGTAGAAAAAAGCAAAATTCAAAACTATTACGCACCTACTGGAGGAATGATTCAAGCAAGAGTTGCATTAGGTTCTCGCGTCAAGACAGGGGAAAAACTCTATCAAATTATTAGCTTTAATAAAACGAGAAAACTCCCAAATTTAATTGACGCGATCGCCGAATCAGATGGCTTAGTTTTCGACGTATCAACTAATTATTCAGTTAATCAAGGAGAATATGTATTAGGAATTTTCCATCTGTGATCTTCTAGAATCCTCGCTGTTTCAACGAGAGGAAAAAGCAAATTCTTGCAATTGTTTCAATTTATCTGCAACTTGTCCTTTGGTCAGCATAGACTCTGCTAGGGTAAAACCAGCATTAAAATCTTTACTAACACCAAAACGCCAAAGATAAAAGCCACCATTAAAAATTGCTGCTTGCATCAAATCTGAGGGTTTTCCCTGCAAAACTTGCTGAAGTTGTTCAATAAGATCGTCGATCGATTCGAGAGCGGGATCTTTTCCTCCTAAGTCGTAATCGCGAGGATTGAGATGGAGACGTTCAAACCCCAAGCTATCTTTTTCCAGTTGAGATGATTCATTGGAGCGCCCCAAACCAATAATAGCAGTACGACTGCGGGCAAGGTCACAACTCCCCTCTAAACCTTTAACCGTAGTAAATTCACTAACTCCTCTCATGGCAAAAGTATCTCGGAAACGCTCTTCTGTAGGCGGATGAACGAATCCAGCGACGATATGAACTTTTTCTAGGCAAGGCGACCAAATTAACTCTACAGTAGCAAATGGGGGTCTTTTGCCAATTTGCTCTCGATAGGGTACAAGTTGATGTGCTAAAGGAAAACAATCGGGAAGATAAACAAAACCAATTCCCGTTTCAGCTAGAATGTACTGAACTTGTTCTAGGGACAATCCTGCCCAATTTGCGCCTAATTTTTGCCACAGTTCAATTAGCGGTATGCCATATTTTGTAGGCATACAATCGCCACCATGCATAATCACGGGAACGCCTACAGCAGCT
>CAZJTL010000357.1:0-1725 GCA_964548905.1 uncultured bacterium | reverse complement strand
TTTATGGTACGGAGGAATTGCAACAAGCTGTATTCTGTGCCAATACACCTGCTTTATCGCAAAGCTTGGAACAAACTAACAATTCGATCGAAAGCTCGATTCCAGGCATCTTCATCAAATTCTTTTTGAATCAGTTGAGAAACAAGTGAATCTTGCTGTTGCAAAATCGAGTCCAGAATTTGCAGCAGAGTTTCTACCGTAAGGCTACTAAAAATATCTTGAATGTCTTTTCCTAAAAGGCAAGCGGGTGCTTCATCAAAATCTAGAATGGCTTCTGCGAGTTCATTACTGAATACTTCATAGATGCGATCGTCATCGTAGCTTCGTAGAATTAAAAGAAGATCCTGCAAATCCTTTACTCCACCGCGATCGCTCCAAGCTATGAGTTTAAGAGCAACAAAAGCTGGAAGTGTAACTACAGCTATAGAAAGCTCGTCAATTTGAATCACTTCTGCATGGGTAAAAGCTTCATCTAATCCCAATAAATTCATTTGGTTGCCGTCACTCCAAGTAATTTGTCGATCGCTTTGTCCGATTTCGCTAAAGGGAACTAGATCGAGTTCTATGCCAGTTGCAATATGAGTAAATCGATGGGGTACGGAAGTGACTTGAAAACCTTCTTGACTCATCATTTGACTGAGTTCTCGATAACTTTCCCAAGAAGAAAGCCGAACGGCAAAATCCCAATCTTTGGTGGTACGTCCTTCGATGTTGAAAAGTCGATCAAAGATTAGTATCCTTGCACCAGCACCAACCATTAACATTGGGATATTCAAATGTTCGACGATGCGTTTGAGATCGGTTAAAGCTTCCTTATCTTTTTTCTCAAGCATGGAGGTACTGAGGGGCAATATATTTTTCTAAGAGGCGTTCGGCAGTTTCTCGCAAACGATCGTCATTTTCCATTAGTAACTCAGCATAAAGCAGCAAAGGAGAAGCAAGCGGAGGATTTTGGTTTTCTGCACTTACCCAAGCATTACTCGTACCAAATTGGTTTAGTAGGGTAATTTCTCCATTTGGATCTGGTTTCAGACGAAGTTTGACTAGTAATGGACGATAGTTTCCCGATACGTGCAACGTTACTTTCTGAGGACGCAGGTAATCGGTTGCGATCGCCGCTCCTAATTCACCTCCAATTAGAAAATGGTCATTTTTGGCGAATTGATTTAAGCTTTTTGTCAACTCAGAAAATGATTGTCTGCTAGGAGTAAAAGTACCGAGAAAAAGTTTGGGACGAAGCCTTTCGGCGTAACCTAATTCCCAACGGTGTAAAAGCTTGGTGTAATCTGTCAGTCGATAGCCACCGTTTCGTTGGCGTTGAATGTAGAGAAATTCTTCTAGATTGCTGAGAATATTGACAACGGAACTAGCAGCAATTCCTGCTGATGCTGCCATCTCTCGATAAGTTGCTTGTAAAAGATAGGGATTTTGCAGGAGAACATAGATTAGTTTCAACCCCGTAGTAGTTATTGCTTTCGTGTTAGCTCCAGGATGTTTGAGAAGACGTTTGCCTCGAATGAGGATATAAGTAGCTGGACTATTGAGAAACATATTGCCTGCTGCATCGATAAACTCCAAATTCTGATTTACTAATTGGTCAAAAGCATCTTCTGGAACGTGGCGAGTAAGCAGAAGCGGATGTATGTTTGATTCTACAGATAGGCGTTTTAGTTAGAGTCGATGCCTCTGTTACCAGGGACACCTCTCCTTCAGAACGTAGCGTGA
>CAZJTL010000356.1:0-1787 GCA_964548905.1 uncultured bacterium | reverse complement strand
TACTAACTTTTTCCGATTCTTTAGCAATTCTTTGGGGATTGTTTTACAGACATTGCTGACAGTAGTGTTGACGATAATGATGTTAGCCAATCCACAAGGATATCGACAGGCTTGTTTGTGTTTGTTTCCTTCCTTTTATCGCCGACGCGCCGATCGCATTTTGACTGAATGCGAGATTGCTTTAGGAAACTGGATGGAAGGAGTGGTAATTAGTTCTTTTTTCGTCGCAGTTTTAAGTGGAGTTGGTTTGTGGGCGCTAGGAATTGACTTGGTACTCGCCCATGCTTTGTTAGCAGGAATCCTCAATTTTATCCCCAATATTGGTCCAACTTTAAGCGTCATTTTCCCGATCATGATTGCCCTGTTGGACTCACCATGGAAGATTTTAGCGGTTTTTGTTCTTTATTTTATTATTCAAAATGTAGAAAGCTATTTACTGACTCCTACAGTGATGGCAAAACAAGTCTCTCTCTTACCTGCTGTTACTCTAATCGCCCAGATATTCTTTGCTACATTTTTCGGTGCTTTAGGATTATTGTTAGCATTACCATTGACAGTGGTAGCCAAAACCTGGATTCAAGAAACACTCTTAAAAGATTTTTTAGATAAGTGGGAAAAACCGCAATTATCAGGAGATGGGGTGACAAATTCAGAGGAAGAGGAATTAGGGATTAGGGACTAGGGGTTAGGGGTGTAGGGTGTGGGGTGTAGGGTGTAGGGTGTGGGGTGTAGGGGCAATCCGTTGTGGTTGCCCGCTTTGTAGGGGCAATTCCTTGTGGTTGCCCGTTTTGTCGAGGAGTAAGAGTGAAATATTTAACAGAAGCAAAAGATATTCAAATTGCGATCGCCAGATATGCTCAAGCAAAAATCCTGTGGTTAGATACAGAAGTTGCCGATTACACCAGCAAGCAACCAAGATTATCTTTAATTCAAATTCTCGATGATGAAACAGACTTACAAGGTGAATCTGTTGTTATTTTAGATGTATTAGATAAGCTCGAATTAATTGATGAATTTATCAGCAAAATTATGACCAACACTGAAATAGAAAAAGTGTTTCATAATGCCAGTTACGATCTTAATTTGTTAGGCAAACGTAAAACTAAAAATATTACTTGTACTTTAGAAATATCGAGAAAAATACCTTATTATTTAGCTCCCTTTTCCGATCGCAAATTGAAAACTTTAGCGGAAAGATTGTGTAATTTTACTAATATTGATAAAAGCGAACAAACAAATGACTGGGGAAAAAGACCCCTGACCGAAAAGCAATTAAATTACGCCAAAATGGATGTTGTTTATCTGGCAAAAGTTCATCAAAAATTACTAGACTTATCAGCAATTAGCGAACCAAACCCAGAAGCAGACGATATCTGTGCTTTGACTTTACGATACCGCCAACTCGAACAGCATTGGAAGCGATTAGATAGTGAAATTAACAATCTTCGCGATCGAATTAAAGCAGCAATGAATGCTCAAAAAATTCCAGAAATGTCTGGTTTTAATTTAGCTAGTCAACAAAGAACTACTAAGAAAGTTGCTCTATCTGAATTGACTAAAGCGATCGAACATTTGCAATTGCAAATAGATTGTCCGATTACGCTGACTAAGGAATTACAAAAACAACTAGGAGATCTGCTTGAAGAATTGCCGATCGCAGAAGAAGTACAGACAATTTTATCCTTGAAAGTTAAGGAATTAGATGAAGAAGATTTGCCTTTTTAGGTAAAATATTGCTCTGTACAGGACAAAAAATAGACTCAGAACTTGCAAAGCAATACAGAAAA
>CAZJTL010000355.1:0-1790 GCA_964548905.1 uncultured bacterium | reverse complement strand
CAAACTGTACGTATACCGATCGCGCCAAATTTTAAGGCTGCACTCAGTTGAGATGTTCCATCGATCGCAGGAAAATTACGTTGTTCTCTATATTCATAGATGGCGCGATCGCAGAATTCTTCTAATCTCTCTTTTGCTGCTATTTCTCCTGGTGTTAGTAAGAGAGGATTATCCCAAATAAAACCTAAATCTTTGGCTGTTGGTAAGGCGATCGCACCTGAAGAAATGGCGATCGCTTGCTCTTGTTCTGTTAATCCTTCCACATTGTCTAGCTTGGAAGCAGGATCGAGCTTCTTTTGAGTACTCCAATTTTTCCAAAAAGGAGTATACACAGTATAGGGATTGCCAGATTGAGTAGTAACTTTGCCTGGTGCGTGCAACAACTGATCCCAAAAGTTCTCAACATCAATACTTTTTTCTTTTAAAGCTTCTTTAACTCGTAGATCTCTTATTTGAGAATAGGGTTCAACATCCCAATTCCAAAAAACAGCTTTTGCTTTTAATGCTGCTGCAAGTTTGGGAATAGCTTGGCTTGGTTCGCCTTGAAGAATTAATAATTGACTGCCAATTTGCTGATAATTCTTCTGCAACTCTTGCAAACAACCAATCATGTAAGTAACTCTAGCTGGTGCTATATCATCCCGTTCTAAAATGTTGCGATCGAGACAGAATACACCTACTACTTTAGAGCTTTGTTGCCGAGCAACAGCTAAGCCTAGATTATCATCAATACGTAAATCGCGACGATGCCAAAACAGAATTAAATCAGACATATATTATCCAAGTCCACTTTACTAGCCACATGGAAAGATGGTTGACTAGTGTTTCTATCCTAGCGCGATAGTTCAATTGAACTATCAAAATTAGGAAATGAGATCCAATTGTCCAATAAGTATTGACAATTTGACCCTTGATTATGTTAGTCTTATTTGTGCTAGGGAAATATATACCTGCGGATGTCGTATAGTGGTAATACCTTAGCCTTCCAAGCTAAAGCTAGGGGTTCGATTCCCCTCATCCGCTTATCAGCTGTACTGTTGTACATTAAAGAATTATTTGTCAGTTTTAATGTACATTAAAGAATTATTTGTCAGTTTTAAAGAATTAATGTCCATGAAAACTGACTAAAGCCTTGATTTAACAAGCTTTTTAGTTTTGGCTACACAATTCTTAATAAAAAAAATGGCTGTTTTTTCAGATTTAAAGAATTAGTGTCACAGACTGAGAAATGCGATCGCATATTAAGGTATATATTCCCCTTCAAGGTTATGAAGGCTAAGGTTTTACCTTTCAACCCGCATCATCTTGTGATTTCTAGTAGGCTTGTATTTAAAGCGAATTGAAAGACTATTAGGCTACGAATCATAAAGGAGCGACGCAGCGCTTTCAACCCATTCTTGTTTTAGATACTAGATAAAAATCTTGACTATATAACAAACTTAAAAAGTTTTAGCCTTATTTTGTCTTGCAAAAATATCAAAAATTGAGGGGGTTCTCCCGTTTAGGGAGTGATTCAGTAACCACCACTGCCGTACAGCGACATCCTGAACAAATCAGAATTGGGTTTAAGGATATGTTTCTCGTCCTTCAACCGTACTTCTCCTTGCTGGGAGCGCACCTGCCCCGTAAAATTAAAATATGTAGAACATATTTAGCTTTACAGGTTTGTCCTATCCATAGCGAGAACTTAAGATAGCAGCATCAGAAGCGGGCAGTTACCAGGGTTCAGAAAGTAAGACTGCGATAAAGCAGCCAAACAGACCCTCACTTTTCGCAGCACAGTGGCAATA
>CAZJTL010000354.1:0-1868 GCA_964548905.1 uncultured bacterium | reverse complement strand
GGTCTTGAATTATTTTCTCTTATTTTGTTCTGACTTTTGCAAGAGGTCTATTCTTGTTCGGCATTGGCAAGGTCGATGTTAGATGGAATTAGATCCATACCATGAATGTTTTTGTGAATGGGAAGCGGTTTTTCCTCTTCATCCTTTGGCACTAGAGCATCATAAATTGTTGTCTCTAGCTCTGAGGGTTCTATGCCCATAAAACTAGTTAGAGAGGCTTGAGGGTCGATATCGATTAAAAGGACGCGGCGATCGCGCTCAGTTAGATGATAGCCAAGATTTAGGGCAATCGTGCTTTTCGCCACCTACTCAATTGGATATTCCTACTAGCATTGGAGGCAATGATGATAAACCCTCAAAACCCATGAGTGTTGATGCGCTGATGGAGGAAATTGCTATCAACTGCAATGATGATACTCTTTTGATTCTGCCAGAAGCTAAAAGGTTAACTACCAAGATTCGTTATTGGTTAGAGGATTTAATTAATAACGATGTAAAAGTGGTTGGTTTTGCTGTAGCTAATCCTGGCAGAGATATCTTGCTGGAGATGTTAGAGATTGAATTGGAGTTACCAAGCGATCGCCATATTAGAGAGGTGATGGAAGCTGAGGCTTTAAAACAAGGATTGGATTTAAGTAAATCTCGTCTTGCTGAACTTCAGCCTATCCCTCATCTGTCACTTTGGGATATTTTCACGAAAGCAGGTCATTTCAGCCTACGAAAGATTAAGGTTTTGACCCAGGTTGACAGAAAAGGACTATGGCTAGTAGAAACCCCATGATTGCTCGAAAGATAATTAAGCGGGAAAAGTTGGGAATTAAGCAGGAGACTGTAGAACATACTCAGTATGTTGTGATTATGCCCGTGATTATTGCCATGTTGTTTAGGTTTGCCGTGGTTAGATTTATTGGGATGGGAACGGGGAATAAAGGACTTTATATTACTGGTGGTATTTGTTTGGTTAGTGCGATGACACTGAAGCAATTAGGGAATGTTCGAGGAGCGAGGAAGAGGTTAGGACAGTAAAGAGTAAAAATTTAATAGTCATCAATTACAAGAGTTTGTATGCTTCAAGTAGTGTTGGCAGCTACACCTAAAAATAGGTTTGCTGCTTCCGACTGAGCTTATCGCTCCACATTCTCTTGCTCTTCGCAATAAGAGCGGATGGGTAAAATCAACGTCCTCAGTCACTCGCTGTGCGCTAATATGACCAGAAATCTCCTCGTTGTCGCATTCTTGCAAGGCTTTAATAAAATCAGGTGAATAAGAAGGACGATATTGAACAGGGGAAGGTTTTTTGGAACTACCATTTTGTTCTAGATCGCGAATTATGTCCTCTTGAACGGGTGCAATAAGATCGATAGGTGCGCCAAACGACTGTGCATGAACTTTCGTTGCTGCTAGTGGTGCTACCAATGCCAAAATAGCCCAAAAATGTCTAAGCTTGTTCATGGTTTATTCCTCACCAGAACGACCGTGCTGCTAACGATGGTACTCGGCAGTGCGATCGATACCTAATTCAAAGCTTATCAAAGAGTGAGTTAAATAACTGACATTTCGCAACAATGATTTAAAACTTGTGATTAACTACTCATGACCAATTACCGCTTATGATGTCAATTACTCATTCAGCGATCGCATCTCTGAAAAAAACCGCCTCACCAGCCAACAGAAACAACTTCAGTTATCTCTAGAGCGTCTCAAAGCAGCGATTGTTACTCCTCCAACGCCACCCGCACCAACACCACTCGTCAAAGCATTACCGCCAGTAAGTTACTTAGAACACGAGGCAGCAGTAGAAAAAGCCAAAGCAGCGATCGCGTCTGTCTCATCAGAATTAGACCTCAAGAAACAAGAAATAGATTATC
>CAZJTL010000353.1:0-1876 GCA_964548905.1 uncultured bacterium | reverse complement strand
GGGGGAAGCAGGGGGAGCGGAGGAAGAAATAAAAACTATTGCCTTCTGACTTCTGACTTCTGACTTCTGACTTTAAAACCTCCTGCCCCCTGCCTCCTGCCTTCTTTCTATGAACCATGAACCATGAACAAACAAGAAATAACATATTTACTTAATCTGATTTTTTACTCAGATGCTGCTAATTATATTAATTAGCAAACATTTATTTTCCGATGAACATTAAGTTTTCTCATCTGAAGCGATCGCTGTCTCTGGCTGTTTTTTCTTTGTTAAGTATTGGTTTGGTCAAAGCTAGTGCCACTCTACTGATTGGCAATACTAACACCAATAATGTTGTTATTTTTGACGAAGGCACGGGTAAATATCTTGGCGTTTTTATTCCTCCTGGTGTAGGAGGGTTAGCTAAACCAGACGATTTGATTTTTGGTGCAGATGGCGATCTTTATGTCAGTAGCGGTGATACGCCAGAGAATTCTGCTGTTTTGCGCTACGATGGCAAAACTGGTGAATTTAAGGGAACTTTTGCTTCTGGTAATGGCTTAGTTCGTCCCTACGGTATCACTTTTGGCCCTGATGGCAATCTTTATGTCAGCAGTTTTAAGAGCGATCGCATTCTTCGTTTTGATGGCAAAACAGGAAAATTTATTGATGTATTTGCTTCTAGTAATGGTTCTCCAAATGGATTAAACGGTCCTAACGATCTCTTATTTACTCCTGATGGCAGTCTTTACGTTACTACACAGGGAACAGTAGCAGGCGAGAAAAAAAATGATTTTCCCAGTCAAGTCTTGAAATTTCATCCAGGCAAAAAAACACCCTCCGTTTTTGCAGGACAACCTAATCCTTTCTCTGGAGGGTTTGTTAGTTTACTAGGATTAAGTTTGGGTGCCAAAAATGACTTATTTGTGAGTGATTTTGGTAACAATATCAGACGTTACGATCTCAGCACAGGAGAATTAATCGCAACTCTCCCTACTAATTACAGCAGTACTCAAGCTAGTAATAACTCGACGGGAAATTTAACTTTTGACTCTAGTAACAATCTTTATAGCGTTGCTTTCGAGCGCCAAAATAATCATGGTGTAATTCTTCGCTTTGACGGAGTTACAGGCGAACCGCTACCAGCTTCAGGTAATACTGGTTCCATATTTGTACATGGCGATCGCTATCTCAGTCGTCCCGTCGGCATTATCTACACTCCCAATCAGTTAAAACCAGACAAAAATTGATTTATCCACCCTTGGCAAAGCTAGCCATTACCAAGATAGATAGCAATAGCCCAGGAAAGAGTAAAATTACTAAGGTTAAAAGTTCGTTAAGAGGCATAGTTAATAAATCGTCTTACTTACAAATGCTTTAGTCTACATCTGTTAAATTAACTCGCGATCGCTCTAAATTGAGAAGAACTAAATAATTTATTTGCGATCGGATTGAGGATTGGCATTACAACCAAATGGATAAACTGAATTGTAAGTACTTTCTCGTTTCCCAAACCATTCGTAACGGCGATCTCTTAATCTTTCGTAGAAGCGATCGCCTGTCCATTTGATTCCAGGTAAAGCGCGATAAGCAGCTATAAAGGCTTCTCCTAATGGTAGTAAACGGGTAATTTCTTCAGCAGCATCACTTCCTTGCCATCTACATTCTGGTTGATCGGCATTGATTAAAATCATCCCCATTTGACAGTCATCAGTAGTAATACCAAATTTTTGCAAGGCTATGTCATCCTGCATCGGAATATAGTGAAAAATCTGTCCGCGATCGAAGTTTTCTACTAGCTGAGTAAAAGTTACACACAAATTACAATTGCCGTCATAAATAATAATAGACCTCTTGCAAAAGTCAGAACAAAATAAGAGAAAATAATTCAAGACCT
>CAZJTL010000352.1:0-1877 GCA_964548905.1 uncultured bacterium | reverse complement strand
GTCTTCTTAATCACGCTTCAATCTCTCTTAATTCAGAAACCTTCCAAGTCGTGTTTTGCAAGGAGAAGAATCTTTTTTCTTACTCGGTGGTTATGCAGGAACGGGAAAATCCAGCATCATCTTTGCTTTTATTAGAGAATTACTGAGCAAAGGCAAAAGAATCGCGCTAAGCGCCCCTACCAATAAAGCTGTGAGCGTGCTTAGAAAAATGGCTTGCCAGAATAATCTCTATGTAAACTGCCTAACCATTCATCAATTACTGGGGTTGGCAGTAGTCAACCGAGGCTCTGAAAAAATTCTAGAACAAGTCAAACCCAGTAGCATCCATCTTTACGATCTCGTCTTTCTCGATGAGTGTTCGATGGTTGGCGAACAACTGTGGCAGTGCTTGCAAGAAAATTTTGTCAGCAATATTCTAACCAACCGCAAACTAATACTGATGGGCGACCCCGCTCAACTCAATCCTGTCCGAGAAAAGCGATCGCACACCTTTAAAGTCAAAAATCGCTTCGTACTTACCGAAGTAGTCAGACAGGCAGGTGATAGTCCCCTACTCGATTTTGTCACTGCTACAAGAGCCGCGATCGATAACAAAACCGAGATCTTTATACCTAAATCTTGCCATCGAACCAAGGATAAATCTAATGGT
The DNA here is from genome assembly GCA_964548905.1 of uncultured bacterium. Lineage (GTDB taxonomy): Bacteria > Cyanobacteriota > Cyanobacteriia > Cyanobacteriales > Xenococcaceae > CAZJTL01. The sequence continues at coordinate 1,228 of CAZJTL010000352.1, read as the reverse complement.
GCATTTAAAGTAACAGAAACGGGGTTGCTAAAGCTTGCGATCGCGAAAATCGAACGAGAGTTCGCATCCAACCCCGATTGTTTTCGCTTGCTGTGCTACACCAACAAACGAGTTAGCTATTACAACTGCTGTATTCATGAAGCTCTTTATGGAAAAGATGCGCCTCTGTTTATCCCTGGAGAAAGATTAATTGCCAAAAAGCCTGTAATCGCACCCGATGGGACGACCGTTATTCTGCCCGTTTCCTCTGAAGTCAACATTACAGAAGTGTCGGAAACTAGATACTATGGATATCTAGTATTTCTCATTAAAGTAACGAGCGATGAGGGAGACACCAAACAAATATTTGTCCTACATCCAGTCGAACAAGCTCGTTACAATGCCGAATTACAGCAAAAGTATGAAAGTGCCAAACGCAATCCTTTTTTATGGCGAAAATACTATCAATTTCGAGATGAAGTATTCGCAGAGGTAACTAATTGTTTTGCCTTAACGGTACACAATTCCCAAGGTAATACTTTTATTGAAGGTGCGATCGATGGAAAGGATCTCTACACTCGTTTGTTTGTTGGCGAAGAATCGAGGAGACAAAAACTTAGAGAATACCATCGTCTTTGGTATGTAGCCGCTTCGAGAATGCAACACCGAGTTTTTTTTTCTTCCACCCGCTCGAGCCAAATTTTAAACCGAGTACCGATGGCTAACGCCCTTTTTAGCGGCAATTACAACACTCCAACAATTATGCCCGAATCATTAACCAAATCCCGCCAAACTAACACCAGCAGCGATCGCTTGAGGAAAGCTAAAACTACTACCAACAAATCCAAAGATTCCCAACAATCATCATCCCATTCAAACCTTGAAGTTACCTGCGATGTTACTCTACTCAATAACTGTTTGGACTTCGTTAGCAAGGGGATACCGAGTAACCCAATCCATCCGATCCTCAGCAATGTCTTGCTTTGTGCCGATCGCGAACATCAATTACTACATCTGACTACTAATAATCTTGAATTTGGCATGACTACTAGCTTTAAAGCCAAAGTCCACGCTGCCGAAAAGATTGCCCTGCCGATGGTAGCATTTCAACAAATAGCGAGAAAATTTCCTCCAACAGAAGTGAATATCGATTGTCAGATCGATCGGGCAAATACAGAAGAAAGCAGCGCCATAACCTCTGTACAGGACAAAAAATAGACTCAGAACTTGCAAAGCAATACAGAAAAAG
>CAZJTL010000351.1:0-2000 GCA_964548905.1 uncultured bacterium | reverse complement strand
AAAAGTAACAACACAACTAAGCTAGTCTTAGTCGAGGTTGCTAGGAGTCTGTTGATAGGCTCAAGCAACGCGGTTTCAACCCGTTGCGGAAACTCAGTTTCCAGAATCCAGCTTTTTCAAAGGCTGGAGATGTCAAAGAAAGCAAGTAACAAGAAATATATAATTTAGAAAGCTGATTACTGATAGCTGATTACTGATAGCTAATAAATGAATCTTCCTAATTGGATTACTTTTTCTCGCTTACTTGGTTTACCTTTTATCTTATATCTACTGCACGAACCAACTGTTGAAATGCGTTGGATTGGTGCGATTATCTTTCTGATTGCTGCGAGTACTGATTGGTTGGATGGATATTTAGCACGCAAGTTAAATCAAGTTACTGAGTTAGGCAAATTTCTAGACCCTTTAGTCGATAAATTATTAGTATTAGCACCCCTATTAGGTTTAATTGAATTAGGTCAAGTTCCAGCTTGGGGAGTATTTTTAATTTTAGGAAGAGAGTTGGCGATCGCGGGTTGGCGGGTTAACCCACAATTAGCTGGTAGTAACGAGGTAAAAGGTGCTAATTTTTGGGGCAAAGCTAAAACTGTAACCCAGATTATCGCGATCGCCATGTTAATTGCACCTTTACCCTCGGTTTGGGAAACCCCTTCGATCGCTGTTTTTTGGCTTTCTGTAGCCCTTACTTTAGTTTCTGGGATAATTTATATTATTCCCAGTAATACAGCCAACAAAAGCTTAAATGCTTGAGAGAATTTCCTCGTCAACAGAAAAATCAATTTCTGCGCGATCGCGTCCAGTTGCTAAATAATCATTCTGGAACGAGTCTTTTAAACCAGAAACTAGATCGAACTTTGGTTGCCAATTGAGTTCGTTTTTGGCTTTATGCACATCGGCGAAGAAATGTTGAAGGCGCAGGGGAAAGGCTTTACGCTTACCAAAGTCAAATTTTTTAGGGTTGTAGTGAACTATTTTGATCTCATCGACAGATTTCCCTGCTGCCGTTGCACAGGCACGCGCTAAACCATTAAAAGTTACATAGCGATCGCCTGAGACATTATAAATTTGACCGATCGCGCTTTGATTGCCTAAAACTTGTGCCATTGCCGTAGCTAAGTCTTGGATGTGACCGAATTGAGTGATGAACATGCCATTACCAGGAATAGGAATGGGACGATTTCTGACAATGCGATCGAAAAACCAAGCTTCCAAATCATTATAATTTTGTGGTCCGTAAATATACGTAGGACGGATTGAAGTCCAGGGTGTACCTGATTCTGCTAAATAGGTTTCGGTTACGTGTTTTCCCTTATGACGGCTATTAGGATCGACTGGATCGCCTTCGATATGGGGCATTTGGTCGGACTTGAGATAAACTCCAGCCGAACTGACATAAACAAAATGTTGGACTTTATCCTTAAAAATTTGAACTAAAGGCTGAGTATCGCTAAGTTCGCGACCATTATTATCGAAAATAGCATCAAAGCTTTGATTAGATAGTTTTTCTTTTAGTTGATGAGCATCAGTGCGATCGCCATGAATTTGCTCTAAACCTTCTATTGGTGATGGTTTTTTGCCACGATTAAACAATACTACTTCATGACCGCGTTCTACTAACACTTTGGTCAAATATACCCCGATAAAGCGGGTTCCACCCATAATTAAAATTCGCATCTCACCCTCTTGCTATTTATTGGTAGCGCTTCAGCGTATAAACGGATATCTAATAATTTAATCCAGTTTGTAGTCAACCCTTAAGGGTTGACTACGAGCAAATCTAATTCCTCAACTTAAAGTTGACCAAGCTTTTGTCTCGATCGCCATTTCTGCTTTGGTAATTTATAGTTATCGATCTCATTTTGTCATCAACCCTTAAGGGTTGACTACTGTTCTGTCAATTAATTAATGATGGAGTATTTAGGTAGAATTAGTGAAAATGCGATCACCTTAAATTGATGCCTAAGAAATATATCATTGACTTAACTCAAGCAGAACAACAA
>CAZJTL010000350.1:0-2000 GCA_964548905.1 uncultured bacterium | reverse complement strand
CTATTTTCTTGGGCTGGAAACTCTCTCAGAATCAACTTGTGTGTACACGGTAGCTCCCGAAGGGAGATAGTACTAACCTAAATCTCTAGTCCTTAAAACTTGTCCCATTTTTTGGTATTCTCGCTGCAAGGCTTGGATGATACGGTTCATGTCAATTACTCCACTATTGTCTGCTGCCAAAAAGGCTGCTGTTAGAGCGATATGACGAATATTTGCTCCTGTAAGCTCGAAGTTTTGTGCTAGAAATTTTAAATCGAGATCGGCACTACAAGGAGCATTTTCAGGAAAAATTTTCTGCCAAATTAGGTATCGATTCTGGGCATCTGGAAGATTAAAGTTAATAATAAATCGCAATCGTCTTTCAAAAGCTTTATCTATATTGTCGCGGAGGTTTGTTGTTAAGATGGCAATGCCTTCATACTCTTCTATTTTTTGTAATAGATAGCCTACTTCAATATTGGCATAGCGATCGCGGGCATCCTGTACTTCAGAACGTTTCCCAAACAAGGCATCTGCTTCATCAAAGAAAAGGATAGCATTAGAATTAGTCGCCGCATTAAAAATGCGATTCAGGTTTTTTTCTGTCTCGCCAATATATTTACTAACTATTTGAGACAAATCGATTTTATACAAGTCTAGTTGCAGGTGATGGGCAATTATTTCCGCCGCCATAGTTTTTCCCGTACCAGGAGAACCAGAAAAAAGCACATTTATCCCTTTCTCTAAGGATAATTTCGCCGAAAAACCCCATTTTTGATGTACCAGCTCTCGATATTCCGCTTCTTTGCAAATATCTTGTAGTTGTCTTATCTGATTTGGATGCAGTACGATATCGTCCCAAGTGTATTTTGGCTCAATTTTACGAGCGAGAACAGCTAAATCGTGACCAGATTGAGCGCGGGCTGCACTACATAAATGTAAAAATAGCGATCGCAGTTTTTCTGATTCTTGAGTTAAAGATCGCCAGCGAATTGTATTATAAGCCGTAGTAACAGCATCAGCGATTTGGTCTGGAGTAAGTACAAAGCGATCGCTCAACATATCTAAATCTCTATCCTCAATCTCGATCTGCGCTTCTTTTAGGTGAGTTTGCCAACATTCTCGACGTTGACTAGATTCCAGCATGGTAAAGGGAATTGTCATGACACCCCTAATACTTGTAGCGGTGGGTATCCAATTTTGTACACCTGCAAGGATAGTAATACCTCGATTTTTTTCTAATTCTGCAAGGAAAGATCGATAGAGAATTTCATGTTCTTGGAGATAAAGAAGATCGAAATTATCCAGATATAATAGGCGCTCGAAAAACCAAGCTTCTCGCCATAAAAGTTGTATTTGTTGCTGAAAATTATTTTTATCTTCTAATAATTTGGCTAAGTCGGCGATTAATAACAAACATTCTCTATTTTTAGCAATAATTTGGGCGGTGCGACGTTTAGAAATGCGATCGCTACCTTGAAAATAAAGTAATAGAGGTTGTTGTTTTTGCCAATCTTCTTTGACAATCGCCAAGAGTGTTGTTTGTACGTCTGCTTTTAGATATAAAGTATTAGAAACTCGATCTGATCTTGTATTAGTTATGTCGTCTTGAAGATAGGCATAAACCCTTTCATAGCTACGATCTAATTCTGGTGCGATCGCGATTGCGAGTATGTCTAAGTCAAAAGTAGATAAATTAAAAGTATTTTGTAACCAAGCTACCAGAGAATCCGATCGAATTGTCGTAGATATTTCTTCTGAAGATATTTCACTTTTTGCCAACCACGATCTTTTTAGATTTTCTTCTGTTTCTTTCCTTGTTTGCAGACTGGAAATAGCTTGTTGAATTAATCGATCTAATCTTTGTAAGAGAGGTTGCAAACCATTAAGATCTGAACTAATTTCTATTTCTGATGAGATTGGTTTAGTAAATAAGTACATGGACAGAGTTAATTACAATAATTCTCTATCTTGAAGACAAAATTTTAAATATTTTGAGACAACGATGAATATGTTCAACA
>CAZJTL010000349.1:0-2021 GCA_964548905.1 uncultured bacterium | reverse complement strand
AAAGTGCTTAACAATTTTGGAAAAGAATATGTAATTAATTTTGTTTAGGCACTTAGCATTATCTAATCCTACTTCAATTACTTCTGCACCTTGTCTACCTACTAGTGACTGAATTTGACCGACAATTTCACCTCTAGCCGCTTCTTGACCAAAAATAGAACCCGCGATCGCGATCGCAATGATCAACAAAGGTGTCACTGAAAAGACGGTGTAATATGCCAAAGCTGCTGCTAATTGAGATGCTTTATCTTCTTGCCATTCTTGAAAAGTTTCTTTTAATAGTTTAAATATTGTGCGTAATCTAATAGTCATTTGGTTAATGGCTAATTGCTATTTAATTAAATATTTTTTGATTAAAAAAAGTGAAAGCTATACTGATGCTAGCTTTCACTGAATATTACAGAGTTTATTGCTATACAAGGAACAGTTTAGGATGTTTGCAACTATGTCAAACAATGAGCATTAACATTCCCCACTTTACAAAAAGTAGTAATTTAAATTCATCTATCTTTAGAGTTAAAAGTTAGTTAAATTTTTCTTGTCAAAAATCTACTACTTTAGAAATAGCTGAAAAATATGATTTAAAAACTAAGCAATTAGATAGAAGACGAAAAATTTAAAGCTAGATAATCTTCAGAAATAAATTAAAAGGCTGGAAATAAATCTAACGATTAAAGCCAAAATATAGAGTTAGGAAATCAGCTATGTGGATTGAAAAACTAGCAAGATTCGGTTTTGCAGCTAAAGGCGTAGTTTATGGAGTTGTGGGCATTTTGGCAGTAATGGCAGCTTTTGGGACTGGAGGTAAAACTACAGACACCAACGGCGCACTTCAAACCATTGCTGCTCAACCATTTGGACAATTTTTACTCCTTTTAGTTGCTGTTGGTTTGGTAGGATACGTTCTCTGGAGATTGGTGCAAGCTGCACGAAATCCTGAAAATAAAGGAATTGCCAGTCGCATTGGTTCTGTAATTAGTGCTGTAATTTATGGAAGTTTAGCTGTAAATGCAGCAGCATTAGCCATCGGTTCATCAGCTAGGAATAGTGACAACTCAGAGCAAGATTGGACAGTATTTTTACTCCAACAACCTTTTGGTCAATGGTTAGTAGCAGTTGTTGGTGCAATTATTATTGGTTTGGGATTTTATCAGTTCTATCAAGCCTATCGCGCTAAATTTCGTCAGCATCTCGACTTAAGCGAACTCGATCGCCAACAGCAAAACTTGATCGTCAATGTTAGTAAATTGGGTATCGCTGCAAGAGGTATTGTTTTTGCGATAATTGGTTTTTTTCTAATTCAAGCTGCACGTCAATCCAATCCTAACCAAGTAAGAGGATTGGATGGAGTATTACAAAGTTTGGCACAGCAACCTTTCGGCAAGTTTCTTCTCGCGATCGTGGCAATTGGTTTAATTGCCTATGGGAATATCGGGTGGAGTAAGACGAATTGCTCGCAATACTTGTTCTGAGTCTTCGATCGAAATATAGCGCGATAAAGGAAACCCTAATAAACTAATTGATTCTTGTCGGTGAATCAGTAAAATCACTCTACTCTTACGGGTTTGCTCAAACTTTTGTAAGGCACGAAGCCGACGAAATTCTAGCTGACGACGTTGCCAAAGGGGTTGCAAAGAAGAAATTACTAAAAAACCCAGAATAAATCAAAAAAATTAAAGTTCATTAATCAGAAAATATAGAAGTTTTTAAATTGAATATTTAGCGTGAGCGATCGAGTTTCCTTTAACTGCATTTTTTACAATCGCCCACGTTGAATGAAAAAGCGATCGAACTATCGATCTATATCTCAGTTCCTGAATTTGGCTCTGCCCCTGCGTTTGCTACAGCTTCGCGCAGGAAAGTAATTTGTTGCTGAAATTCCATTGCTTCTATTTGTGACAATAACTTCCCACCATTACCAGCCAGCTCATATCCTTCTGGCATGGGTATGATTGTGCCATCGTCCCTAAGTACAGGACAAAAATTGTAGAGAGATCTGAAACTCAGAATGTTTCAGATCT
>CAZJTL010000348.1:0-2055 GCA_964548905.1 uncultured bacterium | reverse complement strand
GAATTTGTCCCATTGGATAGTCGTATCCATCTTCACCCCAATAAAAATCGTTAACTGAAAGTGTCTTTTGAAAAGCAGTAGGATTAGGCTTTTTAGTTACGCCGATAATCGATCCCAAAACGTGTTTCATAAAGTTGCGTCCGACAAGATCGGAACTATTAGCTAACCCATTAGGATGTTTTTCATTGGCAGATTTGAGTAAGAGGACAGAAGAATTAATCGCACCGCAGGCGATCGCGACAAGATTTCCAGAAAATATCTGTTTCTCGCCTTCTATTTCTACTTCTACTCCCGTTACTTCTCTTCCTGAAGGACTGGTGTGTAGTTTCAAAACTTTTGCTTCCGTCAGTAGGGTTATATTATCTTGTCCCATGACTGGACGAAGTGCACTTACTTCTGCATCTGACTTAGCTTGAACCAGACAAGGATAACCATCACAAGTATTGCAGCGAATACAGGAACTTAGGTATTTTTGAGCTTCATTCAATCTAATCCCTAACGGAGTGTGGTAAGGATGCAATCCTTTTCCTTGCAATAACTCTTGAATTTCTTGAATTCGCGGTTCGTGACTGACGGCGGGATAGGGATATTCCTCACTGCGGAAAGGTTCGGTAGGATCGATTCCGCTTTTACCATGCACTTGATAGAGTTTTTCTGCTTGGACGTAATAGGGTTCAAAATCTCGATATTTTAACGGCCATTCGGGAGAAATGCCGTCTTTATGCTTGTATGCTTCAAAATCTTTTTCTCGCAATCTAAATAATGCCGCACCGTAGACTTTTGTGTTACCGCCGACAAAGTAACTCATACCAGGGTGCAATTCGTTTCCGTCTTTGTCGTACCAGACTTCTGAATTATGGTAGCGATCGCTATTAAAAACAGTTTTAGTATCCCAATTTGCTTTTTCTCTTGGCAGAAAAGAACCCCGTTCTAGTATTAAAATTTTCTTGCCAGTTTCAGCGATACGGTATGCTAAAGTACCTCCTCCCGCACCAGTACCGATAATGATGAGATCGTAGTGATTATTAGTAGACATTTTTTGTTCTCCAAGGATAAGGTTTCCCTGTATCTTTGAGATCATTATTAGTCAACTAGAGCGATTAAAAATTAGAGGACTATAAGAATATAAGTCCAAAAAAATTAGATTTTGATGAAAGGCTTTTCTGTGATTTCTCAGTTAAATTTCAGGTGCGATCGAAAACAAATAACAAAAGAGTTTAGAAACGATCATCTCATTTTGAGATATAATTATTGATATGCATATTATTTCTCGCAAAACATTAAGTGCTTTCTGGCAACAATATCCAGATAGCCAAGCAGCTTTAACTAGGTGGTTTAAAATTGTTCAGAGAACTAATTTTGCTACTTTTGCAGATTTACGTGGTACTTTTCCTTCTGCCGATCGAGTAGGTGATTTGATTGTTTTCAACATTGGAGGAAATAAGTATCGGCTCATCACCTCTATTCACTTTAACCGCAACAAAATTTATATTCGCTATGTATTAACTCACCAAGAATACGACAAGGGAGATTGGAAATCTTGAATACTATTACACCAGAAATCAAACAACAGTGGGAAGCGATCGCTCCTTATTTAACCATTCGCAATGATTTAGAATATGAGCAAGCAGTAGAAAGATTAAATATTTTAATTGATGAAGTAGGAACAAAAGTCGAACATCCCCTTTACACCTTCTTAGACACATTAGGAATCCTAATTGAAGCTTATGAAGAACAACATTATGCAATTCCAGATTGTAGTGGTGTAGATATGCTACTTCATCTTATGGAGGAATATTCGTTATCTCAATCCGATCTACCAGAGATAGGATCGCAAGGGGTTGTATCAGAAATAATTAACAGAAAACGAGAATTAAACATTAGGCAAATTCGTGCTTTAGCTAAAAGGTTTAAGGTGGCTCCTGCGGTGTTTTTATAGAAGAGTTAATATTTCTACAATAGTCAATAAAGAGTCAATAAAGTAAAAATTATCTTTAAAATGGAACTAATATTTATTTATGGTCCTGCCGCTGTTGGTAAACTAACTATTGGTCG
>CAZJTL010000347.1:0-2136 GCA_964548905.1 uncultured bacterium | reverse complement strand
TTTTCTGTATTGCTTTGCAAGTTCTGAGTCTATTTTTTGTCCTGTACAGAGAATTGTTTATGGCTCAATCTTTGGGAAGAATCAGTTATCATACCATTTCTCAAAAGTAACAAAAGACTTAGTAGAAGGTAAGGCAACAGGCAACAGGCAACAGGCAACAAATTAATTAAGGGTTTACAAGTTTTTTCCTATTAAGAAATAATTTGCTCATGTATCTAGCTAGTTTCGAGAATTGGTATAACAAGATTCTGCCTCAAGATAGACACAGTAAAACAGTTTACCTCTAAGAAAAACTGTCGTAGCGAGCAAAATATCTTTTTCGTCTCTAGGTTTCCATTTTAGATTACAACCATGATTCACCTGTCGATCTGAATTTAAACTTGTCGATACAAGTAAGTGCTTAAATGCTAGTCGTAAATCTTGATGGTTGAAATCTCGTCGCTGTTAGGACTTTTTTTGCCACTTAAGCCCAATTTTATGAGCAATTCTCAAGTATTAAATCAATCTTTTTATAGAGAGCTAAGATCGCTCTTAAGTTAGAGTAGTTCAAATTGAAAGCTATTAGCATAATGCCAAAAATTGATCGACAAAGGGAGCATCAAGCAAACGAACGCACTTTTCTAGCCTGGCTGCGTACTTCCATTGCTTTAATTGCTTTTGGCTTGGCGATCGCGCGATTTGGTTTGTTCCTACGCCAGCTTAATCTTACTCTTACGAATCAGGAATCTCAAGTACATCCCCTCTTCAATTCAGAAAATTTGGGCTTAGCTTTGATAATCTTAGGGATAACGACGATCGCTTTAGCTGCATGGCAATACAACCGAGTTTTCTGGCAAATCGAGCGAGGAGACTATCGACCCAACCGTTTGCTAGTTTGGATTATGACTGGCATAGTCATAACTTTAGGTTTATTGAGTATTCCTTTATTTTTATGGCGCGATCGAGTTTCTCCAAATCGAACTAATTCTCTACCAAAAAGCGATCGCCTTGATTTTTAACTTTGTTATTTGCTAAAAACAATTTAATTTTTTGCCAAGCACAGTCAAACTTGACTAAGAAAAGGACAAAAACTAAACCTCCGCACCTCCGTCCCCCTTGCTTAAAAACCTTCTGCCTTCTGCCTTCTGTTCAGTTGACCAATTCGCCTTAACTAAAAACTTACAATGGTTGGGAAGACCTGGATTTCCAGTCCCAAAGAAGTCTCCTCCATCTACGGCGACAACGGCAGCATCTTCTATGTAATCGAAGGTTTCGCGATCGGCATGGGAGATATATACAGAAACGCGATACAAACCATAAACTAAGGGGAAGTTTTCTACACCACAGTAAATAAAGCCGCGATCGCTATTAAGACTAAGACTGTGATTGGTAAAATTGTTCCGCAATAGCAATACTTTTACGCCTTTTTCATCGATTAAATCGATGCTGACAATAATATTTTTGAGGGGTTCTCTAGTATTGTTGACATAACCAACTTCAAAGTAATAATTCTTTCCCGATTGCATTGCATGTTCTTCCGTACCTCGATCGTTGAGAATCCTAAAACTCGATGCCCTAAAGTGTTAAGGATGCGATCGCTTTTAATATTAAATTTTGCTATTGTAAGGTTGATAGCCAATTAAACCCTATTAAGCGAGTATCAACAGTAGCTAACATCAAATCGAGATGAACGGCGGTAGCAGCAATAAATCGATCGGCTGGATCTTGATGTGAAAATTCTAATTGACGTGATAACATCACAATTTCATAAGTCAAACGAGCTTCTTTAACATCTAAAATCCGTAAATATTTTTTGACCCAAGTAATTGGTTCGGCGTTTATTTCTATTCTGCCTTTTTCGGCAAGTATTAATGTTTCCCAAACACTAACAGGTGAGAGCCATAATTCGTTTTCTTCAGAGGCAATAATTTCTTGTAGATTTGCAGATAGTTTATTGTCTCCTAATAAATACCACAACCAAATATGAGTATCTAGCAACACTCTCAAGGGGAAACTACTTCGGTCAAATTTCGATCGCCTGCTCAACTGAGTACTTCCCATTCTGATGATTCTATGGCAGGAGTAATTAAATCTCCTTTTATTTTGGCGGTTTCTTTGGCAATGCCAAATTTAGCCCTAGTTTTTGTAACTGTAATG
>CAZJTL010000346.1:0-2149 GCA_964548905.1 uncultured bacterium | reverse complement strand
CGATATTCAAAGAACTGAGATTCATGGCGGTTCGCTGAGACTGTTTGTCGAACCGAAAGAAGGAGTCAAAGAATCGGTGACATCCTTGTTGAAGAAAGAGGTAGAAATGGGAGTCGATCGCCTGGAATACTATCAAGATTTTGCCGATCGCGTCATCAAATTTAGAACCTCCCTCATGGATATTCTTTGGGATCTCAAAAAACAGGGTAAACGAATTGTTGGTTATGGTGCTGCTGCTAAAGCAACCACTATGTTGAGTTACCTGGGTATTAATAAAACTTTGCTCGATTATGTAGTCGATTTAAATACATTCAAACAAGGACGTTACATGGGTGTCAATCATCTCCCCATCTATCCTCCTACCAAGTTGCTTGAAGATAAACCAGATTACGTCTTAATTCTGGCTTGGAATTTTGCCAAAGAAATCATGCAGCAACAAGAAGCATACAAACAATTAGGCGGTAAGTTTATCGTACCCATTCCCGAACCGAGAATTGTTGAGTAATTAGAAGGTTATATTTTACATTTTTGTAGGGGTTTGGCATTGCCAAATCCTTTGTTTATTTACTGGAGTTTACTGAGCATTTTGCTCAACCCTGTCCAGTACATCTAGGGTATAGCGCTCCTGTGCTAAAAGCACTTGAATACCCCGATCTCGACAAATACTAGAAAGAGCTTGGCTTAGTGCTATCTTTTTTTGCTGATTGGCTGTTAGCTCTGAATGTTGAGATTCCAACTCTTTGAGGATTTTTTCAAAAGATGCTAAGGCTTTAGAATCTGTAAAAACAGGCTCAAGTGGTAGTTCGAGTGGTAGTTCGAGCAAAAACTTTTCAAAACCTAAGCAAGCTAATCCATAAATTGCCAGTTTGGTGAAAGTTGCCTCTGGTTTTAACCCCTTCTTCGGATCGGATTCACCGTCACTAAAATAACCTCCGTGAGTATCAATTTTGCCAGTAAAATAGTCGATCGTTAAAGACACATAATCCGCAAATGTTAACGCCTGCTTTCGCAGTGCATGAGTCAGTAAGCCGATGTTTTTTGTTTGTCCCTCGACCTGATATTCTTCGGTATAGTCAGTGCAATCAAAGAAAGTAAAAAGTTCGCCAATTGGTTGTCGATCGGGTGCTAAAGCAACAGCCTGCTGTCTTTGAGACAGTGGTGTTTGTTCTCGAATAAATAAATAATCTAACGGAAATCCAGGGATAGAAATCTGTTGTCCCTCGTTGAGACTAACTAATTGTCCATCGGGGAGTCGTACGATCATCCCGTAGCTTTCCGATCGCATGGCAGCTCCTTCCTTTAAAATCTTTTTTTTAGCTAGCTTGCCAATGCCTTGAGTTTCCGTTGAATTTCTAACTGTTACATTACCCAGTCGATACCCTCCATCCTGTGTCTTGGTAGGGTAGCTAAAGTAATTTGCTGCCGTAGAAGCCAATCGTAACGCCATATCTCCTTCGTTACTGAACAGATATGCCTCTTCAAACCGACGCAAAGATGATTGCAGAAAGTTGGCTCGTCCAGAAATAATAGTTTCTGCTGGAATATCAGGCGAAACTAACACTAAGCGCCCTAAAGAAAAGACGTTGCCAATGGAAGACGGTGGTTCTTTCTCTGACTTGGTAATATCTATAGAGCCAATCGATCTCGGATCGAACACATCAGACAGAATACGCACGGTATTGGTGACTACAAACCCACCCATGCTATGTCCAATAAAAGATAGTTTGATGCGATCATTTTCCCAGTAACTTTCTTTGGCAGCTCGATTTTCTCCAGGGCTGGCTTCAATCAGCTCGTTATCAATTTGTCGAATTAACTCGACCAAATCCGAAACACCAAAATTAGAAGCACGATAATTATCTCGAAAATAACCGACTAATCTGAGCGCGATTATCGTCAAAACTGGGGAAATTGCCGTTCCTGAGATAGCAATTATTATTGAAAAGATAATTAAAAAAATGACTGCATTTGGGACTTGCAAGGCGATCGCTACCATACTCGCTAATGCACCGATCGAGCCGACAATTAACCCGACAATTCCTAGGCGAAATACCTTTCCTAAAAGGACAGGTAAAGCAAGCTTTGCAGATTGACGTTTATCTTGAAAAGAACCGCCTTCCTCTTGTTGTTCGTCTTCACGAGGGAAAAT
>CAZJTL010000345.1:0-2199 GCA_964548905.1 uncultured bacterium | reverse complement strand
CTATAGGTCTTGAATTATTTTCTCTTATTTTGTTCTGACTTTTGCAAGAGGTCTTATCTGTCCTGTTTCCATCACTCGGCGATCGTTGGACATCATTCGTTCTGCTTGTTCGCGATCGCTTAAGAATTCTAGATCTGTGTAACCGATAATTTCAGATTCTGGCTTGCCAATTAAGCTAATGGTGGCTGGATTAGCGACAATTACTTTTCCTGAGAGATCTTTAGCAAAAATGAGAGTAGATGTAGCATTATTAATTGCGTTCAAAATTGCCACATTCTTGCTGAGTAACAATTCTGACTCTTTGCGAGCAGTAATATCAAAAATAACTCCACGTAAGCATATTGCTTTAGTTCCAGATCGATCGAAACTCATCCAGCCTCGATCTGCCATCCAACGGACATTACCATCAGGACAAACTAAACGAAATTCTGTCCTATAGTCTTGTCTTCCTGCAATAGCATCGTCGATCGCTTTAATTACTCGTTCTCGATCTTCTGGATGAATTAAGCTAAAAAACTCTGTCCCTGTTTGAATGGTTGTTCCCAGAGGAAGCCCAAAAACGCGATCGACATTTGGAGACTGAATGGCGCGATCGCTGGCGATATCCCATCTATAAGCCACCATGTCAGCAGCTTCCAGGGCAAGACGTAGCTGTTGTTCTTTTTCTTGTAAAGTTTCTTCTATATGTTTGCGATCGCTCAAATCTACTAAAAAGGCAACGTGTTCATCTGTATCATCTTTCCAGCGAGTTGCAGAAATTGACACTAAAAGGTGTGTATTATCTTTACGCCTAATTTCTTTTTCAGCAGGTGCGATCGTCCCAAACTGCTGCAATTGTTTGATCGCCTGTCGATCCATCTCGGCATATTCTGGAAGAGTATAATCTTGCCAATTCATTCCTTGTTGCTCATACTCTTGGCGGGTGTAACCATACATTTGCAGCAAGGTATCATTAATCCCTAGAACCTCACCTTTTGAGTTACCGATCCCAATCCCAATAGGTGCAGTATCTACCATCCTCTGTAAGCATTCTTGACTCTGGCGCAATGCTAATTCAGCTTGTTTGCGATCTGTAATATCCAAAGTAATGCCAATCATTTGTATTGGTTTACCTTCGGGATTATAAAAAGTACTACCAATGGCATTTAACCAACGAATACCTTTTATTGGATGCTGTATGCGAAATTCAATGTTGATTTCGCTTTGCTGCTCGATCGCTTCTCGTACTTGGCGATCGGCTTGCTCTCGATCTTCTTCTCTGATGCTGTCAAGCCAATTTTGATAAGATGGCAAGATAGTAGAATCTAAACCATAAAGATCGTAATATTCTTCTGACCAAGTAACTCGATTGTTAACTATATCCCAATCCCAACAGCCAGCATTGGCAGCACTTTGAGCTAGTTTCAATCGCTCTGCACTTTCTTGTAGCTCTATTTCCGCTTTTTTGCGATCGCTAATATCTGTTGTAGTGCCTATGATTCTAATTATATTGCCATCATTATCTTTAACGGCAATACCTCGATCCTCAACCCAGATATAATTTCCATTTTGGTGACGTACTCGATACTGATCGCAATAGCGACCGTTACTGGCAAAATTTTCCCAAGCTTCACCGCTATTAACTTTGGCAAAATCCTGTGGATTAACTAGCTCTTGCCACCATTGGGCAGTCGGTTCTGCTTCTTCTAAACTGTAGCCTAAAATTTGGGTAAGACCGCAAGTTCTTTCAACCCTACCATTTTGTAGGTCCCAATCGTAAATTAAACAATTTACCGCAGCCGCAGCTAACTCAAATCGCTCATTCGCAATTTGCAAATCGATTTCAGCTTGTTTTCTATCTGTAATATTTTGAGCTACACCAATAATCTTATGTAGTCTGCCGTCAGGAGTTCGCCTAAATACTTTGTCTCGACTGTAGAACCACCGCCATTGTCCGTCAACCCGTCGCATCCGATACTCAAACCCAAGAATTTTGTTAGGTTGAGTCAAGTTGAGTCGCTCAAAATGCTCCCTTAACCTAACCAGATCTTCAGGATGCATGAGTTGGGAGAGCAATTGGTTTCCCATTGCCTGAATTTCCTCTGATGTATAGCCTAGTAGTTCAATTACCTGACCATTTTGATAGATGTTGTGCTGGGCGATCGCCTGGTTGACTGACAAAAGTGAAGAGAAAAGGAGGCTTGACCCTTTGTTGAGGGG
>CAZJTL010000344.1:0-2229 GCA_964548905.1 uncultured bacterium | reverse complement strand
TGATGCTTGCTTCGTCATCGACAACTAGAATTTTTTCCTTGTGTGTTTCCAACTTACTCAATACTCCTTGTTTAAATTAAATTTCCAATCTTTAAGTTAGATTTTATGTACCTTTGTTTCTAGAATATCTCTTTAGTTCTCTCCCAATAATTGACACTTAGTTTTTACTTGTCTTAACTAGCATGTTTTAAGATTTGTTTTGCCGATAAGACTACTTAGGATCATTTAATAGTTGTAGACATTAATTGACTGGTTTTTTGTGAATTCTTAATATTCTTTTCCAAAAAAAAATAAAATGTCTAAATCGAAAACAATTTACATTTGCAGTGAATGCGGTGCTGAATCGCCTCAATGGATGGGTAGATGTTCGAGTTGTGGTGCTTATGCCACTCTCGAAGAGCAAATGATGGCATCCAATCCAACTGCTGCTGTTCGCAGTGGTTGGCAGTCTAATACGCGCACAAATGGCAAGTCAGTAGGAAACGCTCAACCAAGAATATCAGTTAAGTTTTCTGATATTACTGATCGCACGCAAACAAGATTTGATTCTGGTTTTGGCGAACTCGATCGCGTTTTGGGTGGTGGGATCGTTCCTGGCTCTCTAGTGCTGATTGGTGGCGATCCTGGCATTGGTAAATCGACATTACTACTACAGGTAGCTAATCAGTTATCTGGTCGTCTACCGCGCATTTTATACGTTTCTGCGGAAGAATCGGGACAGCAGATAAAATTAAGAGCGTCTCGTTTGGGTGTGGATGTGTCATCAGAGGAAGAGGAGAACGATAATAATGGCAATGGCGCACCACCTAAGGTGACACCTAATGCTCAAAGAGAATCCTATTCTAATCTATACGTGATGCCTGAGACAGATTTAGAAGAGATTTTAAGAGAATTGGAATCTCTCAAGCCTCAAGTGGCGATTATCGATAGTATTCAAACTCTTCATTTTGCTTCTTTAGCCTCTGCACCAGGTTCGGTAGCGCAGGTGCGAGAATGTACTTCAGCATTGATGCAAGTAGCCAAACGGGAAGATATTAGTTTATTTATTGTCGGTCACGTTACCAAAGAAGGGGCGATCGCGGGACCGAGAGTGTTAGAACACTTAGTCGATACGGTACTGTATTTTGAAGGCGATCGCTATGCCACTCATCGCTTGTTGCGATCGGTCAAAAATCGCTTTGGTGCGACTCACGAGATTGGAATTTTTCAAATGGTAGATAAGGGTTTGGAAGAAGTAGCCAATCCTTCGGAACTATTTTTAGGCAATCGTGACGAACTAGCACCGGGTACGGCTACTGTAGTTGCTTGTGAAGGTACTCGTCCCATTGTGGTAGAATTACAAGCTTTAGTTAGTCCAACTAGTTATGCTTCTCCCAGGCGATCGACTACGGGAGTAGATTACAGCCGTCTGCAACAAATTTTGGCAGTCTTGGAAAAAAGAGTAGGAATTCCCTTGTCTAAACTCGATGCTTATGTCGCTTCTGCTGGTGGTTTGGGTGTGGAAGAACCAGCCGCAGATTTGGGAGTAGCGATCGCCGTAGTTGCTAGTTTTCGCGATCGCGTTGTCGATCCTCGCACTGTCTTAATCGGTGAAGTTGGTTTGGGAGGACAAGTACGTTTGGTAGCGCAGATGGAACTTAGATTAAAAGAAGCAGCAAAATTAGGTTTTAGGCGAGCGATCGTGCCGAAAGGACAAGTTTTTAGCGATGATTTAGGTTTAGAAGTTATTCCCGTTTCTAAAGTCATCGACGCGATTATTGCTGCTATTCCTCCTCAGCCTCGAATGATTAGTAATATAGGTTTGGAAGAGGAAGATGATGAATTTTTAGAAGATTGACACTCCCGCCAGTAAATTAATCAAGCGTCTGGACGACGCTATCTAATTGTACTGGGGGATTCTTGGTTCTTCGACTCTTAACTAGATTAGGCAAGATATCTTGCCCAATCCCCGTCAGAACGTCTCCGCAAGCGTTTTTGAACACGGTATGCCCTACCGCACGTTGTCCTCGTTGCATTATTATTTTTGCCGATGCAGTGTCTCTAGATTCTTGGTGTTGGCAAAATTGGCAGATATGTACTCTTTGATTGAGTTCTTTTTTACCAGTAAATTGATTGCATTTAGGACACTCCCTGGAAGTTCCATTTTTATCAACTTTTAGATAATACTTCCCTTGTTTTCGGCGTTGCATCCCTGCGGGATGATTTAAAGAGGGACAGTTCCATAGTGAA
>CAZJTL010000343.1:0-2335 GCA_964548905.1 uncultured bacterium | reverse complement strand
CGATTTGGGCTAAATTATGGCGATCGTTAGCTACTTTTGCAAGAGGTCTAATGATTCTTTCAATCATGTCATCAAGGCAATCGCTGCTGGAAATTCTGTAATAGTTCTCGGTGAAGCTGGTACGGGTAAAACTGATTTTGCCCTAGCTCTCCATGAGGAAATGTCAGGGGAATTCAATAGCGCGATCGCTACTTATAAGGGGAGTATTAAGAAATTCTTCATTGCGATCGCCATGCAGTTAGATATCCCGACGACGGAAACCCAATATAACAAGAATGGTGATCCGACAGGAGAGAAGGATTTAACTGTTGATGCCCTCAAACAAGAAATACTCGAAAACTCTGGAGAAGATACCTTACTTATATTTCCCGAATCTAAGAGGTTAACTACCTCGATTCGCTATTGGATTGAGGACATGATGAGTGCTGGGGTGAGAATCGTCTGTTTTGCCGTGGCTAATCCTGGTAAGGATATCTTTATCGAAATGTTAGAAATAGAGCTAGAATTACCCAATGATGCCCACATACGTCTAGTTATGGCAGCAGAAGCCCAAAGAGTCGGTTTAGAGATTGATAAATCCCGATTAGCTGAACTACAGCCTTTAGCTGGTAGAAATCCCATGCTGGCGAGGAAGATTATCAGGAATGAAAAGCTGGGGCTAAAGCAGGATAAACCAGAACATACTCAATATGTGGTGATTATGCCCGTGATTATTGCGATGCTGTTTTCTTTTGCGGTGGTTAGATTTATTGGTATGGGAACGGGGAATAAGGGACTTTATATTACTGGTGGTGTTTGTTTGGTTAGTGCGATGGCACTGAAGCAGTTGGGAAATGTTCGAGGTGCGAGGAAGAGATTGGGGCAATAGGGAGATTTCTATGTTTAGATCGCTGGTAAGTCAAATAAACTCTGATTCTGTTAATGAAATTCTTAAAAATACAGATGTTCAGAAATCAATAAAAAGTATTCTTAATACAGGAACTCCTGTTACAGATCAAAAATTTGTTTTTCTTGGCTTTGCTATTACTCTTAGTCTTTATCTTAGTGGTTTAAGTAGGGAAATTACCCAAAAAATTATCGAAGATTTTAGCCGATTGAGCAAAGCTCCAATAGTTAATGGAGTTAGAAAAAGTCGTAAAGTTCAAATAGTTCATCAAAGAATAAAAAATTTATTGTTGATGATACTGATGGATTGGATTTTATGGTTTTTCTTGATAATTCCATGTACAATTATTTCAAGTTTTTGGTTTATTAGCTTAGTTCCAACTAAGTTCCCATTTGTTTTTTTAAGATGGTGGATATTTATAGGGTTTTTAGTTGTTGTGATTTGTATGTTTATAGCTCATTTCTATCAATTTAGAGTGCAAATTACTATTATTGACAAACAAAACTTCGATCGTCAGCTAATTCCATGTTGGGAAATATGGAAACGCTTATTTTTTGTAAAGTAGAGACGATCTACTAAATTTTTCTCTGATATTAGACGGCGTAATTAAGAAGAATAATTATTTTTAGCGATCGCAGCGATCAAAGTAACAGACGATCGAACCTAACCAAACTCAAACTGGTAAAGTAACTCTACTCTTTACCGCCGATGATGAGCTTAACTCATGCAACTATTGCTGCTGCTGGAACTTCCCTTATCTTAGGAACTGCTAACCCATTACCCTTGGGTTTAGCGATCATTGGCTCACAGCTTCCCGACCTCGACACTACAACTTCAACCATCGGTAAAATCTTCTTTCCGATTAGTTCTTGGATAGAAGATAGATTTCCCCATCGTTCCGTTACTCATTCTCTGCTGGCTACTGCTGCGATCGCTCTAGTAACTCTCAGTGTCCATCACTTTTTTTTACTCTTGGATATTAAAAGCGCGATCGCTCTTCCTCTCGGTCATCTCCTCGCCTGTTTCTCTGATACTTTTACCAAGCAAGGAGTACAATTGTTTTACCCTTCACCTGCTTGGGCGATTAGTGTTAGTAATCCGCGACGGAGGTTAAAGACTGGTGGGGCTGGTGAATTATGGGTTTTGGGAGCAGCGATCGCCCTTCTCATCTTAGGAATTACCATCGCTAATGGTGGCGGTGTATCCCAAAAAGTCTCGCAAAGTCTCGGTTTGAAGGATGGAATTGTTGAACTTTATAACCAAAAGGCATCAACCAATAAAATATACGCGGGAATCACAGGTGTTTGGGCAAGCGATCGCACTTCGGCTGATGGGAAATATTGGATTGTTGGTACTGAAGGCAGTGAATTTATAGTTAGTAACGAGAAAGGAATTTATCCCTCTTCTGTCACTTTCCGTAAATTGAATTAGAATAAGAAAAATTCTTAT
>CAZJTL010000342.1:0-2348 GCA_964548905.1 uncultured bacterium | reverse complement strand
GATTTGGGCTAAATTATGGCGATCGTTAGCTACTTTTGCAAGAGGTCTATTGTAATCACCTCTATTTCGATCGATTCAGCTTAGAAGATTAATGTTTAACCTTTAAAGATGACCGCAAATGATGAACTAGTATGAAACTATTTAGCAACTAAACATTTTGTAATTCGCTACTCTTTTGAAATTTTGACATTTTTTTGCTCTCTATCAACAAAAATTCTAAAAAAGTCTGAGCGATGATTGATAGTTGTTTACCAGCTAAATAAGTTACATACCAACGACGCATAATTGGAAAATGTTCTACGTCTAAGATAGTCAATTCGCTATTGTTCGTTTCTGATGTCAAGCAGTGACGAGATAGTACAGAAATTCCCAACCCTCCAGCGATCGCGTGTTTGATTGCCTCATTGCTTCCTAATTCCAGCCTCACCTTCACAGATATCTTATTTTTGGCAAATAAGTTTTGTACTGCTACTCTTGTACCAGAGCCTGCTTCTCGCATGATGAAAGGTTGATCGTTGAGGCTTTTTAGTGGGATATTTTTGCCGCCAGCTAAATGATGATTTTTAGGAGCTAACACTACTAAAGGATTATCGAGAAAGGGTTGAGAGCAAATGTCTAAGTCTTCTGGAGGTTGACTCATAACATATAAATCGTCTTGATTCTCCATCATGCGTCTGATAATTTCTTGATGGTTTGTCACCGTCAAAGAAACATCAATACCTGGATACTTTTCACAAAATAAACCAAGCAGACGTGGAGCGAAATATTTGGCTGTAGTAATTACAGCTAAACTCAATCGTCCTTGTTTTGTTCCTTTTAAATCTGCTACCTTCATCTCAAAGTTGTCCAGTCTCTGAAAGATGTCCTGACAAGTTGTCAGTAATTCTTTCCCTGCTTCAGTGAGAAAAAGACGCTTGCCTATTTGCTCGAATAACGGCAAACCCACGGATTGAGTAAGCTGTTTGATTTGGCTGGAAACAGTTGGCTGAGTAATATATAGTTCTTCAGCCGCACGAGTAAAGCTACCATGGCGGGCAACTGCTTCAAAAACTGCTAGCTGGTGTAGGGTTGCCTGAATCAAGGAATTCCTCCTAATTTTATATTAATTTAAATCGTTATTCAGATCGCTCAGGAGCGAGCTAAATATCCTTTCCTCCTTTAGCCGTGCTTTAAGATAAATATAATCATAGAGATAAATCAATGTTTTAGCAATATTTATAGACTAATATTTATGATAAGTTTTTCTTAAGTTTCAAGCTTTCAGCCATCAGCCATCAGCCATCAGCAGTAGGGGCAATCCCTTGTGGTTGCCCTTTCAGCCATCAGCTATTAGTAGGTAGTAGAATGTAGGCTCTAAGTAACAAGTGAAGCAAATGAAGGACAAGAATCGAGGCTTGGTTAAGGTAGGAACGTATCTTTTGCTGGTTGCGATCGCATTAATGATGTTATTTCCTCTACTTTGGTTGATTAGTACTTCCTTGAAATCACCAACAGAAAACATCTTTAGCTTTCCACCTCAGTTACTACCGACTCAACCAACTCTGGAAAATTTTCTGACAGTTTGGCAAACTTACCCTTTCGGAAGTTACTTATTTAATAGCACTTTGGTTGCGATCTTAACGGTCAGCTTAAACGTTCTGATTTGTTCTTTAGCTGCTTATCCTTTAGCGAGACTCAACTTTCGCGGACGCGATTCAATCTTTGCTTTAGTGGTTTCGACGATTATGATTCCTTTTCAAATCGTCATGATTCCATTGTACATACTTACCGTGCAGCTAGGCTTGAGAAATACTTATTTAGGGGTAATTTTTCCTACCTTAGCTTCAGCCTTTGGTATTTTCCTGATGCGACAAGCGTTTCAAGGTGTACCGAAAGAATTAGAGGAAGCGGCGAGAATGGATGGTTGTTCTGAATTGGGGATTTGGTGGCACATTATGTTACCTGCGGTTCGTCCTGCGATCGCTACTTTAGCAATTTTTGTATTTATTGGTTCTTGGAGTGACTTTCTCTGGCCTTTAATTGTTCTTGATGAAGAAAAATACTACACTTTACCTTTAGGAGTAGCTACCTTAGCAGGTGCTTTTTCTCTAGATTGGCGATTGATTGCGGCTGGTTCTGTCATTGCGATCGCACCGATTCTATTATTATTTGTATTCTTACAACGCTATATTATTTCCACTGACGTTGCTACTGGAGTGAAGGGATAAAATATAGCGTTTCTGTTTGAGTTGTAAATTAGTTGGTGAAGGAAGGCAATAGGCAATAGGAATAGTTTATAAATCATTTAGGATTCCTCTAAGTACAGGACAAAAATTGTAGAGAGATCTGAAACTCAGAATGTTTCAGAT
>CAZJTL010000341.1:0-2348 GCA_964548905.1 uncultured bacterium | reverse complement strand
CAAAAGGCAAGAGGGAAAATACAGTGTGTAATTAATTCTGTTTAGATACTTATTTTAAATACCACCATAATAGTCTTATACGTTAGAAAACGTATGTCTCTGTTTAGTTAGTTCTGCTGCTAATTGAATTGCTTCTCTGATACTGCTAGCATCGGCGATTCCTTTACCAGCAATATCAAAAGCAGTACCGTGATCGGGAGAAGTGCGAATAAATGGTAATCCAATGGTAGTATTAATTGCTCGATCGAATGCCATTAATTTTACTGGAATCAAACCTTGATCGTGATATAAAGCTAAATAAGCATCTGCAATAGAACTAATCTTGCTACTGTTATACCAAGCTTGACCTGGTTTTACCCACATTGTATCTGGTGGAATTGGTCCAATTAAATTAACTTGGGGTCGATTTTGTCTTTGGGTTTCTAACCAAGGAATTAGCCAATCTCGTTCTTCGATTCCTAGTTGTCCTGCTTCACCGCTATGAGGATTTAAACCTGCGATCGCAATTGTTGGTGTTTCTATACCAAAATCTGTTTTTAAACTATCGATTAATAAATCTAGTTTTAGTGACATTAACTGAGGATTGAGGCTAGCAGAGACGCGATCGAGGGGAATGTGGGTAGTTGCTAAGAGGGTGCGTAAAGTCCAATCAGTATGAGGCGATCGCGCTACAAATAGCATTCCATATTTAGCTATTCCTGCTTTTTGAGCTAAAACTTCTGTTTGTCCTGGATAATTATATCCTGCTTCTTTCCAGAGGTACTTGGCGATCGGTGCAGTGACGATCGCGTCAAATTTTCCTGCTAAAGTAAGTGCGATCGCTTGTTCTAAATAAATAAAACTGAGTTCACCACTAGCAGCATTACCTCTACCCAAAGTAATGTTCTTAATTAAGTTCGCTTGAGTTGGAATGTCGAGAATAGTTAATTTATCTGGCGAAACTAAGGGAGAATTGGCGATCGATTTAAGTTCCCGATAGGTTTTCTCTAGTAAAGAAGCGCTACCAACTACAGTAATTTGACAACTGTTACTTAATTCTGTATCCGCTAAAGCCTTGAGAATAATTTCTGTACCTATTCCTGCTGGATCGCCTATAGTTACAGCCAAATGTGGAGTTGTTGACTTGTTTTTGTTTAAGTCAGCCATAGTTTAAGAACAAAGATTGTGGTTATGCTGGTGTCGATCTTAGCGATTAAACTCAACCGAGAACTAAAACCTCTTACTGTAATGCAATTCTTGAAATCTTAATAAAAATGAAGTGCCATTACTTCTGTCTAATTCGATAGTTCCTTCTAGTTGTTCGGTTAAGGTACAAATTACTTGAAATCCCATCGAATTGGTATTCTGAAAATCAATATGTTCGGGGAATCCGACACCATTATCACTAACAATTAAATTTAAGTAATTGTCGCGATCACGATAAAATTCTACTTTTAAAAATCCTTCTCGATTGTCACAAAAAGCATGTTTGATTGTGTTAGAGACAAGTTCATTAATAATTAATCCACAGGGAGTTGCTGTTTCAATATTCAGAAAAATTGGTTCGGCAACAATATTTAATTCAATTGATTTTTCTTGTAGATTGTAAGAAACAAATAAATTAGCAACTAAATCTTCTAGATAATCTCCAAAGTTAATTTGAGCTAGATTTTCCGATCGATACAATTTTTCGTGAATTAAAGCCATGGAATAGATGCGATTTTGGCTATCTTCAAATAATCTATTTATTTGGGGATCGTTAAAAGAATCGGCTTGTAATTCCAGAAGACTAGCAACAACGTACAAATTATTTTTGACTCGATGATGTATTTCTTTGAGCAATACTTCTTTTTCTTTGAGAGACGCTTTGATTTGCATCTCTGCTTGTTTAATCGTGGTAATATCAGGACTAATAGTTAGTATGGAACTTACCGTGCCATCAGCAGCTAATTCTGGCACAATCCGCATTCGATAGTATCTTTCTCCTTTAGGAGTAGTCAGACTAAATTCAACAATTTCCTCTTGTGCCGTGGCAAAAACAGACTTACCTGATTCTTCCATCAAAGCAAGCAAATCTTCCCGAAGATCTAATTCTCGATAAGTTTTACCAATAATCGAGCCTCTGGATACTCCTAAGACTTTTTCGACAGCAGGATTAATATAGAGGTGTCTCAATTGAGAATCTAATCTAGCGATAATATCTGGAGAATTTTCTACCAGAGTACGAAATTCAGTCTCTCTTTGACGGAGAGCTTGCTCCATTAAATTTCGTTCGGTAGTATTGCGAAAAGTGAGAACGCCGCCTAGAATTTTTCCTATACGGTCTTTAATTGGTCGGCTAGTAATGCTGAGCCAAATACCTTCAAAAG
>CAZJTL010000340.1:0-2351 GCA_964548905.1 uncultured bacterium | reverse complement strand
GGATCATGCTGAGACGATTAGCCTAGTTTTGAACTTTTCAGACATCCTCTTACAAATATTAACTTTTTAGCCATAAACATTTCCTACTCTGGTTAGCTAAACTCGTTTCTATCTTGCTAACTTTTAACTTCATCGAACTCACATAACCCGTCGCCTAACCATGAAAAATCAAATCTCTAAAGCATTCAACCATTTTGCTGATGGACTAGTCATGTTTAGCGTTAAATACGGTCGTCCCAGTTGGTTGATTTTTTTATTTGTGTTTGCTTTACTAATTATTCTCAGCACTCCTTTAGCTGGTCATTCTGTTAATAACGTTTCTAATTGCACTAGAGATAATGCTTCGGTTGAGTTGAGAGGAGTTTGGTTGACCAATATTGATAGCGATGTTTTGTTTGCCAAGGAAAATATTACTGAAGCGATCGATAATCTGGCTAAATTAAATTTCAATACTGTTTATCCTACTATTTGGAATTGGGGTCATACTCTCTATCCTTCCGAAGTAGCCGAACGAACGATCGGACATTCTCTCGATCCAGAACCAAAATTACAAAATCGAGACGCACTCAAAGAAGTAATTGAACTAGGACATGAGAAAAATATCGCTGTCATTCCTTGGTTTGAATTTGGCTTTATGGCACCTGCTGATTCAGAATTAGCCAAACGTCATGCCGATTGGCTAACCAAGCGTCGGGATGGTACTAAAGTTTGGATGGAAGGCAATGTTCACAAGCGAGTTTGGCTCAATCCTTTGCGTCCAGAAGTACAGCAGTTTATTAGTGAATTAATTTTAGAAGTTGTTAGTAATTACCAAGTTGATGGCATTCAATTAGATGACCATTTTGGCTTTCCTTCTGACTTTGGTTATGATGCTTTTACTGTTAATTTATACAAACAAGAACACAAAGGTAAATTGCCACCCAAAAATCCTCAAAATCGAGAATGGATTCGTTGGCGAGCTGATAAAATTACAGCTTATATGCAATTATTATTCAAACAAATTAAGAGTAACAATCCTAAGTTAATTGTTTCTTTATCTCCCAATCCTCAAGAATTTTCTTTGGAATCTTTTTTATTAGATTGGCAAGCTTGGGAAAGAATGGGATTAATTGAAGAATTAGTTTTACAGGTATATAGAACAGATAATCAAGAATTTATTAAAGAAATTAAACAACCAGAATTACAAATTGCTAGCAAACACATTCCCGTAGCGATCGGCATTTTATCTGGATTAAAAAATACACCAATGTCATTAACCCAAATTGAAAAACAAGTGAAATTGACACGCGATCGAGGTTTTGCTGGAGTTTCTTTTTTCTTTTACGAAAGCCTTTGGAATATGTCCAAAGAATCTCCGATTCAAAGACAATTTTGGTTTCAATCTCTGTTTTCTAATTTAGTTAAAAGACCGAGTGTAATTAATTGTTGGAATAAGATTAGTTAGGGTTTAGGGGTAAGAGGTCAGGGGTAAGAGGTCAGGGATCGGAGGTCAGAGGATAGGATGTAGGAAATCAACTTATTACCTATTACCTATTACCTATTGCCTATTATTGTTTCTAAAAATTTAAGAGCATTTATAGATTTAGTAAAGATAGACAATTATTGCAGCAATAATCATAAAATAAATTTTGAGATAAGTAAAAAAAGCTGATTAATTGAGATCTAACCGATAAATAATATGTTTACTAGCAATCCTGCCATAATTTTAGTCAAAAAATTATGCTGCCATTAAAAAATAGATTTTGGCTTTTAGCGATCGCCTGTGTTTCTTGTGTATCTACTTTCTTTGCGATCGCTATATTAGCTGATGAAATTAAAGAATTTAGTCAATTAACTTTGGTATTGGGTTTTAACAAAAGCAAAGCTGTAGTAACTGGATATACAGGTGGCTCTTATTCCCTCTCCTCCATTGCCAATAGCGATCGCGATGGTAATACCTGTATTGGTTATGGAGATCCAGAACCAGACCATACTATGATTTTAGAAAAAGACTTGCCTAGCTTAATTTTGAGAGTAAACAGCCTGGGTAAGGATACTACACTAGTTATCAAGGGACCAGACAAAAATACAATTCGTTGTAGCTTTGGACAAAATGACACTCAAGATGCTGTGATTCAAGATCGAAACTGGCAAGCAGGACGATATCAAATTTGGGTAGGCTCTCTAGAAAGCAATGGACGCTTCAATTACTCTTTATCGGCACAACCTTGAAAGCTAGTTCGGATTTTACACCATTAAAATTTTAGAATAGAAGGTCGCTTAGAAGGATAGAATAGTGAGCGAATAGTTAAACAACCACAGATATCCATCGTGCTGTCTTCATTGATTGCTGACTTTCGCGTCATCTTCAA
>CAZJTL010000339.1:0-2394 GCA_964548905.1 uncultured bacterium | reverse complement strand
ATAAAGCGAGTTTAGGCTTTGTTTGGGGTTGATTTTTGTTTAAGTACCGTTAAGACAACTACTGGTAGCTGGCAATACAGTAGATGAATTATTAAGAAATTGCCTATTTCATCTGATTGCTGAGAATTAGTTTGTGTCTAGTAAAGTACCAATCAAAATAAGGGTGAGCAAAATTATTCAATGAATAAAGACAATATATTATTTAAATCTAGTATTGTATCTAAAAAATCTACAATTAAATGATTATGGATAAGTTTGAAAGTATGCGTGCCTTTACTCAAGTAGTTGAAGAAGGTGGCTTTGCTGCTGCTGCTAGAAAAATGCAGCTATCTCGTTCTGCTGTCAATAAGCTGATTATTAATTTAGAAAATCAGTTAGGAGTACAATTACTCTATCGCACGACTCGCCAAGTTACCCCTACAGATACAGGTCGAGCTTTTTACGAACGTTGTATCGATATCCTCAGTAGCTTAGAAGAAGCAGAATTATCAGTCTCACAGCAGTTCAGTCAACCCAAAGGAACGCTCAAAATTAATGCGCCGATGTCTTTTGGTATTTCCTGTTTGGGTGCCAAAATAGCTGAGTTTATCAGTCGCTATAGAGAGATTAAAATTCAATTAACCCTAGAAGATCGTTTTGTCGATCCGATCGCCGAAGGCTACGATCTCATTATTCGGATTGGTTCGCCGCTTCCATCTCCTAGTTTGGTAGCCCATCACATTACTATACTTCCTCGTGTAATTTGTGCAGCACCTAGTTACCTAAAAGCAAAAGGAATTCCCAAAGAACCTACGGAATTAAAAAATCATTCCTGTTTGCACTACGGTTATTTAGCTACAGGGTGTCAGTGGGAATTAAGCGATCGAGAAAAAGAAGAACGAGTCTCAATTGATGGGGTTTTTTGTTCTAACAACGGAGAAGTTTTAAAAGATGCCGCCGTTAAAGGATTGGGAATTGTCATGTTACCAACTTTTATTGTAGAGCGAGAATTAGAGCGAGGAGAGTTAGAAATTATCTTGCCCAACTATCATCCAACAGAACTAACTCTATGTGTAATTTATCCTGTCAATCGTCATCTTTCTACCAAAGTTCAGTTATTTACTCAATTCCTGCAAAAGTGTTTTGGTTAATTAATCAAAGTGATTGAGATTGTCCAGATGCAGCAGGAAAAGAAATCAAAAAAACTATTTCTAATGAAGAGCGATCGCTAAGTAAAACCACTTAATTAAACACCAAATAGATTAAGTTGGTAGTAATGGCACCAGCCATTATTACAAGTACATTTTTCAACCCTAAAGGGTTGACTACAAACTTTATTTTATTTAGGTGGAGCTACTTATCTCTAATTAGTCTTCTCGTTCATTTTGTAGACTATTTATTTTCATCATTAAACTTTTATCCCAAATTTCATCTGGAAGTAGACTTTTTAACTTATCAATATCTCTGAAGAGGTACTGAATTTTTTCGTAAATTGCATCAAGTTCTCGATCGCGCTTCTCTAATGCGCTCAATCTCTCTTCTAAAATACTCATCTGCTCTTCTAATCGAGCAATCTTTTGTTTTTTTTTCAGTTTTTTAGGCTTTTTTTTCGCCATATTTGTTTGTGACACTCCGCACGCCATCAAATCAATCTGGACAGACTAAGATTCAATAGACTTCTTGCAGAAGTCAGGCAAGAGGCAAGAGGCACTCATGCAAAAGGGATAGAAATTTACATTTTGACTATTAAAAATGATTATTTTTTTATTTTTGCAAGAGGTCTAATGAACAATGAACAATGAACTAAACTTTGCTTCCTAATAATTTCCCGATCCAACTATCTTCCAATAGAGTGTAAAGCACAGGAACTACAATTAAACTCAACAAGGTAGCAGTAACTAATCCACCAATAATAGCTACAGCCATTGGTTGACGCAATTCCGCACCCGCACCCAAACCCAAGGCGATCGGTAGCATTCCTAAAATAGTAGAAGCAGTAGTCATTAAAATCGGTCTTAAACGCACTACACAGCCTTTAAGAATCGCTCGATCGCGCCTTAATCCTCCCTGGCGCAATTGATTGGTATAGTCTAAAAGCAAAATAGCATTTTTATTGAGAATACCGATTAAAAACACCAAACCAATTAAGGAAATAATACCAAAATCGCTTTGAGTCAACAGTAGCGCTAACATCGAACCGACGATCGATAGGGGAAGGGATAACCCAATCACCACAGGTTCGAGCAGTCTGCCAAAAGGTAAAATCAAGAAAGCTAACATACAGATAGCCGAAAATCCTAAAGTACTGGCAAAACTGCTTAAGACTGTATCGCTATGAGCAGATTCACCATCTAGGGCAAGACGATAATTGTTAGGTAGAATTTTTTTCGCTTCCTTAACTACTATTTCGGTGGC
>CAZJTL010000338.1:0-2467 GCA_964548905.1 uncultured bacterium | reverse complement strand
CATAGGTAGGGGTTAGGGGTTAGGGGTTAGGGGTTAGGGGTTAGGGGTTAGGGAGCAGAGGAGCAGGGGAAGCAGGGGGAGCAGAGGAGCAGGGAAGCAGGGGGAGCAGGGGAGCAGGGGAGAGGGGGAGCAGGGGGGAGGGGGAGAAAACAATGAACTATGAACCCTTATTCCTTCTGTTTTCCAAGATAAACTTCAATGACGCGAGGATCGTTTTGTATTTCTTCCATGGTTCCTTCACAAAGGATTGAACCTTGATGCAGGACACTGATTTTACGGGCAATTTGTCTGACAAATTCCATATCATGTTCGATGACGATAATAGAATGGCTTTCTGCTAAAGCTAACAAGAGTGCGCCGACGTTTTCGGTTTCTTCGTCTGTTAATCCAGCTACAGGTTCATCTACTAATAATAAGTCTGGGGATTGGGCTACTAACATGCCAATTTCTAATCTTTGTTTTTCACCATGAGATAGTAAATTAGCTTTAAGATTGGCTTTGGTTTCTAACCCAATTGTTTCTAATAAACCTGCTACTTTTCTTTTTTCTGAATTGGAAGCTTTGGTAAATAAAGTAGCAAATACTTTTTTTCTAGGATTACAAGCTAAATCTAGATTTTCTCTTACTGTTAGGTTGAGATATACTCTGGGTGTCTGAAATTTACGACCTACACCTAATCGAGCAACTTCGTGTTCAGGTTTTTTTCTGACATCAAATCCTTTGAATAAAACTTGTCCTTCTGTTGGTTGTACTTTTCCTGTAATTACATCGAGAAAGGTAGTTTTTCCAGCCCCATTAGGACCA
The DNA here is from genome assembly GCA_964548905.1 of uncultured bacterium. Taxonomy (GTDB): domain Bacteria; phylum Cyanobacteriota; class Cyanobacteriia; order Cyanobacteriales; family Xenococcaceae; genus CAZJTL01. The sequence goes on along the minus strand of CAZJTL010000338.1, from coordinate 1,663 downwards.
ATTACTACCCGCAATTCACCAGCATCCATATTAAAATTCAAATGGTTAATTGCCCTGAAGCCATCAAAGCTGACGGTTAAATCTCTTGTTTCTAAAATTTTCATCGCTCAGTTTGTAATGAAACCATATCAACAAATTGCGATCGCCGAATGCAGGGAACCTTTAGTCCCAATTCCTTTAGAACATTTTGCGATAGTATCTCCTCATCCTTACGAAAAGTTAGGTGCTAACTATCATAGACGATCGCCTTATTATCTGCGTCAAAGTGTTGTTGATGCTTTAATTAAGGCGCAGTCAAGTTTAAACAAGCTGTATCCCGATTGGCGCATTCAAATTTTTGATGCTTATCGTCCTCTTGAAGTACAGAAGTTTATGGTAGATTATACTTTTACTTGTTTGATTTGCGATCGCAATTTAAGCAAAGAAAATTTATCATCACAACAAGAACAAAGTATTTGGGCAGAAGTTTATCAATTTTGGTCAGTTCCTAGCGACGATCCCAAGACACCTCCCCCCCATAGTACTGGCGCGGCGATCGACGTTACTCTAGTTGACGATCGAGGGAAAACCTTAGATCTTGGTGGAGAAATTGACGAAATTAGTGAGCGTTCTTACCCCAATTACTATGCCAACATTAACAGCGAGAGTGGGAGTATTTATCATCAAAGAAGAGAGTTATTGCGAGAAATTTTCGTAAAAGCAGGATTTTGTCGCCATCCTCAAGAATGGTGGCATTTTTCTTTGGGCGATCAAATGTGGGCGTGGCAACAGCAACAACAAAATCCCCATAGCGCGATCGTTGCTTGTTATGGCAGAGTCGTTTAACTTAATAAAGATTCGTTATTTTGTTACTAAATAAATTCAACTAAAATTCAACTAATTATAAATGGGACTAACTTTGGCTCGATAGAGTAGTTTTTCCCCCTGACAATAGCCAACATAACGTACTTTTACCAGATCGCCAGGTTCAGCAGTACCTTCCAGTAATTGATGGAACTGTGGATCGAAAGGAATTTCTGCTCCTACTGAACTAATAGCTTCAATTTGCCACTGTTTTAGCAAATTCTCGACTGGATTAACTAGTTTTACCAATCTTTCTGCTGGTAGTAGCGGATTTTTCTCTACCGCAGCCGTTGCCGTCGGCCATTGTAATAACCAAGATTCAAGAGTATGGAGACTAGATTGCTGAAATTCTGCTATTAAAGATTCTCGCTGTTGTTCGAGGTGCTGTTGCAGTCTTTGATATTCTTGTTGCAGTCTTTGATATTCTTGTTGCAGTGATTCTAGTTTGTTTTCTGTGGGATCTGGTTTTGCTTCTGGTTGTGAAGAGTCGGGAAGCAAAGATGCTTCTGAAAATGTATTAACTAAACTGTTGAGAGAAATTTGCAAAGCTGCTGCAATTTTTAATAAGGTATCCAGTTGCATCTTCTCCACCAAACCATTTTGCAGTCGGAAAAACTGCAACCTAGAAACTCCAGCTACCTCACTTAGTCGATCTAAATCAGAGATCTGCACTTGTTGCATTAGTTGTTTGAGACTTTGCTGATTTTTAAGATAAGCAGGAGAATGACCCATGACTGTTTAGGGAATAGGGGGACTGGGGGACGGCTTTCAAGGGTAGGTTTTTTAGATTTAGGCAGAAGAGAATGAAATGGAGTTAGTC
>CAZJTL010000337.1:0-2484 GCA_964548905.1 uncultured bacterium | reverse complement strand
ACGATCGCCTGTTTCGCCTTTAATCTCGACATCAGGCGTTACTACCGAACTTTCATTACCCAAAGTATTATCTGGGGTAATTTGAGCGTATACTGGATTTTTTCCCCAGGCGATCGCTAGATATCCGACTAAGACGATCGTTTGTTTTAAAAACGAGGAACTAGCTACACTGAGCGGCTGTTTGAGCATGAGTTTGACGAAGTTACGGCGAGCATGTACTGCCTAATACTTAAGTATATGTTCTGGCTAACTTGAAGATTCTAAAATTAACTGAACGAATTTTGAAATTGTTGGTCTAATTCATTTTCTCGATCTGACAATTTAAAGAAGGCGATCGCCTAGCTTGAGAAGTCACGCCAAATGGTTCGACTGTTAAAATAATTTTGCCATTAGCAGCGATCCTCCAACCTTGAGCTTCAACAATTTTTTTGGAGTTGTTAGGTTGCGGGCGATCGCCTTGTGTAGAAATTGATGAAACTGTTTCTCGATCGATGCGCCAGTCTTCCCAACCAAGTTCGGCATTGAGAAGATCTCTAGGAGAATTCGGCAAACCACCCCTTCCCGTGACAATAAATTGACTACCTTGACCTACAGTACAGAGATTTTGGTCAATTAATCCAGTTACATCAACTACCTCTGTTGGTAATTTTATCTGCTCTTTTGAGGGGTCGAAATCTGGGGTGTTAATTTCCACTACACCACTGATTCCAAAATCAGAACTAGCAGTAATATCACTTTGTGATGTTAGTTGTGGTTGGAATTGAGTACCAAAAATTCCTTGTGCGTCGATTGTTACTCTGCCACCTCTACCTGTAAAAGCATTAGCAGTAATATCGCTATTTTCTGAAGGAAAAGCAACGATAAATGGAGTATAGATCCTAATATTGCCGCCATCTCCGCCAGCTTGTGCGGTTCCTGCTGTAGTAGAAATTTCACTAATGCGACGCAGAGTTAGTAAATCTTGTAATTTTACGTTAATATTGCCTCCCTTACTACTGGCAGTTTTGGCAGAAACTGAAACGTTATTATCGAGAGATAAAGAGCCTGTCTGAAGTTGAATGTTACCGCCCTGTCCAATTCCTTGGCTATCTACAGCAATCCGCGCACCACCAATCAGAGTTAAGGTTTTGGAGTTAATCAAAATATTTCCACCGTTACCAATAGAACCAGGGTCAGTCTTAGCAAATACTCCTGTTTCCTTTCCAGAGATAGTTCCAGCAATATTTATATCCTTTTGTACGTTCAAAGCAATATTTCCTGCATTGCCTTCACCGACAGTGACAGCAGATAGTAAAGCCCCATTGGTGAGAGAGAGCGAATCTGCTGAGATTTCAATGTTACCACCCTGTCCCACACCAGCTACAGCAGTGAATACTCCGCTCTCTGAATTCTCTAAATTTTTGTTCACGAATCCATCAAAAGAAGCGAGATTGCGAACTTGAATTGTTACGTTCCCTGCATTTCCGTTACCAAAGGCAGTAGCGCTTATCGTACCACCATTTTCTAGAAACAGAGATTTTGCAGTAATATTAATATTTCCTCCCTGGATAAAGCTTTCAGTCTCTGAAGTGGCATATATTCCTGTCGAACCTCTAGGCTTTGTTCCAAAAGAATCTAAAAATATATCGTCTCGGACATCAATAGTAATATCGCCTGAATTTCCCTCTCCTTCGCTTTTAGTTTGCACGACAGCACCATTAGTCATAGAGAGAGAACCAGCCCTGAGTTGGATTTTACCAGAATTTCCTCTAGCTCCTTTTCGGATTACATCTAAGATTCCACTAGGAAATCCATCACTATCCGTCCCATCAAAGACGGCGCGATCGCGCACTTGAATGTTTATATTGCCTGCATTTCCCTGTGTATTAATATTTGCTATTATTTCAGCACCCTCAGTTAAAGACAATGTGCCAGCCTGGATGTTGATGTCGCCTCCATTGCCAATAGCATTGGGTCTTACGGAATTGAAAATAGTACTAACACCTGATAAAGAAACAGACTCAGCAGAGATCGAAATATCTCCTGCCTGAGAGTTAACTGTGCCTAAGCCTTCCCTTATTCCAGCCCAAAGAGTGCTGGTTGGCAAAACCTGAAAATTTTTAGCATCGATCGCAATACTGCCGCCATTGTCAGCAGTTCTTACATCTATTTCTCCATTGGCGATCGAGACATCGGCTTTAGCTATTTCATCAGGAACATTTAAACTTAAATCATTACCATCAACTTGCAATCCTACTGTTCCTAAACCAGCAATTCCTGCTAATTCTACTCGACCACCCAAAGCATTCAATTTCCCTCCATCTATAGCTATGTCTCCACCTACTAGAAGCAAACTTCGACCGTCTGGAACTTGCAAACCAGATAGAGGTTTTTCTAATGAATCGATTCCTGCTGGTGCAGTCGATCGATTTTCAATACGTCCAGGGTTGATTTGATTGAAGAAAAAGGCAGAAGGATTGACTGTCAGTAAAGGAAGCGCTTCTG
>CAZJTL010000336.1:0-2507 GCA_964548905.1 uncultured bacterium | reverse complement strand
CAACTATCTTTTACTTTGTTTAGAGTAAAAAAAAGGGAATGAAACAGCCCTGGGGCCCCCCAGGGCTGTTTCATTCTTTTTTCTATTTGGTATAAGGACTGCTAATCGAAAATCCACGACGAATCGATCGCCTCTCGGCTAAATCAACACGAAAAGAAAGGCGATCGCTATTGTTTCCTTGCTTAACTTCTAAAGTCCAATTGCCAGGAGCTAAGTTCCAGAAGAATGAAGAAGAATTTCCTTCAGCTAATTTTTGACCGTTAAGCCACCACTGGATCGGTTGTTCTCTTGTTCCTGCCACTTTAAATTCTAATTTCTGCTGTCTATTGTTCGGATAAAAAATAAATCGATCGCCATTGCTAGGAGAAACAATTTTTAATTTCCCAGAACGAGAAATTAGTTGGGGTTGTTTTGCCAACCAGCGATCGTATTGTTCGGGCAAATTAATCGTCGTGCGATCGGCAGTAGTAGCTCTATAAATAGTATCAATATGATTTTCGTATTCTTGCAGATCTTCTGCATAAAAATATTCTTGCACGATCGCAGGACATGCAGGAGTTGGCTTTAAACCAGATGAAGCACAGACAGGACGCTGCACCAAGCGGTCGGGTTTGGGTAGAGGTTTCGCTTCCTTACCTTCGTGGAGATGCAACATAATTCTCGCCCATAAAGGTGCTGCACCCATAGCACCAGAAACTTTTTGCATCGGTTCGCCTTGAAAATTTCCTACCCAAGTAGCAATGGTATAGTCACTACTAAAACCAACCGTCCAAGTATCGCGAAAATTAGAAGAAGTACCAGTTTTAACCGCAGTAGGAAAAGGTAAATTCAGAACCGAATTTACTCCAAAAGAACGAGCGCGTGCATGGCGATCGCTAAGCATGTCTGAAATCAGCAACCAGCTTTCACGCCCCTCTACTCCTCTGCCCCTCTGCCCCTCTGCCTCTCTGCCTCTCTGCCTCTCTACACCTAATACTGTAGTCAGTGGGATGCTATTACCTTGTCTTGCTAAAGCTACATAAGCACGAGCAAGTTCCCATAAACTTACTTCACCACTGCCTAGAGTTAATCCTAAACCATAAAATTCTGGGGATTTATTTAAATGCTCGAAACCCAATTCTTGCAATCTATTTAGAAAACTAGACACACCTACTTGCTCAAGGGTACGAATAGCAGGAACATTGAGAGAATTGGCTAGAGCAATCCGAACTAAAACCGGCCCAGCATAAGTTTCATTGTAATCTGTGGGGCTGTATAATTTTCCACCTGGAATCGAGTAATGGGTAGGAATATCTGCCAGAATACTGTTGGGACGGAGCAGATTTTTTTCTAAGGCAAGTTGATACAGAAAAGGTTTAAGGGTAGAACCAGGTTGGCGCAATGCTTGCACGCCATCATTATTGCCTAAGCGATCGCCTGCAAAATAATTGGGAGAACCAACATAAGCGAGTACTTCTCCTGTCTGGTTATCGATAACTAAAGCGGCTGCATGATGAACGTTTTGAGAAGCAAGACTCTTTACAATTTGCTGTGCTTGCGTTTCGACAAACTGTTGTAAAGGGCGATCGATAGTAGTACGAACGCGATCGAACCGAGATTCAGGTAATTGTTTACTCAACCAAAAGAGAAAATGAGGCGCGGCGATAATCCCTTGTTGACGGGGTTGCAGGGTAATTTTAGTGTCGATCGCTCTTTGTGCTTGATGAGAGTTAATATAACCGTCTTTTACCATGCGATCGAGAACATATCTCTGTCTTTTTTTTAAATTCTGCCAATAGTCATAGGGATTGAGATAGTTGGGATTATTGGGAATGGCAGCTAAAAGACTAGCTTGAGCGAGATTGAGTTCGGACGAAGGTAAACCAAAATAAATTTGAGATGCTGCTTCTACTCCATAAATATTACTTCCCATCGGCAAACGATTAATATAGTTCGCCAGAATTTGCTCCTTATTCATACCAGCAGTTAAGCGCCAGGAAAGCCAAATTTCTTTGACTTTTGCAGGAAGATTGCGGGGTGCAGGTTCTAACATTCTTGCCAGTTGCATCGTAATCGTAGAAGCACCACTGACAATCCGATGGTGTTGGATGATTTGCTTGAGAGAACGAGCGATCGCTTGTAAATCTAACGCACCATTTTGATAAAATCTCTTATCTTCCGCCGCAATAATAGCATTTATGAAATGAAGAGAAACTGATTCTAGAGGGACAACAGCAGTATGTTCTTGGTCTTTGGTTAAAATTGTGCCTAGAGGTAAACCGTGGCGATCGCTAAAGGCAAAAGTTTGTTCTGTTTGTCGAATATCTCGATCGCGAATAGGAGCAAGATAAGGAAGTAAACGAGCGATCGAACCTAATAGCAAAATAGATAGAATAGTTTTTTGGACTTTGTTCATGGTTCATAGTTCATAGTTCATGGTTCATGGTTAATTGCTAATAGCTGTAATAACTGAAATAAGTATCTAAACAGAATTAATTACACACTGTATTTTCCCTCTTGCATGAGTG
>CAZJTL010000335.1:0-2610 GCA_964548905.1 uncultured bacterium | reverse complement strand
TCTGGATAGCGGGCAATAATGTTAGTAAAAGCAAGTTTAGCATCTTGCTGGCGACCAATTTTTAGCGCCCATTTGCCTGCCCAAAAGCTAATTTCGGAAAATAAATCGCTTTCTACTTTACTTTGAAAGATTGGTTGCAAGAATTGCCAAGCATTAATTAGATCGTTTTTGGCGGCTAATTTTTGAGCGACACTCCAACGATACTGTAGCGTTGCTTCTGAATCAGGATAATTTTGTAGTAATTGTTGTTGAGTTTGAGTTGCCTCAACTTCACGATGCAGCGCTTGTAAGATAATAATCTTGGAGTGCAAAGCATCGGCTGCTTGAGCAGGAAATTTTTTAATTACTAAGTTTAGATAAGCGATCGCTTCTTTTCCTGAAGATAATCCAGCTAAGCGTAATAATGCTGCACCTGCTTCTTGGGCATCGTGAAATTCTTTGAGCAGCTTTTGATAGGTAGCGATCGCTCGGTCTTTGTTACCATTTAATTCAAAGCCTCTAGCCGCACGATAGAGATTTCGAGGAGTTAACCGAGATAATAAATAAGCATCAGCAGCTTTACGATGTTCTTTATTTTGCCAATAACCAAAGGCAATTTCTTCCCAATCTTCTGGGTTTAGCTTATTGGTATACTCTAATACTAAGCGGTCTTTAACCTGAGTAGTATCTTGTTCTTGATTGTATTTAGCTAAGAGGATTAATAGCTCGACTCGATCTGGATTTTTTTGTAACCGTTGACGAATAATGGCTTGAGAGTAGGGAGAATAAGGATATTTATCGATTAATTTGTCCCAATATTGGTCATCAGAGCGACCTAATTGATAAAGTACGGTCGCGATCGCTCCAGATTCTGGATAATTTTTGAGAATTTGCTGCCAAGTCTGCCATGCTCGATTAGACTGTTTGAGTAATTGATAAGCTTCTGCTTGCTTGAGTAAAATGTAGGGAGCTAGGACAACATATTGTTTATCTAAATTTTTTAACTGTTCTAGGGCAGCTTGAGGTTGATTTTGCTTGAGCAGATCGCAAGCTAATAAATAACGAGAACGAGCGCGATCGAGATATTGCAACCCCGCAGAAGCATGAGCTAATTTTTCTTTTCCAGAGGCGATCGCCATTAGTTGAGGTTGTCTTTGTCGATCGGAAGCAAAAGCTAGAGACAGCACGGGAGAGCTATTATTATCTAATTCTTTTTTACTCTTTTCCAAGTTCGATTGTTCAAACCAATGAATAGCTTGAACAACTATGCCAATAAAACCAACAGATCCTAAGAATATCAATCCCGCGATCGAGATTAAGTAGGCATTATTGGTTAATTTTTTGGTGTTTATGCTTGGTTTTTGCTGTTTTAACATTATTAATGATAGTTAATTGTTCATTGCTCATTGTTCATTGCATCCACTGCCCCCTGCCTCTCCGCTCCTCTGCTCCCCTGCTCTCTAACCCCTAACCCCTAATCCCTCATCCCTAATTTCCTCAAAATTTTCTTTTTCTTCTCTAGGATGAAAACGCGAAATCATCAGAATTAATTACTAAACGACAAAGATCGTAAATTACTTTATTGACTTTGTCCTGCTATCTGATGTTTCTGCAAATAAATTTATTTGGGGATGTAAATGCTTGAAATCCTGACAAGAGAAGGCATAAGGTCGATCTTTCCTGAAGATACAAAAGTTGATGAAGCCTGTTCTGTTTTGCTCGAAGGGTAGTCAGCAATCAATCTTGAGGAACTACTCTATTTCCTCAAACGTCTTTAATCTTGAAAAATACTAGTAAAAAGGGATATTGTTGATGTTTTCTTTAAAATACTCTAGATGTAAACTCTTTTCCTCGATCGCTTTATTAATAAGTACGACCGCGATCGCGCCTACTGTGTTGTTAAACTCTGCTAATGCTCAGCCTCTGTTTCGCAACCAAGGAGGAACCTCGATCGGGAACCAATCTTTAGTGCCAGCAGGAACGACCATTCCCGTAGACTTTGAAAAAGAAAAAATTTTAGTTACCAAAGAAGAAACAGTACCTGTAACTCTTCTAACTGCGTCTAATGTTAGATCTGGCAACCTGATCTTGATTCCCAAAGGTTCGCAAATAGTTGGTAAAATTCAACCTGCTGGTGGTGGAAATTCCCAGTCTACCAGTACTAGCACGCAAACTATTAACGGTCGCTCTCAATCAACCACTACTACCTCACAGTCTGGTGCTGGTTCTCAATTTGTGGCGGAAAAATTAGTTCTTTCAGATGGTAGACAATTTTCACTAGATGCTACTTCTGCCCCAGTTTCAAAAACAGAAGTAGTCAAGAAAGGCGCTGACGCTGGTGACATTCTTGAAGGTGCGGCGATCGGCGGCGCTGCTTCTGCCGTTTTGTCTGGGATTTTTGGCAAAATCGACGTAGAAGAAGTCTTAGGTGGTGCAGCTTTAGGTGCTGTAGGTGGCTGGCTTTTGGGAGGAAGTCAAGCTGAGTTAATTTCGATTAATCCCAAAACTGATTTAGCAGTTACTCTCAATTCTGATTTATCGATGAGATAGGGGAACAGGGAGCAGGGAGCAGAAGGCAGAAGGCAGAAGTTTTTTACTCATTACTTATTACTCATTACTCATTACTTCTCC
>CAZJTL010000334.1:0-2668 GCA_964548905.1 uncultured bacterium | reverse complement strand
GCTAACCGTATTTGACTTCGGTAGTTTTGTTGGTAAGCAGCCCCGCTGAAGAAACCGATGCCGACGATACCAGACATAACGATTTCTGCGGCGATAATTGCCAACCAAGCTAGACCGATCGCGATTCTTAACCCAGTGAAGATGTAAGGAAGTGCTGAAGGTAGAAGAATATTGAGATAGTATTTTTTCTTGGAAAGTTTGAGAACCTTAGCAACGTTGTTATAGTCTTCAGGAATTTGTTTGACTCCTTCAATAGTATTGATCAGAATCGGCCAAACTGAAGTGATAAAGATAACGAAAATAGCAGCAGGTTGGTTTTGTTGTAGTGCAACCAAGGCGATCGGTACCCATGCCAAAGGTGCAACCATGCGGAGAAACTGAAAGAGTGGATCTAAAGCTTTGTTCAGTAAAGGATTGGTTCCTACCAAAATACCGCCACCAATACCGACGATCGCTGCTAGTGAATAACCTTGGGCAACTCGACCCAAACTAGCCATGGTTTGCCAAAATAGACCTTTATCTAATCCACCCAAGTCGTAAAATGGATATAAAAGTAACTCTCTCGTACGTGTATCCGTCCAAACGCTTAAAGGCCCTGGTAACTTAGTTAAACCTATTCCAGAAAATATTTGCCAAATAAGTAAAAATGCTAGAATCCCCAGAATAGGAGGAATAATATCGCCTCCATTTTTTTCCCACCAAGAGCTAAGAAAATTCCCATTAGCTCCACCTTTATTACGCATCCTTGCATTTGCAGTCATAGTCTTACCCTTATATTTATTAGCAGTTAGTTATCAGCTCTCAGCAATCAGCTTTGAGCTAGAAACAATGAACAATGAACCAAGCACTAAACTTTTTTAATTTTCAAGCTTTGTAGATAAGCTTCTGGATTGGTGGGGTCAAATTCCACGCCATCGAAAAACTTCTCAACACCGCGAGATGTATTAGTAGAAAGATCGGCAAAACCTGCCTCTTTCGCTGCTTCTAGCCAAAGATCGTGACGATTGACACTATCAATTAATTGATTAGCCTTAGCTAAAGTATCTTCAGGCATAAAGCCCCAACGCACACTTTCAGTTAAGAACCATAAATCGTGACTCTTATAGGGATAAGAAACGCTACCTAAGCCGTCCTTCCAATAAAGAGGACCCAGATTGATATCATTGACATCTGGCTTTTTATCTCCCATTTTGTACATACCTTTGTAGGGAGGTTGAATAATCGTTTCTTTAACATTGAAGAAACTGCGTCGGGATAAAATTCTCGTCAACTCAACTCGGTTTTTGGGATTGTCACACCATTGTTGAGCCTCCATTAATCCTTTTAATAAAGCTTTAGTTGCTTTCGGATGTTTGTCTACCCAGTCAGCACGCAACGCTAAATATTCTTCTGGGTGAAATTTCCACATCTCGGAAGTGAGTACCGCCATAAAGCCAGTATCGTTATCGACGATGCGGAAGGGCCAAGGATCGCCTGTACTAAAAGCATCCATAGAACCAGTTTTCATCCCTTGCATGGTTTCCGCAGGGGGTACGGCTAGCAAGTCAACATCTTTATCTGGATCGATACCACCAGAAGCTAACCAATAGCGTACCCAAAAGTCTTGATTAGCTTTGGGGAAGGTATAGGCTACTTTAAATTTCCTACCTATATCTTTAGGTAGGCTTTTAATATAGTCAGCAGAAGCAGAAAGGTCGATACCAATACCTTTGCCTTCGTGCATCTTAGACACTGCAATCCCATTGGCATGAGTATTCAACTGCGCCATAACATACATGGGAACTTTTTCCCCATTAGTTAGAGTGCCATCACTAATTAGATATGGCATAGGCATTTGCCATTGTCCGCCATCGATACCACCGTTAGCAGAACCAATTTTTACGTTGTCTCTAGCTGATGCCCAGTTAGCTTGTTTAGAAACCTTGGCATCCTTCAAACCATATTTAGCAAAGAAGCCTTTATATTCAGCGACAACAAGAGGCGCAGCTTCAAGAATAGGCAAATAGCCAAGCTTAACTGCCGTTGTTTCTGGTACTTGCTCTGGACTTAATTCCATCGCTTCTACTTTTGGCGATAAATCTGCCATCGAAGGAGGATTACCCACACATCCTTTGAGAAATAAAGCACCTAGAGCAGATGAACCAGCGGTGTATAAAAATCTTCTTCGGGAAAAGTCGCTCATAAAGGCTCCTAGTTATTGATAAATAATATTTCTGTAACTTTGCCTAACCCGAATCTTGAACGCCTCAGAAATATTAGGCTTAACTAGTGTTTGGCAAATTGCAAAAAAAACCTAAAGGAAAATCTAGAAATGTATCAAAATTGTAAAGAAAACATTGAGTGATGTTGACATAGACTTTAGTTTATGTAATTCAAAAAACCATTGATTGAAATCTATGCAACTGATTGTACATTATAAAAACCCAAATCGTAATATTTTTTTTCTTTAGGATTACTAATAGGCGATCGAAACTGAACTTATGATCGCTTGCCGTCCTTCTGACTTCGAGTAGGGTGACTCTTAGCAAACTGGAACAAACAACTGACAGGTATATTAGTTACATTAGATACACTTATGATGTGTATTCATTTAATTTGTTTCAGTGAAGGCAGTAAGTAGTTGCACAAAATTAATTACACAGGTGAGGGTAGGACGGGGCGTTTAAAT
>CAZJTL010000333.1:0-2674 GCA_964548905.1 uncultured bacterium | reverse complement strand
ATCTATTTTCTTGGGCTGGAAACTCTCTCAGAATCAACTTGTGTGTACACGGTAGTCTCCCGAAGGGAGATAAACTCGACCTGGGCTATGATCTGGGTTAATTTCTACAATCAGATCGACAAAGTTAGCATTACTAATTAGAGGTTTAATAAATAACTCTGGATGCAGCGATCGCCAGAAATACTCAACAAAGCGATCGATCTCTTCATCGCTCATACCTTCTTTTCCCTGGGCGATCATCTTATGTTCGGCTTCCTTACGCCACTGTTTGCTGAGGCGATAATCGACAGGATACAGCACTAACAAGCGGTCTAATTGATTCCATAGAGGTAAATATTCCGCCAGTCTCTTGTTGGTATCGAGAGCAAATAATCGATCTTCTGGAGTAACTATAGGGGATGGCGCATTCTCAAACAGACTAGACTCGATCGGACGTGCGCCAACAAACCAACCTTCAAATAAAACTAGATCGACTGAATCAACCAAATCTGGTTCACAGCGATCGCCTGCACCATTATGTAGAGATTTATCAAAGCGAGGGATGACAACTGGTGCTTGAAAATTCGATCGACGTAGTTGTTCTAATACCTTTATCCCTAATTCTAGATCGTGAGTACCTGGTGGCCCTCGCCAAATTAAACGAGGATCTTGCTGTTGTAGTTGTTGTCTTTCGGCATAGGTTTTGTAGAGATCGTCGATCGAAATGGCTACACTAGAATAGCCAAAATACTTAGCTAAAAGTTTGATTACTGCTGCTAGAGTAGTCTTTCCCGTTCCCTGTCCTCCCAATATTCCTTGAACGAGAGTGCGCCCCAATTCTTGTTTTTGAGATGTTAGTTGTATGGTTAAGGGTAGCCACAAAGTCCACAAGGTATTTAATACATAATCTGAGTCTTGAAAACCAAAACCCCCACAGAGTTCTAAAACGTCTGGATATAGATCTAATAGTATTTGTAGTCTTTGTTTTAGTTTTTGTTGGCAATTCCTGCTATTAACATCAAATGCTTGGGCGCGTTGTGCTGTATTTAATTCTACTGCTGATAATTGTTGTACTTCGTCTTCAGTATACTTTTTATACTGGGTGCAGCATTTGAGAATTTCTAAACAGCTAGACATATTTTTTTAAGAACCAAGTTTGAAAGCTTCTAAAAATAAACTATAGGTCAAACCAATCTTGAAAAGGTTTAAAACATCTAAAAGAAGCGATCGCTGTTGTGTTAGAGTCTGCCTAATTTGTTCTCTGATTACTGTTTCTTCAATGGGGACGCGGCGGATGCGACTGTAGAATAGATAGCTAATTACTTCGGTAAATAACACAATTATTGCTGCACTAGATACGTCCCATGCAGCATCTTGTCCCGCCGTGGTGATGATGACAGAACCCATAAACACGCCAAACAGAAAGCTAATTAGCAGTAAAGCAGAGCGCCGCCAGGGATTGCTAAATAATTGATTGAGGCGATCGCCAGCTAGTTCGACCAGGGTATTAAGACGAGTACGTTGCATAAATTAGGATTTGGTAACTGACGAATCGCTATCCAGCTTTAATTGCCTAGAGATTAGCAACAATTTCTGCTAATGCCGATTTTATCGTGGGATATTGATATTGAAAACCGATCGCCTGAGTTTGCTTGGGCAAGACTTGCTGACCTTCTAGCACTACCTTGGCAGCATCGCCTAAAATCAATTCTAAAACGAAGTCGGGAACGGGCAACCAAGAGGGACGATGCATTTCTTCCCCTAAAGTCTGACAAAGTTCTGTCATTTTGACAGGATTGGGTGCTGTGGCATTAAAAGTTCCTTCTAGATCTTGGCGCTTAATTGCTTCGATAATTAGATTGACTAAATCTTCGCGATGAATCCAAGAAAACCACTGACGACCACTACCGATCGGCCCACCTGCAAACATTTTAAATGGCCCGATCATTTTTCCCAACGCACCGCCATTACCTAAAACAATACCAATTCTGAGAATAACAAGACGAATACCTGCCTCTTTTACTTTTTGAGCTTCTGTTTCCCAAATTTTACAAACTTCAGCTAAAAAATCGTTACCTGGGGCGCTTTGTTCATCAAAAGTAGCGGTTTCGCTGCTACCATAGTAGCCGATCGCAGAAGCATTGATTAATACGCTAGGTTTAGGATTAGCTTGTTTAATCGCTTCAACCAGATTGCGAGTCCCCAATTGTCTGCTGGCAATTATTTCCTGTTTGTGTTCTTTTGTCCAACGTTCGGCGATCGGTTCTCCAGCAAGATTGACTATCCCGTCGCAACCCGCGATCGCTTGTTGCCATTCTCCTGGTTGTTTGAGATTGCAGCTAATTATTTCTAAATTGGGAAAAGCTGAGTTAGGAAATAAACGTCTAGCGCGATCGACAGATCGAGTCAATACAATAACTGACTCTCCTTGCTTACTTAGTTTTTCAACTAAACGACTGCCAACAAAGCCAGTTGCTCCAGTAATTGCAATTTTCATTAGTTATAGTTGTTTTTTTCTATCGTCAGCCGTAGGGGCAATCCTTTATGGTTGCCCTCTTAGCCGTCAGCTATCAGCTATCAGCAGTTAGCTGATAGCTGATAGCTATAATACTAAATTTTTACGATTCATCTAGGATTGCTATAAGTATCTAAACAGAATTAATTACACACTGTATTTTCCCTCTTGCCTTTTGCA
>CAZJTL010000332.1:0-2713 GCA_964548905.1 uncultured bacterium | reverse complement strand
TCTTCACTATGGAACTGTCCCTCTTTAAATCATCCCGCAGGGATGCAACGCCAAAGTAACCATCAAGTAATAACCAGTTGCTCGTCTCACTATCCTAAATTGTTTGGGAGTAAAGCCAGTTGGATATTCTCTTGATTGTCTAATTCTTACAATGCCAATGCTAGGTAATTTAACCCTGCCATTTGCCAAACAATCTTTTCCTAATTGAGGAAAAACAAAACTTCTAAACCGATTTTTGTTTTTAAACTTAGGAAATCCTCGACCTGATACTCTAAAAAAGTCAATCCAAGCTCGATCTAATTGCTTCAATACTTGTTGCAAGCATTGAGCATTTACTAGCTTCAAATGAGGTATTTTTTGTTTAGCTTTAGTTAAAGATTTTGCTTGTTCGTTGTATCCAGGAAAAGGTAAATCGGCAGGAAGAATATATTCAGAAACTAGCGAACAACGATCTACTTTTGACTTACGTGACTCCAACCAAGCTTTACGTTCTGCCTGAGCAAAATTATAAACACTTCTACAAATATCCAAGTACTGTTCTATCTGTATAATTTGTTGTTTTGTTGGCTTTATTTTGGATCTGTAAGTAAAAGTAATCACTGCTCGACAAGATTCATGATAAAGTTAAATATATACTTATCGCTATATTATGTCAAGCATTTATAAAAAAGGTTTTAGAGGAGTATACAGGCTCACCGCTCATATTGTTTTTGTTACTAAATACCGAAAAAAAGCAATCAATCAAGAGATATTAACTAGGTTGGAACAAATATTTTCTGAAACACTCTTGAAGTGGCGTAGTGAGTTATTAGAATTCAATGGAGAATCTGACCACGTTCATCTACTCGTGGATTACAGACCAGACGTAGAAATGTCTAAACTTATTGCTAATTTAAAGACTGTTAGTGCTAGATTGATTAGACAAGAATATCCAGAACTAAGTCAGAAATATTTCTATGGCAAGCCTTATTTTTGGACTGGCGCTTACTTCGTGGCTTCTTGTGGAGGTGTTACTGTGGAGCAATTGAAACAATATGTTGAGGCGCAATCTACTCCAAAACATTAACGTCGCTACGCGGTTTGTTTTTTGGTCGCGATTCATCATCCCGTTAAATTATTGCTCGTCTGAACGACTCGCTTAACTGTAACGGGAGTCCTCTCGCTCCATTTAGATAGATCGAATCAGCAACAAATCAGCAACGCCGTTAGTCCTACTTAAGCGCCCCAGCCGTATCGATGGAAGCGGCTAATTCGACTAATCTTTCCTGTTGATCTTGAGCGATACAAGACTGAATCAGCTCTTCGATATTACCATCCAAAGCTCCTGCCAGCGTAAAATTTTGTCCCAATCGATGATCGGTAATGCGATTGTCTTTGTAATTATAGGTACGAATTTTTTCCGATCGCGCTCCCGTTCCTACTTGAGATTTTCGCATCGAACTGACCGCTTGCTGCTGTTCTGCTAGTTTGATTTCATAGAGCTTAGCTCGCAAAATTTGCATCGCACGCTCTCTATTTTGTAGCTGCGATCGCTCTTCGGTACATTTGACGCGAATTCCCGTTGGTTTGTGAAACAAATCTACCGCAGTTTCCACCTTGTTGACGTTTTGTCCGCCAGCACCGCCAGAACGCATAGTGGTCATTTCTATATCTTTGGGATCGATATGAATTTCTACATCATCTACTTCTGGCATAATCGCTACCGTGGCTGTAGAAGTATGTACCCTTCCTCCTGCTTCTGTGACAGGAACTCGCTGCACTCGATGTACTCCTGCTTCAAACTTGAGCTTACTATAGACGCGATCGCCTTGAATTTCTAAAATCGCCTCTTTAAAACCTCCCATATCAGCTAAAGATTCGCTGACTAAACTAACTTTCCAGTTCTGAGACTCGGCATATCGCGAGTACATCCGCACTAGATCGCCAGCCCAAATACTTGCTTCATCTCCTCCAGTTCCCGCCCGAATTTCCAACATAATGTTTTTGTCGTCGTTGGGATCTTGAGGTAGTAAGAGAATTTTTAATCTATTTTCTAGTTGTTCTAGTTTTTCTTCTAGTTCCTTTATCTCAAAGGCTGCCATTTCTTTTAATTCTGGCTCGCTATTGGGTTCTTTGAGAATTTCTTTGTCTTCAGCTAATGCTTTGACCGTATTTTGCCATTGTTCGTAAGTAAGCACAGTTTCTTCTAGAGAAGATCTGGCTTTGGTTACTCGCTGTAATTCTTCTGGGTTGGTAACAATGTCAGGATCGGCGAGACGACGTGTTAATTCTTGAAAAGTTTGCTCTACAGATTTTAGTTTTTCTAAAAGATATGTTTCTGCCATTTGATTAACACTCCTAAACTAACAATAAATTATTTTTTATATAAATATGTTTAACCCAGCAGAGAGTAATTCTGCTGGGCAATAAAGTCAAATAAGTAGCTATTTTTTTTGAGAAGGCTTATTTTTGGGTTCTTCAGTGCTATCGAGCATCCCGTATTTACGTAAAAAGCGATCGACTCGTCCTTCTGTATCGATAATTTTTTGTGTACCAGTGTAAAAAGGATGGTTTCCAGACCAAATTTCTACGTGAACTTCTGGCTGAGTAGAACCAACGGTCATCACAACTTCACCGTTACAAATAACCTTGGCTTCTGGATACCAAGTGGGATGAATACCAGGTTTGGGCATAGTTTACCTTTGTTTTTAGTTGTTTGTTGTTTGCTTTTAGT
>CAZJTL010000331.1:0-2741 GCA_964548905.1 uncultured bacterium | reverse complement strand
AGGACATTTCATTCTTTACTATTATCAGATCATCCCGCAGGGATGCAACGCCGAAAAATTTAAGAGTCATGCGATCTCCGAAAATAATATCCAAACTAGCGATCGCTTTTATAGTACTTCTTCGACTAGTAACTATAGCGATCGCCTTACTAAAAAATCGATTGCTTACTATGGCTAATGCGATCGCTAGGTGAAACTAAAACCATCCTCTTATAATAAAATTTATAGACTTATCTCTCTTCCCAGATGACCCCAGAAGAAATCCAAAGCACTATTGAAGGCATGTTAGCAGTTCAAAGAGAATTGCAAAACAGCCAATTGAAGTTACAGGAAGAATCGCAACGACAACGCGAAAACTTTAACCTCTTAAGAGAGGAATCGCAACGACAACGCGAAAACTTTAACCTCTTAAGAGAGGAATCGCAACGACAACGCGAAGATATTAATGTACTAGTTCAAAGTATCGGACAACTACTAGAAGTTTCCAACCGCCACGAAAGACGTATCGAACAACTAGTTGGATACAGTATCACCTCCGATTCAGACCGCTTAGACTTACAGCAACAAATTTTAGATTTAGCCAAACGAGTTGAAAAATTAGAAAATCAAACTAATTAATCGAGAACTCTTTTATGATTTAGAACAGCCAGATAAACTGAGAAAATATAGGGCTATCCCCATAACTAAAAATCGCTCGATCGAAAATCTTTAAAGATAAAATCGTGACAACATCTACCACAACTTTACCTCTACTTAAAGATAGCGATCGCCTGGAAAGTCGTCTCCAAGAAATTCCCGCCGAACCAGGTATTTATTTCATGCGGGAACTCAACGGCAATATTCTCTATATTGGTAAATCGAAAAAGCTGCGATCGCGCGTTCGTTCTTATTTTCGCGATCTGCATAACCACAGTCCTCGCATCGCTTTAATGGTGCAACAAGTAGCCGAGATTGAGTTTATTGTCACCGACACCGAAGCCGAAGCGCTGGCATTAGAGGCAAATTTAATCAAGCAACATCAGCCTCATTTCAACGTCCTACTCAAGGATGACAAAAAATATCCCTATGTCTGCATTACTTGGTCAGAAAAGTATCCCCGCATTTTCATCACTCGCAAACGGCAAAGAGGCAACGAAAAAGACAGGTTTTACGGTCCTTATGTCGATACTCATCTATTACGTAGCACTTTAGCTATTATTAAGCGAGTATTTCCTCTGCGTCAGCGTCCTCGTCCTCTTTTTAAAGACCGTCCTTGCCTTAATTATGATATCGGTCGTTGTCCTGGGGTGTGCCAAAGTTTGATTAGTTCCGAAGACTATCACAAGTCGGTGCAGAAAGTAGCGATGATTTTTCAGGGAAGAACGGGAGAATTGCTTGAGATTCTGCAAACACAAATGGAGAATGCAGCAGAGGAATTAAACTTTGAGTTAGCTGCTACTCTTCGCGATCGCCTCAAAGCTTTAGATTCCGTCAATGCCGAACAAAAAGTCGCCTTACCAGACGATACTATTTCCAGAGACGCGATCGCCTTAGCTGCAAACGAACAACATTGTTGCATTCAACTGTTTCAAATTCGTGCGGGACGTTTAGTCGGAAGATTGGGTTTCTTTGCTGATGCGACTTCAGGAGAACCAGGAGCAATTTTACAGAGAGTTTTAGAAGAACATTACTCTCAAGTTGAAGGCATCGAAATCCCTACAGAGATTATCGTACAGCACGAACTACCTGAAGCAGAAATCTTAACCGACTGGCTGACACAAACTAAAGGACGTAAAGTTACGATCGTCGTACCTCAGCGACAAAGCAAAGCTGAATTAATCGAAATGGTGGAACGCAATGCAGGGTATGAATTAGCCAGAACGCAAAAAGACAGCGATCGCAACAGCCAAGCAATGCAAGATTTAGCTGAGATTCTCGATTTACCAGAACTTCCCAGAAGAATCGAATGCTACGATATCTCACACATTCAAGGTTCTAACGCTGTCGCTTCACAAGTAGTCTTTATTGACGGAGTACCTGCCAAGCAGCACTATCGTCACTATAAAATCAAAAATCCTACTGTCACGATCGGTCATTCTGACGACTTTGCTAGTATGGCAGAAGTGATTGGTCGGCGGTTTCGGAATTATAAGCAGCAGAGGATTCAAGGTTTTGATTTTCCCGATCTAATTGTTATTGATGGTGGAAAGGGTCAATTGTCGGCGGTGGTTGCTGTTTTGGCTGAGATGGATCTTTTAAATGATGTCAAAGTGATTAGTTTGGCTAAGCAGCGAGAGGAAATTTTCTTACCTGGTGAATCTTTCCCACTCAATACTGACTCCGAACAAGCAGGAGTTCACTTGTTGAGAAGACTCAGAGATGAAGCACATCGCTTTGCGATTACTTTTCATCGTCAACAAAGAATGAAACAAGCAAGGCGATCGCGCTTAGATGAGATTCCTGGTTTGGGTTTTCACAGACAGAAATTACTTTTAGCTCATTTCCACTCGATCGACTATATTCGTGAAGCCAGTATCGAGCAATTAATGCAAGTTTCTGGCATCGGTCAAAGTTTGGCAGAAGAAATTCACCGCTATTTTCATAAGGATTAAGCGGGCAGCGCGGAAACTACCATCATTAATTTGCTACGGTTTTAGTCATTAACTCTCTAGGCGTTGCATCCCTGCGGGATGATCTGATAATAGTAAAGAATAGACCTCTTGCAAAAGTAGCTAACGATCGCCATAATTTAGCCCAAATCG
>CAZJTL010000330.1:0-2748 GCA_964548905.1 uncultured bacterium | reverse complement strand
TGTTAGCGGGATCGGCTCTCAGTTAGCGATCGGCTTGATCGATACTTTGGCGATCGAAGATTTAGTACAGGCGATCGTCACGGGCAACCTTCGCCTTCTAACCAAAGCACCTGGTGTCGGCCAAAAAACTGCCGAACGCATTTCCCTAGAACTGAAAACTAAATTAGCTCAATGGCGGCAAATAGCTGGAATTACCGTATCTACAACGGTAGCAATGCCACCCGCAGCAATTCTCGAAGATCTAGAAATGACTTTACTAGCTTTGGGATATACTACCGAGGAAATAGAAGGAGCAATTTCGGTAATCAGTCAAGACGATTTGTTGTTAAAAAATACCAATGTCGAAGAATGGCTCAGAAGTGCAATCTCTTGGTTGAGTCAGGAGCGTTCCCTTTAATTGTTCAACTTAACAAAAATAAAAAGCCTCGGCTACTAACCGAGGTTTTTGTAGGAGAAATCAATGTAGACGCGATAGCTGTAAGTCTAAAAATTTGAGCCTAGTTGCCAAGGATGCTGTTTCCCAAAGCTTTTTTATTTATTTTATTTTTTATTTTTTAACTTACATTAATTAATGTAACAACTTCTTTACATTTTGACAACAGTTGTTTGATAAAATTTTTTTAACTCAGATATAAGCTAAATGGACTCAATTCACATTACGGCAATTCGCTGCTACGGCTACACTGGATTTCTCGCTGAGGAAAGAGTATTAGGACAATGGTTTGAAGTAGATTTGACTTTATGGCTGGATCTAGCGCCTGCCGGAAACAGCGATGCGATCGAGGATACTTTAGATTATCGTCAGGCAATTTCGCTCGTCCAACACATAATCAAAACGGCTAAGTTTGCGCTGGTGGAAAAACTAGCCGAAGTAATTGCTGAAGATCTGCTGAAATTAGAGAAAGTACGACAAGTTAGAGTGCAATTGAGCAAACCCGCCGCACCCATTCCCGATTTTGGCGGCAGAATTACGATCGATATTACGAGAAAAAGTAGTTAGGAGTTCGATAAGGGGTCAGGGGATAGCCTTACGCTTCAGCAAAACGATCCGGAAAGCAAGAAGCACATACCATCAATTTCTTGAGAATGCAGCCGCGATTGACGCAAGTTACATAGGCAACCACACAAGAACGATTACAAGCGCTGAGACACTCAACGGGTGCGATAGTTAAATTAGTCACACTGTTTTGACCACTCGTTTTCTCTGACATTACGCACCCAGGCACTACTATTAGCTAAATCTTGGCGATCTTGCCACATTCCAATGAAAGGATCGCTGGTTAAATCAACATCTCGCGATTCAAAAACTGGTTCAGACTTTATGTAGCTTTGTTTCAAAAAAGCGATGAAAGTTACTACTTGCTCTTGTGCTTCAGGAGGCAATGATAAAAATTCATCCAATAAATTTTAGTGAGAAACCCTTCAAAGCCTGTATCAATAACAAACTCAACTTCGATCTCTGACTGTCCTGGGGGACGAAGAATCAAATTTATTCGCGGTTGAAGCCCAACTACAGTTCCGTGTATCACGATGTAGTCCTGACCAACGTACCGCCCACAGCGTAGACTGCATTAAACCCAATTCGTCCTGCCCAAATTGGCGCATCAGCTTGTTTTGCTTGTAATCGACGACTTGTTAGCAGTAAATCATCTCCAATCTTATATTCACCTGTTTCAACATTAATTGAAATAATTTTGCCTATATTCTCTGTTGTCTCGACTCGATCGCGGATATTTTGATAAAGTTCTTTGCCGCGTCGGGTAATTTCTTCACCATCAAGTTTAGGGTAAGAAGGCATACAGATAATCTCCAAATTTCTTATCTTTATATCTTAATTGATACAGAAATTCTATTTTATTGATGAGCCTTAGCTTAGAAAACGATACATATTTGGACTTTTATGTCAATATTGCCAATTTTATTAGGAGTGGTAATGATGGTGAATGTGAATATCTTATGAAGATCGATCGAGCAAAAGACACTCATTTATGGCTGAATTACCCTTAATTTCCGTCAACGATATCATCGTCAGCGAAGCAGAAGTTACAGCAACCTTTACCCTTAGCTTAAGCCATCCCGCCACAGAAATAGTCAGCGTTGACTACGAAACCTTCAACCAAACAGCTTCAGCTAGTCTTAGTTCGGATTATGTCGGACAAGCTGGGACAATTAGTTTCAATCCAGGTGAAACCACTAAAACTGTAGTTGTTTCTTTAACTTTGGATGCAAATATCGAGCCAAATGAGACTTTCGGCATTATATTATCCAATCCGACTACGAGTGCTCTTTTAGGAGATTATATCGGTATTGCCACCATTATTGATAACGATAAAACTTTAACTACAGGAATTCCTTTTGCTTCGGTAAACGATGTAATAGTCGATGAAAGCGCCCAACAAGCTTACTTCACTATCACCCTCGATAGTATCTCTAGTAAAGAAATCACCATTGAGTATCAGACAGAAAATAACACCGCAACACAAGACGAAGATTATTTAGCTAAAACTGGTAGCGTAACTTTTGCACCAGGCGAAACAGCTAAAACAATCCCTATTGATATTCTCAACGATGAAAATGTAGAGACAGTAGAAGATTTTAATTTTCTCTTAACCAAGGCGACTAATGCTACCTTGGCTGATGGGTTAGGAATTGGGACAATTGGTGCTAACGATAGCGATTCTAGCGGACAACCGTTAATTTCCGTCAACGATATCATCGTCAGCGAAGCAGAAGTTACAGCAACCTTTA
>CAZJTL010000329.1:0-2749 GCA_964548905.1 uncultured bacterium | reverse complement strand
GGCAATTTCGGAAAAAGGTGGTTTATTTGCTGCACCAGACTTTTACATGAAAAAGTTAGCAGCACCAGCAGTGGCTAAAGGTCATGTTGATATTAACAAATCTGCCACTGAAAACTTAAAAATTCTCTCAGACTGCATGAGTCGCGCAATCGAAGAGTTAGTTGTGGTAGTAATGGATCGTCCCCGTCATAAGGAACTGATCCAAGAGATTCGCAACGCGGGAGCAAGAGTAAGATTAATCAGCGATGGTGACGTTTCTGCTGCTATTTCTTGTGCTTTTGCTGGTACTAACATCCATGCCCTCATGGGTATTGGTGCAGCACCAGAAGGAGTCATTTCCGCAGCAGCAATGCGTTGTTTGGGTGGTCATTTCCAAGGACAATTGATCTACGATCCAGAAATTGTGAAAACAGGATTAATTGGTGAAAGCAAAGAAGGGAATCTCGCTAGACTCAGAGAAATGGGCATCACCGACCCCGATCGTGTCTACAATGATGACGAACTAGCTTGTGGCGAAACAGTCTTGTTTGCAGCTTGTGGCATTACCACAGGTACTCTGATGGAAGGCGTTCGCTTTTTCAAAGGCGGCATGAGAACTCAAAGTCTGGTTATTTCTTCCCAGTCTAAAACAGCTCGTTTCGTAGATACCATTCATATGGTAAACAAACCCAAAAACGTGCAATTGAGATAATTGTATGAGCCAAAAACCTGGACTATAATGCGCGAATTTTTGCGTCTGTAGCCTACTAAGAGAGTAAAAGGTAATAAGTTATATTTTCCTTTTCAAGGGCGTGTCGCTGGAAATTTTCTCCAGTTGTTGACTCGCCCAAACTCTTTAACAATATTAAAAATCACTTTATCTGGCTAATAAACTCATTTAATTAATAAAAAAACTTGAGAAGAACACATGAATATCTTAGTTGTAGGTCTTAGCCACAAAACAGCAGCAGTAGAGATACGCGAAAAGCTAAGTATTCAAGAAGCTAAACTAGAAGAAGCGATCGCCAGTTTGCGGAGCTACCCCCACATTGAAGAGGTGGCAATTTTAAGTACTTGTAACCGCTTGGAAATTTATGCGGTTGCCAGCGAAACCGAGCAAGGAGTTAGAGCGATCGTTCAGTTTTTAGCGGAACGCGGTCAAATCCCGATTGGTAGCCTCAGAAGGCACTTATTTACTCTGTTGCATGAAGATGCTCTCCGTCATCTGTTAAGAGTGTCTGCTGGCTTAGAAAGTTTAGTTTTGGGTGAGGGACAAATTCTTGCCCAGATCAAAACTACTCACAAGTTGGCACAAAAATACAATGGTTTGGGAAGATTATTAGATCGATTTTTCAAACAAGCAATCTCCGCAGGTAAGCGCGTGCGAACTGAAACTAGCATTGGAACTGGCGCTGTTTCCATTAGTTCTGCGGCGGTAGAATTAGCTTGCCTTAAAGTAGACGATCTCACTAGTAAAAGCATTAGTATTATTGGTGCGGGGAAAATGTCCCGCCTGTTGGTACAACACTTAATTGCCAAAGGCGCACGGACAATCGCGATCGTCAATCGTTCTCATACTAGGTCGCAAGAATTAGTCAATCTATTTCCCGATGCGGGTTTGAAAACTCATTGCCTCTCAGAAATGATGATGGCGATCGCCCAATCAGACCTAGTATTTACTAGTACGGGTGCGACAGAACCAATTTTAAATCGAACTAAATTGGAAAGCGTAATTGCCATCGAGCGATCGCTAATGCTGTTTGATATTTCTGTCCCTCGTAACGTCCATGCCGATGTCAACGAGATGACTAATATTCATGCTTATAACGTAGATGATTTGAAAGCAGTAGTAGCAGCGAACCAAGAAAGCCGTCGTCAAATGGCACAAGAAGCTGAAGTCTTACTCGAAGAAGAACTAGAAGCTTTTATTCTCTGGTGGCGTTCTTTAGAGACTGTTCCCACGATTAGCTGTTTGCGTAGCAAAATGGAAGACATTCGCGCACAAGAGCTAGAAAAAGCATTGTCTCGCTTAGGAACTGAATTCGCAGAAAAGCATCAAGAAGTAATCGAGGCTCTAACCAGAGGGATTGTAAATAAAATTCTCCACGAACCTATGGTACAGTTGAGAGCGCAACAAGATATTGAAGCTCGTCGTCGCTGTCTCCAGTCTCTACAAATGTTGTTTAACCTGGATTCAGAAGAGCAGTATAGCTAGTTTAACAGGGAGTAGGGAGCTTTCTAGCAGGGAGCAGAAGGCAGAAGTACGAAGTGCGAAGGCAGAAGGAAAATAAATTTTAAGTCTTAAGTCTTAAGTTTTAAGTTTTTTACTTACTACTTTTCTCCTCGTCCCCTAGTCTCGCAGTCTTACCTGCCTCTCTGCCTCTGGAGCTTCTTTGCACCCTAATCCCTAATCCCTAATCCCTAACCCCTTATAGCTCACCGAGCGGCTAATTTCTCAAACAACTTAGCAACTTTAGCTAAATCTTTGTCACCTGGCGATCGCTCAACCCCACTCGATGAGTCAATACCGTCAGGGTTTACTTTGTTGAGAGCATCTAAAATATTATCTGGAGTTAAGCCTCCTGAGAGGAACCAAGGTATTTTGGGTTTGAAGTCGGCTAAAGCTGACCAATCGAGGGTTGCACCAGTTCCGCCTAAGAGATGGGGATGATAAGCGTCTAAAAGCAGCGTATCGACATAATTGCTGTAAAGATCGACTTGGGCTAAAGATGCTACTGTTTGGACTCTAAAAGCTTTGATTAATTCAATT
>CAZJTL010000328.1:0-2842 GCA_964548905.1 uncultured bacterium | reverse complement strand
CTTATCAAACAATTTATTTTTTTACTTCGATCGCTCTAACCTTCCAAGTCGTGTAAAGCAGTCGCGATCGCAACTAATACTTCGATCGTTATTTCTAATTCTGCTGCTAAATTAAGTGCTTTTGCACCCTCTTTGAGACTTTTTTGGTTGTGTGTCCCAAAAATTTGTTCGAGTAAACCTTGCAGAGAAAAAGCTTGTACGATTCTAATCGCACCCATTGCTTCTGCTGCTGTCGCCGCCATTTCTCCCTCTCGTTGAGATTGAATTTTAGCCACGCGACGAATTTTTTTTGAAAGACGATTGGCACAGAAAAGAAAAATGGGAAGAATCAGAAGGGCGATCGTAGCTAATTCTGCATTCATCCACATCATCACGCCTAACATTCCAGTTAAGGTCAGAATATTCGTCATCAAAGGAAGAAAAGCATTGACGCTAACCTCTCGCATCCGTTCGATATCGTAAGTAACGCGGGCAATTAGATCTCCACTTTTCACTTTGGAATGAAAAGAGAGAGGTAAATTTTGTAGATGACGGTAAAGATTGGCGCGAATTTCGATGGTAATGTGACTGGTAGCATATGCCATCGCCACCGAACTGAAATAGGCACAAATAGCACGCAGCAGGGCGATCGCGATAATAAATAGAGCTAGAATCGCTAGAATCAAAAAAGGACTTTGACCGCGCAAAAAAGGTAAAGCGATCGCATTAGTATTAAAACCAGTAACAATTAAACTATCAAAAATAAATTTAAGTGGCCAAGGATCGAGTAAGCGCAACTAAGTTTCAATGAGTAACGCTAACAGCGAACCAAAAATCAACCATTTTTGTTGCCGAATTTGAGGGGCAAATCTAGATAAAAATTTCCTTACAGTTGGTAATGTGTTTTGAAACTTCTTAAAACGACCCATCTCGATTAACTCCTAATCTCTTTGACCTCATTATTTTGATGTTGAGATGTTGGGTTACTAACCTAACTTACTTACTACTTACCAAAGTTTTTTGAGCTAATAAATCATTTAAAAAAGTTTTTGTTTTTTCTACACCTTGTAAATCTATCCAAACAGAAGTAGGAAGATCTTTTAAATAATCAATAATTAATTCAGCAAAAAGATTTGGCTCTAAATCTTCAGTATGAATTACACGTAATACTCCAAGTTATTCTAGTTTTTCAGCACGTATAGTTTGTTCGTGATCGCCGTTACCAGTAAAAGGTAAAATCATCGATCGCACTCCTGTTGTCAAAATATTCATAGTGGTATTATAGCCACCCATACTAATCGATAAATCTGCTATTTTTAAATAGTCAAGTAAATTATTAGTGTATTTTTTGAGGTTAATATTATTAGTTTTTTGGGCTAAATTTTGTAATTCTAAAAACTTGGACTCGGTAATAAAAAAACCAGTAAAAATATTTATTTGATGGGGGATTTTTGTTTCAAGTATAGGAGCAGTACGAATGATACATTCTAATAATTCATGTCCGAATCTACCGCCACCGACGCTAACGACGATCGAAGGTTTATCTTGTTTCTCAATCGCTACTTCTGAATAATGTTTTTCTTGAACGACATAGCCAGTATAACGAACTGGACA
Organism: uncultured bacterium; assembly: GCA_964548905.1. GTDB lineage: Bacteria > Cyanobacteriota > Cyanobacteriia > Cyanobacteriales > Xenococcaceae > CAZJTL01. The sequence continues at coordinate 1,249 of CAZJTL010000328.1, read as the reverse complement.
ATTAATGTCTTTTACTCTAGAAGATATTTCTTCTAGCGGGAGAAAAGAGCGATTTTAATAGCAGAAAGATTGACTATTTCTACTCTTTTAGGAATGGCTATGCCTTCGACGATTTCACCACCATTAATAAAGCAAATCTGAAAATTATCTACCAATCCCCTGACGATTTCTAGAGAACGAACTAAATGTCCAATTCCTAAAATGTGTTGGCAATAAAACATTAATTTTTTCATAGTTTATAGCTCATTGTTCATTGGTGTTTAGCTATTTGTTGTTTGCTAATGGCTAATTATGAATTATGGATTTTCCCTAGTCCCTAGTCCCTAATTTTTACTCAAACATAATTTTGAGGAAGACGAAGAAGTTAAAGATGCGATCGCTTTGGTAGAGAAAGACTCGAATAAAAGATGAGATATGCTTTCAGCAATCCGAGGTAAAGCGTTTAAATCAAGTCGAGAGACGATCGGATGGCAATTAGTAGTTTCTAATTGTTCGACAACAGTATCGATTAAAAGTTCTGGAGTAAGTTCGTCGGGATGGATTGTTTTGAGAAAACCAAGTTCGGCCATTCGCTGCGATCGAATTAACTGCTCTTGTGCGGGTTTGATACGGGGAACGGCGATCGCTAATTTTCCTTGAGATAGTACTTCGCAAATAGTGTTGTATCCACTCATACAAACAACCAAATCCGCCGCATCTATATAACTCATCAAATCGTCGGTGAACTCTAAAACTTTTACTTGAGGATAAAGTACTGCCTTTTTACGAATTTGCTTTTGTTGCTCTTTCGGCATTTCTGGGCCACAAAAGAGTAAACTACGAATAGATCGATCGCCTATGTTTGTCAGCCCTTTTAAATAACTATAAACTCTTGCCAGTCTGTCACCAAAACTAACGCATCGCAATCTTCAGCTAGTTCTTCTGGATTGTCTGCTAGAGTGAAATCTTTTAAACCAGCTTGATGTTGATGACTTCGATCACAAACGATCGGATCGTATGCCTTAACTTTTGCACCCAAACGAATTAACTCATCAATCAAATCTAATGCAGGTGTATCGCGCATATCGTCAGTGTCGGGTTTAAAGGTTAAACCAAGTAATCCGATCGTCTTACCCTTAAGAATTTTAAGAATTTGCTGTAATTTTTCGATCGCCAGCTTGCGCTGATTTTTATTTACACTTACAGCAGCTTCTAATAGAAAATTACCCGATCGGTTGCACGCTCACCATATCATTCTAAAAGCTGTGGC
>CAZJTL010000327.1:0-2878 GCA_964548905.1 uncultured bacterium | reverse complement strand
CCATGCCTCCTAAGAGCAAATGTGCTTCTTGAAAGTAAAACGGACTTGATTTTCAATTAAATGATTTTCGCGAAACTTATTCAGATTGATTAGTATAAAAGGTAGCACTTATCACTTATCTTGGAATCTATATCTTGGTCAAAGAGAGCGATCGCTGTATAATCTCGATAATTAGCAAGCTCAAGTTCAAATTCTCTGCCCAAATTTAACCCCATTAACAAGATCATTCCAATCGTAATCTATGGCTCGAACTGAATTGTCTCATCAAACTACCACTAGCTATTTACCACTATTAGTATCTCCTGCTCAAGTATGGCGAGGTGATGGATGTCTTGATAGATTGGGAGAGACGATCTCAGCTTTGGGTAAGCGTCCTCTGGTTGTGGGAGGCGATCGTACCTTAGCTTTAGTGAGAGAACAATTACAAGCTATTTTTCAACAACACCAACTCGATGCAGTTGAAGGTGTTTATCATCCAGACTGTTCGGAATCTTCTCTAGCATCTCTTAAGGCGATCATTGAACAGCATCAAGCAGATTTAATTATTGGTGTTGGTGGTGGCAAGGCTTTAGATCTATCGAAACTTTTGGCATATCATTGTCAGAGATTGCCTGTAGTCACTATTCCTACTTCTGCGGCTACTTGTGCAGCTTGGTCGGCTTTATCTAATATTTATTCTAATCAAGGTGCTTTTCAATATGATGTCGCTTTAGATCGCTGTCCCAATCTCTTAATTCTCGATTACGATTTAATTAAAACGGCATCAGTGCGAACTTTAGTAGCTGGTATTGGTGACGCGATCGCTAAATGGTATGAAGCTTCAGTTAGTAGCGGTAGTTCGACAGCTACACTTACTATTGCGGCTGTTCAACAAGCAAGAGTTTTAAGAGACATCTTGTTTCAAAAATCTGCTCAAGCGATTCAAAATCCAGGTGGTGAAGATTGGCACGAAGTCGTCGATGCTAACGTTTTGTTAGCTGGAGTAATTGGCGGTTTGGGTGGTGCTAATTGCCGCACCGTTGCTGCTCATGCCGTCCATAATGGCTTAACCCATATTTTAGCTGCTCATGATGTTTTGCACGGAGAAAAGGTAGCTTATGGAATTTTGGTTCAATTGCGCTTAGAAGAGGCAATTCAAGGAAATCAATTAGCTACCTCAGCCAGACAGCAACTATTGAGTTTCTATAATGAAATTGGCTTGCCAACAAGTCTAGAAGATTTAGGACTCAAAAATGTCTCCTTGGCTGAATTGCGTCATGCTGCCGAAGTTACTTGTCATCCTCAATCCGATCTGCATAGATTGCCTTTTGTTGTTTCGCCAGAACAATTAGTAGCGGCGATGGTTTCGACTACCGTAAAAACTGAAAGCCTCAGAGATATTACGCTGGTTGATTAATCCCTTAGTCGTCAGTAATCAGCCGTCAGAGGTAGGCTTGGCACTGCCAAGCCCCTCCTGAAAACTGAACCAATCGCTATAAAAGACTTTCATGAAGTTAATTCTTGGGATCCGATCGTAAAATTGCTCGATTACTTAGCCACCTTATAGCGATAACTTTAAGCAAGTATTGCAACGAATAGATGCATTTAGCACCCTGGCGATCGCCTTTGTCTCGCGCACTGGATCTTAATCGTTCTCAACCTCATTCTCGCTATTTACAACTGGCAACAGTTACTAAAGAAGGTTTTCCTGCCAATCGTACTGTAGTTTTTCGAGGATTTGTAGAACATAGCGATCGACTCAAAATCGTCACCGATCGACGCAGCGAAAAAATTGAAGAAATCAAATACCAGCCATGGACAGAAATTTGTTGGTATTTTACAGAAACTAGAGAACAATTTAGGATTTTTGGTAATCTGATTTTAGTAGATGGAGATTGCTCTAATCTATTGTTGCAACAATTGCGCCAGGAAACATGGCAGCAACTTTCTGACGCTACCAGACAACAGTTTACTTGGGCATATCCCAAACAAACAAGAGTGGAAGATAATGCAATTTTTAGCGTAGCTATTCCACCAAGAGAGTCAATATTAGATAACTTTTGCTTGCTGCTTCTCTTGCCAACAAGAGTAGACCATTTAGAGTTACGAAGTGAACCACATAATCGGATACTCTATTTGCTCCAAGACGATCGAACTTGGCTGATTAAAACAGTCAACCCTTAAATTTCAGTACCTTCTAAAAACTCTCTAATTTCTCGATCGCTCAAGCGACAGGTTATGCTTTTTAAAGGTTCTGGTTCATTTTTGTTGGATTCAGAACAGACTGCTGCTACTAAAGCATCTCTTCTCGATTGCGATCGCTGCAATTGTTGAATTTGTTCTTCTAAAGATTCAAGGCGATCGACTAGAGTACGAATTACTGCTGCTTCAGAGTCAGGTAAATTTCCGTGTTCTAGGGGATTTACTTTTACTCCCGATCGATAAACGATTCTGCCAGGAATACCCACTACTGTACAATCTGAAGGAACATCCCGCAATACTACCGATCCAGCGCCGATGCGGACGTTATTGCCGATGTGAATATTACCTAGTACTTTAGCTCCAGTACCAACAACTACATTTTCGCCTAAAGTAGGGTGACGCTTGCCACTTTCTTTTCCCGTACCGCCGAGAGTAACCTCTTGGTAAATTAGACAGTTATCACCAACGATCGCAGTTTCGCCAATCACCACTCCCATACCATGATCGATAAAAACACCCTTGCCTATAGTTGCTCCAGGGTGAATTTCAATTCCTGTTAGAAAACGAGATAAATGAGAAATTAATCTTGGAATCAGAGGAATACCGACATTGTAAAGCCAATGAGCCAAGCGATGAAAAATTAGTGCATGTAATCCTGGGTAGCAAAAGAGTACTTCTAGCCAATTGCGAGCGGCAG
>CAZJTL010000326.1:0-2879 GCA_964548905.1 uncultured bacterium | reverse complement strand
GTCTTCTTAATCACGCTTCAATCTCTCTTAATTCAGAAACCTTCCAAGTCGTGTTATCCACTCGATACTTGCCTTCACTAATCTCCTCAATCTGAGTAATCACCAGAGTTAAAGGAACATCTGGTTGCATCTGATAGCCTGAATCGAGAAGAATCTGACTATTTCCCTTTGCCCAAACAGCAACACCCGATGCTAGATGAAGCTTGTAGGAAGTACCATACTCGCCTTCACTTTGAGAGATAGCTTTTACTTCCCATTCACCTAAACCTAATTCGTGCATTTTGATGGTTTGAGTGGGAACTTGAGCGAGAAAGGGAAGAATCGATTCTTCGTTAATTAAGGCAGCTTCAATATCACTGGCGGAGATACTATTGTTTTGAGTATCCAAGCTGACTCGGACTTTGAAGACTATTTTATTCTTACCCACTAAGGATATTGTTGCTACTGGATAGGGTTTACCGCTAGCATCTTCCTTGGTTTGTACCGCAATCATTCCTTTTAGTTCGCCGACATGAAAGCGATCGCTTTTCTGTTCGACAGGAGCAACATTATTACCAATCCTCAGTACAATGCGATCGCCATCTCGGAAAATTGCTGGTCCATAAACTTGTTTAGGTATGCTCTTATCTGCTTTGATTAAAAGAACGCGATCTCGATCGTAATCAGCTTGTTTATCGATACCAGAAGCTGTTAGTAATAGTTCCAGTCCTATCTGTTCGTTTGGAGGTAGAGAAGATAGGGCAACATCATTCCAGACTTCGGTTAGATCTTCTCTTAAAACTATACTGGGGAAATTTTCTTGTTCAAATTCAAAAGTTTGAGCGGTATTATTTCTGGAGGTTGTATTCATAAAAGAAAAAAAGAAATATCGCTCAAAAGTGAGAGCGTAAGCTCATACTCATAAAAACAATATTTCCAATCCAGATTAGAGTTATATTTTCCGATTATTTACTCTTCTTTCGATGTTTGGGAGCATTCTTGAATCTAACCTGATATCCTGTCTGCTTTTCCTCTGTCAGTAGGATTGCTTCCTGTAGCTAGTTCTTCTCCCTCGACCCCCTTTTTCCGAGAGGGGCTTTGACAATACATCCATCCGCCGATAGACAAAAGCCAATCAATCCCTAGACGCTCGATCGTACTCTTGTAAAAGAAGCGTCCAAGCTTGCTGAAGACATCCATGCTCAACCCATTCACGGTATCGATCGTAAACAGTTGACTTGGCTCCGAATTTTTTGGGTAGAGCGCACCACTGCGCTCCTGTTCTGGCTAGATAAATTAGACCATCGAAAATAGCTCGGTCATTTTTACGTGGTCTTCCCATTTTTTTTCTGGGTTTCTCGATCGCCAGCAAGGGAGCTATTTTGTCCCATAACTCATCTGGCGTTTCCCAAATAGTAGCAGGTTCTTGCTTTGTGTTGGATTGAAACTTGTTCATTCTCCTACTTTATCAAAAAGGGCGACTTTTCGGATAGGCTCTAAAAGCATCTCCTTCAATGTCAGCAGCAATAGTAGTAGTGCCTCGACCGCTATTACTACTACTGGCAGAAAGAACTATTTGTTTGCTCTCTGGGATAAGTTCAATATTGACCAATCTGTCTTGTTCGTGGAAAAGAGATACTCTTGCCAGTCCACTTAAGAAAGAAGCGCGATCGACGTAGAGCGATCGAGAAAACTTTTCGGGAAAGAGTTGCTGATATTTGGGATAATCTCCTGCTAGAAGTCTTCCAGTCAAGCTAAATTCACCCAACACAAAAGTAATGCAACTATCTCCATCTACAGAGATGAAAACTTCTCCTGCTGGCAGTTTATCTAACGCCCAACACAAATGCTTTAAAGCATCGGCTGGAACTGTCATTTCTTTGATGCTTTTTGATATTCTGGTTTGAGAGATACTGACCGCTAGTTTATGACCGTCGGTAGCTGCTAGTTCTAAAATGTTGCCCAGAGTAAAGTGAACCCCTGCCATAATTTGTCTGGTTTCGTCAGCCGCCGCCGCATAAAAAGTCTTTTTCAAAGCAGAGTATAGTTGTTCGCTATTAACCGCAAAATGTTCTTTATTGATTTGACTGGTTAGTTCGGGAAATTCTTCGACGACGGTGGGTAGGGCAAACGAACCGTATTCTTCTGCATGAATGCTAATTTCTGCCTCTGAGCCAATTCTAGTTAAGGTAAGTTCTCCTATGCCTAAACGCTCTAGAAGGCTATTAAGCTTGTCGGCATTTAGTAAAACAGTTCCCTCTTCAATTACCTCAGCTTCAAAACTGGTGGTAATAGTAATTACAGAGTTCGTACCCGTTAGAGATATTTTATTAGAGGAGCGATCGGCTACTAGTTTTAAATGGGAAAAGATTGGATTTACGGCTTTAGGACTAATAGCGCGGCTGGCTAGAGCAGTATGTTCTTTGAAGGTTTGAATATTCAGGATAGCTTTCATTTTCTAAACATAGAAATATCAAAGCTACAAAGCCGTAAGGCTTACTCTCAAAGATTTTTCAATACGCTTGTTCAAAAATACAGCTTGTTCAAAAATTTATTATAATAGATATATTTTGAACAAAAATTATAATGACTCCAAACGAAGAACTTCTAGAAGAATGTTTGGCACATCTCAACGCCTTACCTAACATTCGCGCCAACCTTGCCAATCATCGAGCGAGTTCCTTCTCCGATGGTGCGGAATGCACCGCCGCGCATCCTACGGAGGCAACCTCCGATTGGGTCGGCGGTCAAATTATCGTAAAAAGTCCCTTTCATTCTACTGATTACCACTACAACATTAAGTTAACTCTTACCAATGCCAATGTGGGTGTAGTTATCAATCAGAGTGCGGTTCGTTTCTAGGTAAATACATAACCTAGAGTCCTTGCCCCGCCTGAGCT
>CAZJTL010000325.1:0-2895 GCA_964548905.1 uncultured bacterium | reverse complement strand
GCTGGCAATATATTTTAGATGCTCTATCTCTCTAGCTACTTTTGAGAATTGGTATCAGCTTTCTTAAGTGCCTAAACAAAATTAATTGCACTTTTCAATCGATTGAAAGATTCGTGTCGATGAATCGTTTAATATTGCGATCGCGTTTGGCGTGATTCAAGCTATCCTAGAGCCTATAAACTAGATGCTTTCTTGACTTCTTCTGCTGGTACTTTGAAGGAAATCGATCGCTCTACTGAAGCTTCACCATCGCTATAATCCATCGTGAAACGTCCTTGAGTAATATCTATTCCTTCTGGTAGTTCGATCGCATCTTCTCCTACAATTTCGCAGCTTGATGATGGAGAATTTGAAGCGATCGCTGTTTGTGAAACCCTATCGATATTAGAAGATAAATTACTCGAACAATTATCGATTTTAAACACTACTCGTGTTGTTCTATGGTCGTTCCACTTATGAAAATTAAAAATAGGAAGAGGCGCAGCAAGATTTAGTAATTCTGAAACGCCGCTTAGACTCGGGGCAGTATGAAGTACCTTGACGCGATCGCCATTCTTTTCAATTCTTACCCACTCCTCTCCACCTCCAGTAGCACTAACATTTAGTTTAATTACCTTTGTCGAGCTATCTTCTAAGGTGGATTGATTTTCGCGATCGTTCTGTTGAGGGGATTCTTGTTGGTTATTTTCTGTCTCAGTAGGAGCTTTATCATCTTTGCAACGAGAATTTTGTGGGAAATCTCGACAAAGAGTATCTAAATTCACCTCACCAGCTAAAACTTTATTAGCATTATCTTCTGCTAGTAAAATTAGCAAAGTAGCTAATGATAGAATGGACATTTTCTTAATTAAATTTGTCATAAGTTTTCAAAACCTCTTCAAGTTAAAACAATTCGATCGATTAATTTTTTAAGGCAAATAATCTGAGAAATCTCAAAGCTGAATAGCGGAACATTACTAGCAATCCGCAACCCGAATGGCAACTTTACCTTTTACCTGACCTTGTTCTAAGTACCGAATTGCCGCGGGAATTTCCCTCAAGGGGTAGCAGCGATCAATATGGGGACGAATCTGCTCAGCTTCTAGCCAATCTCTCAAAACCATTAAATCCTTGGGATTTGGCTCGGAAATCAAACACTTTACCTGGCGATTGGTAATTTGGCAAATACCCGCGCCGAAAAGCATCACCCCAAACAAGCGAGCAGTGGAACCACCCACCAATATATAGCGACCTTGGGGTTTTAATAAGGGTAAATAGTCAAAAATTGAATTATAGGCAGCGGTATCTAGTACTAGATCGTAATAATTTTTATTTAGTTGGGATTTAATTGCATCCCTCACAAAAACCCGCTCCGCACCGATTGACCGCACCATTTCAACCTTATGCTCACTACAGATAGCAGTCACCTCAGCCCCCAACACCTTGGCAATCTGCACGGCGAATGACCCTACACCACCAGCCCCATTTATCAAAACTCTCTGTCCTGGATGAATTTGCCCGCAATCCCGCAACCCTTGGAGAGCAGCAAGGGCAGAAACAGGAACAGTGGCTGCTTCCTCGAAGGTCAAATTGACGGGTTTCAAGGCTAATGCTGGTTCGGGAATGCAGACATATTCGGCAAAGGCTCCAAAACCGCATCCCGACAAATCTCCAAATACTCTATCTCCCGGTTGGAACAGGGTGACATTTTTACCCACTACTGCCACTTCCCCAGCCATATCAGTACCCAGGATTTTGATTTTAGGCTTCCACAATCCTCCATAGATGAGGCGAATCAAAAATGGTGTACCCCGCATCAAATGCCAGTCACCTGCATGGACAGCAGTGGCACAAACCTTTACCAACACAGTGTTTTCTAAAACAACTGGGCGATCGACTTCCACCAATTTCAGCACATCAGGAGAACCATAGTCACTTTGAGCGATCGCTTTCATTTTGGGAATGGCTAAATTGGATACTGTCATGGAATTTCCTCGACTTGGCGATTGTTATCGATCGCATAGACTTACACTGTAAGTTTACCTTACGCCGTAAGTTTGTCAAGATAGATGGCAAAATATTAAAGATAGGTTATTGAGATATATCTGCATGGGACATTGGCAAAATGGCTGAAATCGACAAATCACCCCAATTGCCTTTAAGTAGGGAAAAGGTGTTAGCTGCTGCACTTCGTATTGCCGATGGGGAAGGAATTGAAGCGCTTTCCATGCGGAAACTGGCTCAGGAATTGGGTGTCAAAGCCATGTCCCTGTACAACCATGTCACCAATAAAGACGATATTGTAGATGGGATTGTGGATATGGTGGTTGGTGAAATTGAAGTTCCCGAAATTGGCAGCGACTGGAAAACAGCGATGCGACGACGAGCAATTTCGGCTCACGGTGTATTATTGTGTCACCCTTGGGCAACAATGGTGATGATGTCGCGGATGAATATGGGTTCAGCAATGTTACGCTACATAGATGCCACCTTGGGATGTCTGCGGGAGGCGGGTTTTTCCTTCGAGATGGCCGATCGTGCGTGGAATGCGATCGATAGTCACATTTACGGATTTACTCTCCAAGAATTAAATTTTCCTTTGCAACCCAACGAGTATTCCCAAGCAGCGAGAGATTTCGTTTCCTTGATTCCCAGCAATCGCTATCCTTACATGAACCAGCTAACCCATTATGTAATGGAGGGGCGTTATGATGGTTTGCATGATTTTGAGTTTGGGTTAGGATTGATTCTCGATGGTCTCGACAGGTTGCGAGAGAATTGCCATATTGACATACAAGCTTGATATTTCGCCGACTGCGATCGCTCCTGAAAAATTGGATCAACATTGAAGAATAATGTCTCATTAGACCTCTTGCAAAAATCAAAAAATAATCATTTTTAATAGTCAAAATGTAA
>CAZJTL010000324.1:0-2927 GCA_964548905.1 uncultured bacterium | reverse complement strand
ATTCCGATCACCTAGAAAATGATGGTTTTACTTCTATTTCCTTCCAAAGTGATAGACCTCTCTCAATTAGAAAGTTCCAGCATTTTCTCGACAATCAATTACCTGGCAATGTTTTCCGCGCTAAAGGTATTCTTTGGTTTGATGAGAGTCCTAAGCGTCATATCTTTCACTTGAGTGGCAAGCGTTTTACTCTTGAAGATGACGAGTGGAAAGGAGAACCTAAAAATCAGTTAGTTCTGATTGGTCAAGATCTCGATCGCGAAAAATTACTCGAACAAATTAAACACTGTGTTTGTTTTCCTACTGTCAATCGCGGTAAAGGATTTGGTAAAAAGTAAAGTTATGACAGGAGTTACTAAATAGGGTGACTCCTACAATTTTATTCTTTGAATTAACTCACTCTCGCCGATTCTCTTCAACCGATCCAATCTTAAAATTTATGGTCGATTTAATTGAGCAATCCTGTGATTACGTTTATGGTCCAGTTAATTCTTGGCGATACGGTCGTTCGCTTGGTATAGATCCAATTGGTCTTGTTTCTACTTGTTCTTTCAATTGCGTTTACTGTCAACTAGGAGAAATTGAAAACAAAAGCCAACAGAGACAAATTTTTGTTTCCACTGCTCAAATACTAAAAGATCTACAAGCGTTTTCTCCTTGGAATGTGGATGTTATTACTCTAAGTGGTAGTGGCGAGCCTACTCTAGCCTTAAATTTAGAAGAGATTATTGTCTCTATCAAAAAAATGACCCAAAAACCAGTAGTAGTCTTAACTAACGGTACTCTCTTGAGTGATGCATCAGTTCGTCAAGCGCTATCAATAGCCGATCGAGTTTCAGTTAAATTAGATGCTATTTCTTCTGCACAATTCAAGCGTATTAACCGACCTGTAGCGGGGATTAATTTAGATGAGGTTTGGTCGGGAATAGAAAAGTTTCGTAGTGAATTTAGGGGTGAATTAGCCATACAAACAATGATCGTATCTCCCTGGAATAGAGATGCCAGAAATAAATATATAGATTTGATGCGATCGCTTCAGCCCGATGAAATTCAACTCAATATCCCTACTCGTCCCAAACCTTCACAACATCTGTTAGAGGCACGAGGCAATTACACCCCCAGCGATCCTTATTTTCAAGGCGATCGAGTCAAGACTTTTCATCCAGTAAGTACTGAGATTTTAAAAGCCTTTGCTAAGGAAATTCATGACTTTACTGGAATTTGCGTGCGCTTTCCTGCAACTATTAATTAGTGTATATTGAGTGCAAGCAGAAAAGCTTGCTTTTGATGAGACGGCAGAAACTATAGTATTTCCGCACCAGCGAAATACGGGCGAGAAGGGATTCGAACCCCTGACACCGTGGTCCGTAGCCACGTGCTCTAGTCCACTGAGCTACACGCCCTTGAGCAATCGATTAGTTAGGAATTTAACCAACGATTAGTAATCCTAGCACAATTCTAATTAAAGATGCAAGACTTAGATCGAAATAAAAATTTGTCTCATCTCAACGATCGAGGCGAGGCTCAAATGGTGGACGTATCCTCAAAGCTACCTACACGCCGTGAAGCATTAGCAGGAGGACAAATCAGAATGTCGCTAGCTACTTTTGAGGCGATCGCGGCAGGAAATGCGCCTAAAGGAGATGTGTTAGGGACGGCGAAACTGGCAGGAATCATGGCAGCCAAGCAAACATCCCAATTAATTCCCCTCTGTCATCCCCTACCCTTACACAAAATTGAAGTGCAGTTAATAGCCGATGCCGAACTACCTGGTTATCAAATTCGAGCCACTGTAATTACTAAAGCGGAAACGGGAGTAGAAATGGAAGCCCTAACTGCGGTTTCAGTAGCAGCACTCACTCTTTACGACATGGCAAAAGCATTAGACAAATCGATGCAAATTGAATCTATTCAACTGCTCAGTAAAACAGGAGGAAAATCGGGAGACTATTTTCGCAGTGAAAAGTCCTAATAAACCTCTAGAATGAAATTAAAGTGAAAATTTGTAGGTAGAAGTTCTCTGTAACCTCTCTACAACTTTTAACTTTTGACTTTTGATTTTTGACTTTTGACTTTCCTATGCCTCCTCGTTGGTCCCGTAAACCCGATCGCAAAGATCCAGAATATAGACGCTTAGACGATCGCATGAATTTTGCCTTTCACGTAGCCGTTTTTGCGGCGATTAACTCTGGTTTGTGGTTCACCTATACTCTCAAACAAGCTGATTGGTCTTGGTTAACCTGGTTTACAGGAGTATGGGGAGGAGTTTTATTGCTGCATTTAGTTTATATCGCTGCGATCGCGAATTATTCACTTGAATCTAAAAGTTAGTTAATTGACCATGAAAGAAGAAATTGAAGCTCTAGCTGCTGAAATTGGCGAAAATATCTATATTGATATTGCTAAATGGCATCTTTATCTATCAGACGCTCATTTACACACTGTCCTGGCTGAAAAACTTTATCCTTTGCTAGAAGATGATGCTGTCAACGAAAGTGCAGTCACTAAAATTTTACAAGATATCCCTGTCAAGCTAGGTGGTGGCAAAAAAGAATTACCTCTAGTAGATCTGTTACCAATGCAATGTCAAGTCAGTTTGATGGATTTGTTGGAAGAATATAAACTACCCTAACCCGCTATCGCTCTTTTGGAACCTCCGATCGAATCGTAATGAAATCCGTTCTTTATAGCTCTTTGTCTGCGCTAGTTTTGTGTTTGAGTTTATCTACTCCTGCAAGAGCAGAAGCAACACAGACAACTCCTTTCAATCTGGCTCATTTAGCTCGCCAAGGCTATTTTCAAGAACAGAATATTCGCAGCCATGCCAGACTCCGAGACGATCTAAAATCGGGTCAAATTAAAGCTGAAGATGTTGTGACGCTCTACGACGGCTAAAAGCCGTGTAGCTTCTTAGGCAACGCATGAGG
>CAZJTL010000323.1:0-2941 GCA_964548905.1 uncultured bacterium | reverse complement strand
TCGGATCATGCTGAGACGATTAGCCTAGTTTTGAACTTTTCAGACATCCTCTAAGGGTATCTTTGCCATTATTCCCATGACCTTTACACAACAGAGCCTTAACTTCCCGTCCTCGATGTTTGCGAATGGTTGCCAAATCTAAGGAAGCTGCCATAGTTTGAATGAATAATTTCTGCTCTGAAGGTTCGAGACAAGATAGCATTCGCTCGCAGTCGGTAGAATCTGCTTGGGGGTCAAAGTGAATTTCGCTGACGTAGGTATAAACTACATCTGGGTTGTGAGGTACTAGTTCCCAACTGGCTAACGAACCATTCCAATTAATCTTGACAATACCATTGAGACAGTTGATGCCAGGAGGATTTACTTGAGCGGCGGGATAGCTAAATTGTCTGAGTACCCAACTCCAAATGTTATCGACGTGAGCAGCCGTAGCGTAAGCATATTTCCATCTTCGACCGACTTGAACTGGGGTGGTGTCGCACCAATCGGCAATACGTTTGATCTCTTCTTCGTAGACTGCTTCTTGATAGTGTGTGCCTACCCATTTATAAAGTTTGCCATTGATGACAACCCATTTATTATCTGAATAAAGAGTATTGATACACATTTGGGGATAATTATTCTCTACTGGGGGTACTGAGGTAGGAATTTGCGGATCTGGCAGATCTGCTCGACGGGATTCTATTGCTTCCCAAATTTGAGCCGCACTTAGTTTGTAATCTTCAATCCAATCTACTACATCGACTCCTCCAGAGTTGGGTAAGTTATTCCAAAAAGGAGAGTTAGGGAAAGCGTACAGCCACTGAGCGTCGGGAAAGTCTTCGGCTACCAGTTCCATGTGTTTAATCCCTGGCTTATCTCTGTCTGGACAGAGAACTACTTTGGCACTACGCAGATCTTCTGTATCTGAAGGTCTCCATTTTCCACTACCTGCAATATTAGTAGTAGCTGATAGTCCTAATATCCACAGGGAATCGGCACAAGTTTCTCCTTCAACTATAAAGATGGTTTTACCGAGGGCGATCGCTTCAGTGATTTCAGCATATCTGTAGATAGGAATATCTTCTCTTTTAATACCCTTGAGTCCTTTAACCCATTTAGAGCCATCCCAACGCTCCTGCCAGCGTTCTGGTTTTTTTCCCGTTCCATCATCTTTGTGACCTACCCTTACTAGGGGTTGACCGTCGCGTCCGTAATATACCCAAGTTCGTACTTGTGCGGGTCTGATTGATTTTTCTGACTTTTCACTAATTGGGGCGTAATAATAGCTGCCTTCGTCATCTTTTTTGCTTGTCAGTTTCCAGCCTGGTGCTGGTTCTGCGTTCCGTTTGCAAACTGAGAGATCCCCTAGAAAATAACACCAGTCTGGTTTACCGCAATGAGGGCAAGGAGTAAACTTGGTGACTCCCTTAAAGCTATTTTGTGGCATAATTAAATTAATTAAGTTAATTAATTTGATTAAGTTAATTAAGTTGATTAATTCGATTAATTTGGATTAATTTGATTAACCTGATTAACTAATGAGTTAATCAATAAGGTTGATTAAAAAGTTAACTGGAAAATAAGCTTTGCTTCACTAGCGAAGGGTTTTGGACGTTAAAACCCTGATAGTTCGCTCAAGTAAGCACTGCTAAAAATCGAACAGTTACAAATAAATCAGAGTTACCCGTCCTGTTGGCTTAGGTCGGGTTATTTTTTGCAGTTAACATTACTTACTGCTTGACAAAAACGACGAACAGTAAATAATTGATAACTAGTCCCCGATCTGACTTGTTAAACTGAAATAAATGCAAGCATAATTTAGATGTAGGTTCACGGCTGTTTATCTTTTTAATCAAAATAAAATCTATTATCCACAATAATAAATTATTCATCGCTAGTAAAATAATTGCAATAAAAGTTAATGTTGCTGCACGAAGCTTTCGATAAAACACTCAAATATTGCAGAATATCAGGCACGGAATTAGCCAAGCTGTCAGGAGTATCTTCTTCCCACATTTCTCAATTTCGCAATGGGTTATTTTTAGAAGGAAGGGGAAGTGATATGACTAGTCGCTCTCTTGACGAACTACTTAAAGCAGCAGAACAAATTGAACCCAAAACTAGATTAATTTTTACTTTGTACTTAGCAGATCGAGATCCAGACTTAGTTTTAAACGGCTCTTCTTTGTTGAGTAATATCCAGTCAATGGATGCTGCTCAACTCAGTCAATTGTTAATGGCGATCGCGGATGTTTTAGATAGATCTAAAATTAATGTTAATAATATAAGCGAGAAAAAAAAAGAAAATAAATCTTTAGTTGACGTTGTGAATGCTTATTAACTTTTTTTGTCGATAAAAGACAGATTTGTGCTAAATCTTAGTAAATATTTTGTCATGATGACAAACAAAAATTAACCTGCCATAATTGGCAATGCTTAAACAAATGAATGCTAAGGATTTCTCTAAGGTGGAAAGCACAGAAGAACTGGAAAGTTTGATCTCAAAATTATCGGCGAAGGAAAAAGCCGAATTAATGCAGAAGTTGTTGGGGCAGTCAGGATTGATGGTGGTCTTGGGTGGCTCAAATGTTACTACATCAGAGATAGTTATTCAAATTCACTCTAATTCAGCAGTAGATTTAAGTGAATTATTAAGAGCGATCGCCCAGAGAATCACGACACAGCCAGATTCTTCACGACAACAGGAACAAAAAGATAGCTCAGAAACTAATGGAAATTAAAACTGGATTTGAAAGCTATATTTACTTGCTTTAATGTCAAGAGTTGCAAGTCTTTACAGGAGGAACTTTCGGCGTTATAGCATTTAAGTTATCCCGTCATATATCGATATATGACGGGATCTGGTTTTTTAAAAAAGTCCACCCATCTCAACTTAAAATAGAGGCGCATTTCGCGCCTTGAGGAATGTATGTTTTTAATTTACATTCCATGACATTCA
>CAZJTL010000322.1:0-2987 GCA_964548905.1 uncultured bacterium | reverse complement strand
CTTTTTCCCCAAATTGTTTTCTTTAGCAAAATAACCTGCGGAGATAAATTTTCTAGGTATAAATGCAGATGCGAAATGTGGGATCTAGGGGTTAGGGGTTAGGGATTAGATAGGGTGTGGGGGGGGTAGGGTGTAGGGTGTGGGAGAAGTAATGAGTAATGAGTAATGAGTTAACAGCCGCTATGGGGTTCCTCGGAGGATTCGTTTTCTCTGACTCCGCACTTCCTACGAAAGGGCGAATGCCATTCGCCCCTACTTCCTACTTGGCTGTTTCCTCCTGCCTTCTTTTATCTCTTCTTAACTGATTTGGTTGATGAAGAAGAACAAGCTGGGTTAAAACTGTAAGCTTGTTTCCAGCCTTCAACAGTGCCTTTGCCAATGGGGATAACTATACTATCCTCATCTTCAAAATCGAATCTAGCTTTAGTTTCTTCGGCTGGAGCATTAGCAAAAATTTTGGCTGTAGCTGCATCGATGGGAAAAATCTGACGAGCCATATACCATTTAGACTCACGTTCGGATTTTTTTTCTTTATATGTATATTCAATGCTGCCAACTTTAGGCTTATTGCCTTGGGGTGTAAGTTGAATGATTCGATCGTCAATTCCTAATTCCAACATTGTCGGGACAATCGACTTAGCGGCAATTGTTTTCTCAGGAGCGACTTGTATAATTGCTTCTACGAAGCAACCTTCAATTTTGCTACCCCATAGAGTAATAAACACAGATTTTCCTGGTGCTGGAGCAGAGAAAGGTGCTTCGATCGGCACTAAAGAGCCTATTAAAGAACCTACTAGAGAATTTCCAGTATTAAAAGAGCTGCTAGCAGTGGCACCACTATCGTCAATACCGTGCTTATCTAGTATTACTCTACCAACAGGACTACTGACTAAACTATCTTGAATTGTCAGCACTTGACTATAGGGAAAATTACCACCTCCCCAAGATATACCTTTGCGGGTAGAAATATCGTCTTCAGCGATCGATGCTTCTTCTGGTTTAGTTTTTTCCGCTCGATCTTCTTGCGCGATCGTACCACTAACTAAAATATTCCAGAGAATTGTGCCTAAAGCCAAAGTAAATGAAAATTTTTGACAATTTTTGAGCATATTAAAGTACCTTGTTGTTATATATTTATTCGCATTTCCTGCCAGCGCAAACAGTAGTTTCAGGTTGAAAGGAGGGACGTACAACTGTGGGACGAGAAAATCCTGTCGGCGAAGATACAGGAGTTTCTATGGTGATTTCTGCCTCAGCAGTTGAATTTGAACTAGTCTGTTCTGTATTAGTCGATTCAACTGGTTGTTCTAAGGCAAGGTTAATTCCTGCTTGTTTGGCTAAATTCACAAAAGTATCAATGGGAATTCCCAAATTAAAGCCTATTTTACCGCTTGTTCCAGCACCTGACTCATTTCCTGTCTGACTAGCTTCAGATTCTGCTCGTCCGTGAACGCCTATTACTAAACCATCTTCGTTTAAAACTGGGCCGCCGCTCATTCCCGCACGGGTTACATTGGTGTATACAAGGGCATAACCGTCGTTTAAGGGAGCATTAGCGGTAATTTCTCCAGAGGTAAACTGAGGAATTCTTTCTTTAATTTCTCTACCTGGATTGGGAAAACCGTAAATATGCACTACTGTACCCGGTTTTGCTTTGCTAGAGTCAACTAAGTTAGCTAGCTTATATTGCCGATCGCTCTGAAATGAGATAACTGCTAAATCGACATTGGGTAATTGTTTGACTTGGCTATAGTCTAGGGGATAGCGTTGGCGATCGGGAGTGACTATTTCATACTCATCTTCAGTTTCTACTACATGTTTAGCAGTAAGAACGTAATAAGTATTTCCCTGTTTAGCAATTATTATGCCCGAACCTGGATTTTGACCATCAACCAAGATAGTAATTTCTTGAGCGATATCGTAAATTTCAGTGGCTTCTAAAGCTAAGTTCAGCTTAGGCGCACTCATCGCGATCGCCAAAGAACCGAGCAGTATACCTGAAAATTTGTAGAAAAACTTCATTGCATATCAATCAACAAATTAAACAAATTAAATGTTTTGAGTTTAAACAAAAATTTCAGACAATCTAGACGATCGATCTCATAATTTTCATCCTTATTGTGAAGATATTGTGAAGCTCGAAATTTTTAAGCGATTATTAATCGATTAAATTCAAATAATATCAAAATTTCTAACAACATCCTCAAAAACGCAATTTTAGTTTAATAGTTTCTTTTTGTCCTAGAGTATAGTTGCAATGTTGCCATTCCTAATAACGATAATCAATTGGTCACTATTTCTAAGTTACAAGTAGCCTTATTAGCTGATGCCAAACAAGTACAAATAGAACTATCAGAACTTAGTCTCGATACAGATACTAATAGCCATGAAGAAATTATGAATCTTTTGCAAGAATCATGCTTAGTTTTGCTGAGAAATGCAGATTATTGGAGTCATGCCCAAGCGAATTCTTTTTCTCTTCATCTTAATAAGGCTGAATCAAATTTTAAACAATTATCTATTAAAGAACGCAGTAAATTTAGTAGTGAAACGCTTACAAATGTAAATGGAAAAGCTAAAGTAAAAGAAGCGATCGCAACTGAAGATGTTGAAGCTAAACAAGCTGCTTATATCGTTGTCACTCTTTTAGTCGGTACTACACACGATCGAGCTTTATTCAAAAAAATACTGACTACAGAGGCATTAAAGTCTGCTTTAGAAAAGCTAGCATCGATCGAGCCGCAAAATTTAATCAAATTTGAGCTGCTTTGGACTCCCCAATCAGAAAATGACAGCTTGAGCTACGAAGAGTTTTTGACCGAGTACCAAACGATGATTCAACTAGTCTAGGGGACAGGTAACTAGGAGAAGTCAAAAGTCACGCATTCAAAAGTCAAAAGCCTGCTCCTGGGCAACACGGACTTCAATAAGGGGGCTCTCCCGTACTCATGGTGATAAGCAAAGATTATCAAATTAAGGGCATATGC
>CAZJTL010000321.1:2005-3020 GCA_964548905.1 uncultured bacterium | reverse complement strand
TTTATGGTACGGAGGAATTGCAACAAGCTGTATTCTGTGCCAATACACCTGCTTTCTGCGATAAAAGTCTGATTGTTTGTTCTGGTAGTACTATTAGTAAGACGGATCTGGAGATAGTTACTCAACTCGATCCTGCATCTGATAACATTTTTATCTTCCAGATCGATCGCCTTGATGGCAGATCTACTGTAGCTAAATATCTCAAACAAATTGGTGAATACAAGCAATTCGAGTCGATTCCTAATTGGGAGCAACCCAAATTACATAGCCAAGTTGAAAGTCGTGCTAAAGCTTTGGGAATAAAACTACCACCAGTAGTAGTTCAATATATTGCCTCTGCTGTTGGTAATGATTTGGGTAGAATGCAAACAGAATTGGAAAAGTTAGTAGCTTGTCGGGGTGAGGAAACGCTTACCTTGGCTGAAGTTAAACTGCTTATTCCCAATCTTACCGATGATGCATTTGGGCTAGCAAAAGCGATTTTAGATGGGAATACTACTGTAACTTATCAAATAGCTCACTCATTGCTCGAACGTAACGAACCACCTCTGAAGATTTTAGGTGGGATAATTTATAAATTCCTTGTTTGGCTGAAATTCAAAGCTGCGATCGATGCTGGGATTACTGACAATTTATTATTAGCTAAAGCATCTGGAGTTGGAAATCCCAAGCAGTGCTATTTTATACGGCAACAAGTAGTTCAAGTTAGCACTCCTCGACTTGCTAGTACAGTCATCGCCCTGTTTGACTTAACTTGTCAATTAAAGCAAGGGCTGAATCCAGAAAATTTGCCCTGTCATCTTATGGCGATCGCCTGGAAATTGAAAAACTACTGACGATAGCGAATCTCTGCATCTTTAACAGAGATAGTTACTCGGAAGCGACTCAGAAAATCCATCCCTAAAAGACCGTCAACAAAAGTCGTAGCTGGCAAAGTATAGGCGACGAGCGGAAAATTGCCTAGGCGTTGACCTAGACAACCGAACCAAGGCACGGTAACGACTGGCACTTCAAC
>CAZJTL010000321.1:0-1995 GCA_964548905.1 uncultured bacterium | reverse complement strand
CAACAATTCCACCTCCTGTAGTTATCCTGATGGTACGAAGGAGATTTTGGAGATCGCAACCAAGAGCATTGAGAAGATTCGAGCGCAATACGGTATAGCTAGAGCCTGTATCAACTAACAATTTGAATTTTCTCACGGTGTCATTTTGACCGCCAACAGCAGCGCTAACCGCTAGTAAATTACCATAGCGCGACAACTGATAAATTCTTTCTCTCGTCAAAACAGAACTGCATAGTCATTTGGAATTGGACCAGTATATTCGATAGAAATCGATTTGACATTTTTAAAGGTTATTAATGCCTTGTCTATTTCATCTCGTAGGGGTGAATGTGCCAATACTTGACCTTGAATGATATTTAACTGGTCATCCGATGCTGTGTCGGCAATTAGTACCCATTCACAGGGGTAACGTTGGCGAATTTGCTCGATGCTCAAGATTTCTTGAATTGATTCATCGTTTGAATCGTTCAATCTAGCTATTTCTTGATTCATGGTACGTTCAAAGTAAGTGTATTACTTCTTAGTGAGAACTTTTTGTTGGCTTGCGCCAATTGGTAGAGAGAACAATTTTCAAGTCGATTGCTGTGAATTGTTCTCTTTTATCTATACTCAAAGCCAATTATGACACAAGAAATAGTTCAATATGTTGAAGCTTTTGGCGTAAGTTATCCCGAATATCGTACAGTTCCATTCGAGTGTAGCGAATATCGCATTACAGTCGAAATTACCAAACAACTACCTGCTGAAAGCGATTACTCTTACAAAGATCCAGATTTTGTTTGGGGAGATTTTGTAGTTAAACACGAGCAACGAGAATATTGTCTTACGCATAAATTAGACCCCGAAGAAAATCTCGATTTGTTTGAGGTTTGTGCGCTCGAATTAGTCGAACATCAGAGTAAATCGGGATTGTTATTAGAAAATCCCTTCTGGCGTTATGGTATTCGTTGTCTAGATGGAACGAAAGAAATAATTTGGTGTGATGAATGGGAGTTAGTTCGCAAAGATATTGCCAGGAGCGAATTTGAAGTGTTTTAATTCTTGAAAAATCATAAATCTTAATCCATAGCGACAGAAAATTTATTTATTCTCGCTATGGAATCGATAAATTAAAGCACCAATTAAAATAGAGATGGTGGTGTTCTATTAGTTATAGTTAATGCTACCTTGATTAGGATAGGTAAGGTTTTCATCGTCGAGAACAAGAATGGCTCAAGTATCTGTTATTTCAGAACATATTGAAATTACTCCTGGAGTATGTGGGGGTAAACCTCGCATTGCAGGGCATCGAATCAGAGTGCAAGATATTGTTATCTGGCATGAAATGATGGGACTTTCTCCTGATGAAATTGTTTATCACTATCCCAGTATTACCTTAGCAGATGTTTATGCAGCTTTGGCTTACTACCACGACCACTTAGAAGAAATCAGACAAAACATTCAAGAAAGCGAGGAATTTGCCCAAGAGTTAGCCCAAAAAACTCCTTCCCTACTCCAACAAAAATTAAGGGAACGAAATGTCAGAAAGGATTAAGTTCCACTTGGATGAAAATGTGAGTAATGCCATTGCATTAGGGTTAAGGCGACGGGGAATTGATGTTACAACAACTTTTGAGGTGGGTTTAATGGGTGCATCCGACGAAGAACAGCTCGAATTTGCTTTGAGGAAAGGTAGAGTTATTTTTACTCAGGATGATGATTTTCTGCGACTGCATCATGCAGGAAGCACTCACGCAGGGATTACTTATTGTCGTCAAAGAAGTCGCTCCATTGGTGAAATTATTAATACTCTGACTTTAATTTGGGAATGGGTAGAGTCAGAGGAAATAAAAAACAAAGTAGAGTTTATTTAATTAAGACAAGAACAGACTTTCGATCGATGCGATTGGCTTAAAAGAGTGCGCGGAGCGCAATCGCTGTTAATAAGAAATTGAGAACATAATGATATGGGTGCGACTCTTATAGGAATACGATGTATTATAGAAGTCTAATAGA
>CAZJTL010000320.1:0-3107 GCA_964548905.1 uncultured bacterium | reverse complement strand
TTCAAGTAGCGATCGATCTGCGAATTATCGCCTACTTTTCAGACATCCTCTAAGGATAAGTTGTATTCAGAAGCGATCGCTTCTAAAGTTTCACCCATTTCTAGATATAATTGAGCGATAGTTGCCACTGGTATTCTAGTTCCAGCAATACGTGGTTTTCCACCACAATAATCGGGGTCTATCGCTATAAGATCTATACTTACCAGTGGCATAATAATTTATTTACTATTCAACAGTCACAGACTTAGCCAAATTTCTCGGCTGATCCACATCCAATCCTCTTCTCGCTGCAATATAATAAGACAGCAATTGCAAAGGAATTACTGACAAAATCGGCGAAAGTAACTCATCCACTTCAGGTACAGTTAAAACATCATCAAAAGTTGCTTCTGCACCATTGCCACTTACCGAAGTAACCCCAATAATCCTTGAATCTCTCGCTTTTGCTTCCTGAGTATTAGAAATAACCTTTTCATAGACACTTCCAGGCATAGCGATCGAAACTACTGGTACTTTAGCATCTAAGAGGGCGATCGGGCCGTGTTTCATTTCGCCTGCGGGATAACCTTCGGCGTGAATGTAGCTGATTTCTTTTAATTTCAATGCACCTTCTAAGGCGATCGGGAAATTAATACCTCGTCCGATAAAGATAAAATCTTTAGCATCTACAAATTCGTGGGCTAATTCTTCGATTTGTTTCTCGCGATCGCTAATAATTTTTTCGATTTGGGTGGGTATATGTTGTAAACCAGTCAGAATAGATTTAATTTTGTCATCGGATAGCATTTGACGACGATAAGCTATATCTAACGCTAGAAAATAAAATGCCATCAATTGACCGAGAAAGGTTTTGGTAGCAGCTACGCCAATTTCTATACCAGCTTGTGTGTGAATAATGGCATCAACTAAATGAGAAATAGCACTTTCGGGACGATTGGTAATACCTAACAATCGTGCTTGGTATTTAGATTCTAAATTTGTCCTTCTATTTTTTTCCGTTTCCAAAGCAGCTAGAGTATCAGTAGTTTCTCCAGATTGAGTGACACCAATGGTGAGGGTGTTAGATGTAATTGGTGGGGGAGAATAACGAAACTCGGAGGCATATTGTACTGTAGTCGAAATTCCTGCTAATTGTTCGAGTAAATATTTGCCAATTAAACTAGCGTGCCAACTGGTTCCACAAGCGAGGATTTGAATGTTTTCTAGATTTTCGTAGATTTGAGGTGGTAAACCGAGATTGATGGGACTATCTTGGCAATCCCAGTCAGTTTTTAAATAAGCTTCCAAACAGGTGCGTACCACTCCAGGCTGCTCGTGAATTTCTTTGAGCATGAAGTGACGGAATCCTTGTTTTTCAACTTGGGTAAGATTCCAATCCAGAGTGCGAGGATATCTTTTGACGCGATCGCCTGCAAAATTATATAATTCAATTCCTAGAGGTGTTAATCTGGCGACCTCGCCATTTTCTAAATTGAGAACGGTGCGAGTGTGTTCGACCAGAGCGATCGTATCGGAAGCACAGAAAAATTCACCTTGTCCCAATCCTAATACTAAAGGTGCTTGCTGTCTGGCTACAATAATTTCGTCAGGATAATCGGCAGAAATAACCGCGATCGCATATTGTCCTTCAAGGCGATTGACTGTTTTTTGAACGGCTTCTAAAAGAGAACAACCATTCACAGACATACAATCGGCAATTAGATTGGGAATTACTTCTGTATCTGTTTCCGATCGAAATGTATAACCTTTAGCAAGCAGTTCTTCGCGAAACTCTAGGTAATTTTCCACAATCCCGTTCTGCACTACTGCAATCTTGTCGTCTTTATCTCTGTGTGGATGGGCATTATGTTCTTCTGGTTTGCCATGAGTTGCCCAACGAGTATGTCCGATACCTATTTGGGAGGGGTTTACTTCTCGATCTAGTTTTTCGCGAAGATTGTATAATTTTCCTTTAGCCCTGACACAGTGTAATTCACCTTCCAAAACAGTTGCTACGCCAGCAGAGTCATAACCGCGATATTCAAGGCGTTCTAAACCTGATATTAATATCTCTGTAGCAGCTTGAGTGCCTATATATCCAACAATTCCACACATACAATTACTCTTCTAGCTAGCCCAAAATGTTCGATCAATTTTAATCGCACACGTTATAAATAGTTTTTGTTTGAGAACAATAAGTTCCCTAAAACAAAAAATTTAAAACTTTGTAACTGACAAGATTTTATAATGGCGTTTATTCTAGGTAAATATTAGACTTAGTTTTAGCGTCAGATTAGATTCGATCGAGTACATAGAAAAACCTGTTGCCACTCAGATAAATACTCGTCCCCTAACTAAAAAATACTCAGACCCCCAACCGCAAAAAAAATTTCAAGCCTGCCATTAAAGGGATTAAAGCAACTGAGTACATCTAGATCTAGATTGTTATTTCCCTGTTAGCTACTCTCAAAGCAGGTGGTGCATATATACCTTTAGATCCTAGCTATCCATCAGAACGTTGGTGTTTTATGGTAGAAGATGCAGATCTATCATTTTTGCTAACTCAAGAAAAGCTACTCGATTTAATTCCTAATTCGTCAGTAAAAATTATCTGTTGCGATCGCGATTCAGAAATTATCGATCGCAATTCATCTACAAATCCAGTTAATAATGTCACTCCCAACCATTTAGCCTATGTCATTTACACATCAGGTTCGACAGGACAACCAAAAGGGGTAAAAATTTCCCATCGCGCCCTTTGCAACCATATGTTGTGGATGCAGACAGAATTTGCCTTTACTTCCAGCGATCGCATTCTGCAAAAAACTCCTTTTAGTTTCGATGCTTCTGTCTGGGATAGATACAACCTATTGGTTATGTCCCCAACAAGGAGAACCAATTAATTCGATCGGTAAACCAATTAGTAATGTCCGAGTTTATATTCTAGATTCCGATCTGCAACCAGTTCCGATCGGTATACCAGGAGAAATTTATATAAGTGGTGCGGGTTTAGCCCAAGGTTATCTCAATCGTCCTGAGTTGACAAAAGAGAAGTTTATCGAGAATCCGATCCCCCCCCAGCCCCCTCTCCTAAAAGGCGCTACCGTGTACACACAAGTTAAAGTAAA
>CAZJTL010000319.1:0-3116 GCA_964548905.1 uncultured bacterium | reverse complement strand
TAATGATAATTCTAGTAGGCGATCGCTTTTGACCCTTCATAAGATTGCTCCTTAAACCATTCTATGTGAGAAACTATTCTATGTGAGTGAATTGTAGATTTAGGACAAGAATCGCGATCGCACTACGGATACGTTATCAGAGAAAATAGGCTTCAGCCAGCGTAGAAACTTACACAAACTCTCAATCCTTAATAATGACAAATCAGAATCGGGAGGGAACTTTCCAGGGTGCAAACGGACTCAAGCTGTATTATCAAAGTTGGCATCCTCAAGCTTTAGCACGAGCAGTTTTAGTAATAGTCCCTGGAATTGGAGGACATAGCGGTATCTTTACCAAAATGGTCAAATATCTAATTGAGCGCAATTATATTGTCTATTGTTTCGATTTGCGGGGCAATGGGCGATCGCCTGGTCAACGAGGCTATATTAATAGCTGGGCGGAATTTCGAGCAGACTTAAAAGCTTTTCTCAATTTAGTTAAAACCAAAGAACCCGAATTTCCTTTATTTCTTATTGGTCAAAGCATGGGAGGAACAATTGCTTTAGACTATGTTTTACGAGAACCAGATCGACTACAAGGATTAATTTTGATGGCTCCAGGGTTAGGATTAGGCGTTTCACCCTGGAAATTATGGCTCGGCAAGCTACTATCCCGTATTTTGCCTCATTTTGCTTTAGACACGGGGATAGACTTATCTGCTAGTTCTCGCGATCCAGAAGTAGTAGCTGTTTTCGCCCGAGATCCGCTACGCCACAGTCAAGGTACTGCTAGATTAGCTACAGAATTTTTACAGACTATTGACTGGATTAAGGCTCATGGAACAGAACTACAAGTTCCTCTATTCATTCTTCATGGAGGTGCAGATCGAGTTACTTTACCCGAGGGCAGTCGCATTTTTTTTGAACGTTTAACCCTAGCTGATAAAGAAATACGAGAGTATCCCGATAGCTATCACGAACTTCATAACGATCTTAACTATCAAGAGGTACTAGCAGACATAGAAGATTGGATAAACAGACATTTGTAAGCCAGTGTAGAATTAGTGATAAGCTGCTCCCTGCCGAAAAATCAGAGCCGAGGTCGGCTGTTTTTATTGACAAAGGGTTGAAAACCGCAAGCTATCAGAGAGGAATACAAAATAAGATTAATATCCCACACCTTAAATAGCCATTGAATTAAATCCGCTTTCCACGGGCAAACCTGGATGTCTAAAATTTTTGCTCCTAGATCGGTGGAGACTCCCTCTACATAAAAAATCCCTTCTTTTAAGCCAAGGTTATGGCAAGCTTTCCGAGCAGCGTAAAGCAAATTCTCTTGCCTTTCTCGATGCAAATTTTGCCTAGTTGAGAAGGAAGGTGTTAGATAACCCGCGATCGATTCTCCCTCAGACAGGATGAGAACCAGATCTTGGGGTGAGCCATTCGGGTTAGAGGTAGCAATTAGCCGACAGTTTAATCCTAACCCCATCTCTGTAGGCAGGAGGGTTTGAAGCTCCTCAAAACGAGCTAGTAATTGTTTTCGATCGGTAACTATCTCTGGCACAAAGCCAGCTAATTCTGGCTCTAACTCGATCAACAATGGATAGCGATCGAGCGGGATATTTTGGATGTCTTGGAGAGAATCGATCGCAAAAACTGCAACTCCATGAGAAAATTTGCGAGCTTCAAAAGTCAGTTTATCAAACTCATCAACGAGAATTTTTTGCTGCGTTAATAATTTGCTTTGAGCCAGGCTGACACTTTCATAGCTGTTAGCCGATCTTTCCAGGAAAATAGCGACTAAAGTTGCTAAAGTTAAATACTTGTTCTCAACAGAAACTACTCCATTGACAGTCAGTTGACGGCGACGAACCTCTTGAATAATAGTTAAAGCCGTTTTTAAATTATCCCGAGAGCGATCGAGGTCAATCTCCAAAAACTGGGGGCGACAATTGGGAGGACAAGGTTGAGGCTCTCTCTCCCCTAAAATTAGATTTAGTCCTAGAGCGTTAGCCCATTCAATCCCCTTAAGTTTTTCCTCGCCTCCTCCGCCAAGCGTTAAGATATTTTGGTCTTTGAGCATGTATTGGTAGGAACGGTACAACATTGTTTCTACCCATTTATCCAGAATGGCAGTCCGATGGGGAGAATGTTGAACTTCGTACAACTGCAAGGTGCTAATGCAATCGTGATTGTTGACTTCAATTAAAAACGGTTCTAATTGACCCTGCCGATCTTGCAAAAAAACATCCAAGCCGATAAAATCCGTTTGCTTGTGGGGAGGAATATGGGTTAAATATTGGGTTTCGTAGTCAATAATCGCTTCGAGGACAGTTTCCCCTAATTTGTTCAGTCGCTCGATTAGCTGATGTTTGCGATCGCCAGTCAACTGGATATAGTTACACAGATAGTCGATGGAAAAACTTTCTGAAGTATCTCCATTAATCGGTTCGGCGACATCACCAAGATGACAGAAAATGCCAGAGGTTTCAACCGCATTGTTAGGGCGACGGGAGACAAAGATCCTCAACCTGGCTCCCAGAGGAGAGCGATCGCTAGGGCTGGAATCGATAAATTCTTCCACCAGCAGGCACTCTTTCTCAGAGATCGAGTCCAAACATTTTTGGAAGTTTGCCACTGCTAACTCTAGATTATC
Source organism: uncultured bacterium (assembly GCA_964548905.1). GTDB lineage: Bacteria > Cyanobacteriota > Cyanobacteriia > Cyanobacteriales > Xenococcaceae > CAZJTL01. The sequence continues at coordinate 481 of CAZJTL010000319.1, read as the reverse complement.
TTTCGATTCGATCGTACAGACTCTGCCTCCCATCCACCTAGCACCCGATGGTTTAATCACAAATCGATCGAAGGGAAAGTCCCTCAAATAAGCTCGAATTTTTTCAATAGAAAGATTTCTAGCGTTAAGCAATCGAACTTGGGAACTGAGCGAATGATGGTGATATTTTTCTAAACAGAAGCCAAAAGCAAGGGTGGTGGGAACCTCGATCTTTCTTGCCGCAGCCAGTAAACGAGTATGCAGTTTATCATCGGTATATTCATTCAGTTCTACCCCACTTGAAATCGGGCAGTTGCTTAGTCTTTCATATTCCTGAAATTGTTGCGCTTGTTGTTGTAAGGCTGGCTGGGAAAAACTGAATTTCTCTTCTGTCAAAAAGTTACACAAGAAAGTAATCTTTTGAGGAGTTTTGAATTTGACAGAGAAACATTAGACCTCTTGCAAAAGTCAGAACAAAATAAGAGAAAATAATTCAAGACCT
>CAZJTL010000318.1:0-3132 GCA_964548905.1 uncultured bacterium | reverse complement strand
TAAGTCATAAGTCATAAGTCATAAGTTTTTACTTGCTACTTGCTACTTGCTACTTCCTACTTTCCCCTACACCCTACACCCCACACCCTATCTAATCCCTAGCCCCTAACCCCTAACCCCTATTACCTATTGCGTAGCGCTATATAAGCTCAAATGTCTTCATCTTCGAGGCGTTCCAGCATCGTTTTCATAACATCAAATTGACTAAAATTCTTATTTCCATTCCAATGCTCCATTGCTTCTATCTGTCTCATTTGTAGCGACATTTCTAAACCTTGAATGCCATCTTCATAAAAATTAGTCCTTAATTCTTCTACTTCTGGAAGGACTTGCTTCATCTGTTTTTCAAGAAAAGCAAAAGTTGCTTTTTGACGCTCTTGTTCGTCTTCATATTGAGATGCTATCTCCTCAATTTGTTTCATCTCGTCTAGTGGATTAACCGCCTGGCTTTGCTCGAAGAAAAGAGAATGATGAGCCGACATTTCTTCGGTAGTTATATTAGCTGGAAATAATTTATTAACAATTTTTAACTTAGCTACTTTTGCCAATCTTCGATTAATTTTCTGGTCAAAAAAGAGCATTGCCCCAAAAACTCTCTCAAAAGAACTAACATCGAGTTGAAGTTCTTCATCTCCCTTCCAAGTGAAATAACCTAGAACAACAGGGCGATCTGCTTTAGGAATTTCTTGATAGGATGTATCGAATTTGATGTATTTGGCTTCTTCAGTATAAAACCAAACCCAACGATTGTTTGCTTTATCGAAATCAATGCAGCGCAGCCGCTTCAATCTACCGAGAACTGCGTTTTTCTGAAAAATTTGGTAGTAAATTCTAGCTGGTTGATAGGTTTCGCCAGTAATCGTGAGTAGGGGAGGATCGGGTTGCTTTCCGTAGACTTTTGATTCCTCAAACATGTTAGGTAGGTGGGGAAAATTAAATTTATTGGTGGAGGTAGGCAATAGGCAAAATGTTATCAAAAAAATAGCGATCGCTCCAAAATAATTCTTCCTTTTTCAAGCGATCGCTTTTTCCATCAGCCTTTGACAAGAGCGAGTCCTACTAACTCTTCGCTCAAATCCCACATCAGTTTAGCTTTCTCATCGTCTCTTGCTTGAGGAGAGACTCTTCTGACAAAGGATTTACCATCTTTTTTCTGGCGATTACCCCAACTCCAATAAGCACCAGATTGCTTATAGTCAGGATCGGCAACTACTTGAGCAACGCGATCGCCTGATAATTCCTCTGTGACAAATCCTCCAGTAATATATTTCTGGAAGATGGGGAAGAGTTTTTGAAACAAGGGATAGTGATTGCGGAAGAGAGCGGTTGTAGCTACACACCCAGGATAAAGAGAGCTAAAAGTAATTCCTGTTGACTCATGAAAGCGGCGATGTAATTCTCTCATTGTCAGTACATTACAAACCTTACTGTCTTTGTAGGCTTTGACTGGTTCAAATTCTTTGCCGTCAATCATGCAGATTGGCTTTTTAAATCCGGCAGCAAAACCTTCAAAATTACCTACATCAGGACGAGGTGGGATTTTACCACCTATTTCGTCAGGATTGTGAGTAACAGTTCCTAAAATAACCATTCTTTTATCTGGATAAGAGGAACGTTTCATATCCTCTAACAGCATATTACACATCAGGAAATGCCCCAGATGATTGGTAGTGACAGTTAATTCGTAACCTTCAGGACTCCACAATGGTTCTTTGATTAGAGGCATATAGATAGCAGCATTACAGACTAGAGCCTCTAGAGATTTGCCGCTAGCTCGAAATTCTTGAACAAACTGACGGACACTACCCAAAGAGCCTAAGTCAACATGCATAATTGTGTAGCTACCTTCTGGGAAAGCTAAAGCTTGAGCAGCTTTTCCTGCTTTGATCAAATCTCGACAAGCCATTACTACATGCCAACCTTTTTCGATTAGCGCTCTAGTAGCTTGCAAACCAACTCCGGAGGATGCACCTGTGATTATGACTGTCGGTTTTTGTGATTGTTGCATTTTGTTCAACTCTCTTGACTTCCGTTTACTGTCTTTAGCATCTCATAACAAAGAACCAGTGGAGCTTAGTTGTTAACGATGCTTTACAGGAAGCAAGGGGTTAGGGATTAGGGGTTAGGGGTTAGGGGTGTAAGGGTGTGGGGTGTAGGGTGTAGGGAAGCGTTAAAAAGACAAGGGGGACAAGGAGGAGAAGGGGGACAAGGAGAAAAACCTAGAGCCTATATACCTTCTGCCTCCTGCCTCCTGCCTCCTGCCTTCTCCTTAACTACTCACTCGCACGTCAATCACGCTGGCGTTGAAGTCAAAATTAGTTCCTTCTAATTGGATTGGTGTGCCAATTTTGACTTTTTTAGTGTTATTTAAAATTACTCCAGTGTCTGTCACTACAGCTTTTCCACCCAGAGTAATAATCATATCTTGCACCATAGAAACTTCTGGACGGGGATCTGGTAATGCTTTAACGCTACCATCTGGTTGGGGTACGACAGTAGTTCTTGGTAGTGGCTTGGAAGCAACTATATCTACGTCTCCAGCAGGTTGATTGCGGATGACGATTCTAGCTTTTTTTTGTTCCTCAAATTCTGCTAATAAAGCTTTAAAATTACTGACATTTAATCCTTTGACAAGAATGTCTACTTGGATGGGTTTAGTACTACTCATTTGAGCGATCGAACCGCCAGCACCAGGATAGAAAAAAATGCCAAAAACGACTAGAAAAATAACGCAAGCAGCGCCTAGATCGAGAATGCTTATTTTGCCAAACAAACGACCTTTGGAATCTATCATAAATAATTTGTAGTTGAGATTAGCCTCTCAAAATGTTAGAGCAATTTAGTCAATTTTAGGGGCGATCGAGAAATAATTTATAGTAATTTCGGTGTTTAATGGGATACATTTCGATTGAAAAAGGCAAGAGGCAAGAGGCAAGAGGCAATAGTAGTACTTATATAGCGATCCTATTTGAGTTGTAAATTAATCGGTTATGGTAGGCAAGAGGCACTCTTGCAAGAGGCAATAGATATTTTTTATGAATCATTTAGGATTGCTATAGTAGCAGTCAGAAGTCAAAAATAAGCGATCGCACAAAAATAATTACACAAATTAATAATAAAATATATCCTATA
>CAZJTL010000317.1:0-3267 GCA_964548905.1 uncultured bacterium | reverse complement strand
ACAAGGGAATGTATGACACCTACAACAATTCTCTGCACTTCCAATTAGGATGGCATTTGGCTTGCCTCGGTGTTGTTACCTCTCTAGTAGCTCAGCACATGTACTCGATGCCTTCCTACGCTTTTATTGCGAAGGACTACACCACTCAGGCGGCTCTCTATACTCATCACCAGTATATTGCTGGATTCTTGATGATTGGTGCATTTGCTCACGGTGCGATCTTCTTGGTGCGGGATTACGATCCTGAAGCCAACAAGAATAACGTCTTAGCAAGAGTATTAGATCACAAAGAAGCTATTATTTCTCACTTGAGTTGGGTATCTCTATTCCTTGGTTTCCACACCTTGGGTCTGTACGTACACAACGACGTAGTTGTTTCCTTCGGTACTCCTGAAAAGCAAATCTTGATCGAACCTGTATTTGCTCAATGGATTCAAGCAGCTCATGGAAAGCTACTTTATGGCTTTGACACCCTGCTATCCAATCCAGATAGCATTGCTTACACAGCATTCCCCAACCACGGTAACGTTTGGTTAGGTGGCTGGTTAGATGCAATTAACAGTGGTACTAACTCTCTGTTCTTAACCATTGGTCCTGGCGATTTCTTGGTACACCACGCGATCGCTCTCGGCTTACACACCACCACCTTGATTCTGGTTAAAGGTGCTTTGGATGCTCGTGGCTCCAAACTAATGCCAGACAAAAAAGATTTCGGTTTTGCCTTCCCTTGCGACGGCCCCGGTCGTGGCGGTACTTGTGACATCTCTGCTTGGGATGCAGTTTACCTTGCTACTTTCTGGATGTTGAACACCTTGGGTTGGTTAACCTTCTACTGGCACTGGAAACACCTTTGCGTATGGCAAGGTAACGTTGCTCAGTTCAACGAAAACTCTACCTATCTAATGGGTTGGTTCCGCGATTATCTCTGGGCTAACTCCGCTCAGTTAATCAACGGTTACAATCCTTACGGAACTAATAACCTTTCTGTCTGGGCTTGGATGTTCCTTTTCGGACACTTAGTTTGGGCTACTGGTTTCATGTTCCTCATTTCTTGGCGCGGTTACTGGCAAGAGTTGATCGAAACGATCGTTTGGGCTCACGAGCGTACTCCTCTAGCCAACTTAGTTCGCTGGAAAGACAAGCCTGTTGCTCTCTCTATCGTTCAAGCTCGTGTAGTTGGTTTAGCTCACTTTACAATTGGCTATATCCTCACCTATGCAGCCTTCTTAATTGCCTCTACTGCTGGTAAGTTCGGTTAAATCTGAAGTTACCTAGAGATAGAAAATAAAATCCCCTGCCATTTGGTAGGGGATTTTTAGTCTTCTGCATTTTGATTTCCCTAACCCCTAGCCCCTGTTCCCTGTAACTATTCATTCATTTCCTTGAGAGTAGCTACAGAAGAAGGAGAAACGCGATTGAGATAGCGGAAAACCCAATACTTAAATAGCGTATCTAAAACCACTGGAAAAGTAGCAATAAACAGAAAAATAGCGTTGCGATTAGCAGCTAAGCCTAAATGATTAGCGACACCTTCTAGCAAGACTTCCCAACCATGGGGAGAGTGAAAGCCAACAAAAATATCGGTAGACAAAATAATAATAAAAGCTTTAGCACTATCACTGAGATCGTAAACAATAGAATCCAATAAACTTTTAATAGCAGCGATTCCTGTCTTATTAGCGAAAGCAACTACAGCAAAGGTAACTAAGCTAAAAAGATCGGCAAAAACATTACTAAGAGCAATATTACTTTTATGTTTAAATTCGGCAGCCAGTTCTTGAGCTTTTTCTTTGAGTTTTGCTTCCTTTTCTGCTGAAGAAATTGCAGGCGCTTTGCCAACTAAAACATCAAAAGCTAGCCTTTCTTCAAATATTTGTAGCTCTTTAAAAGCTTCTTCCTGCATTGCTGAATTGATAAAAATAGAAGCTTGCTCGCTCGCTCGGTTTTGTTGGACTAAGGGTAGAAAAACAAATTCCTTGGATAATTGTTGAACTAATAAAGGAATGAGAATTAAAAATAAAAATGTTCTAATTGCTAGTTGAGTTGTTTGACGCGATCGCCGAAAATTTTGAATTATTTGTTCTTCAGTATTATTATCTAAATCTCCTCTAATTTTTTGAATTGTTCTACCAATCGATCGCGGTAATGCGCCAGTTTTTCGATCTACGGGATCGATATTCATAAGATTTAAGTTTTTTGTTGGTGAGTTGATACTTTTAGTGAAGCTGCCGACAGTTTTAGGAGTAGATTGAGATAATTGTAAATTCAATAAAAATTCGTCTTGTTGGGCAGAATATTTATTAACTATGTCATCGATAAACACTAGTTGCTCTACAGGAGCAATCTTGTTTTTATTCAACAAGAAGCGACTTACTTTAAATTCTGCCAAATTAATTTTAATCAGATTTAAATATTTATTGAGGTCAGTTAGAAAGCAATCTGTAACCGATCGACTATAAAGAGGACTAGATTCAGATATTCTTTGTCCTTGAAAATATTCATCTTCAATCAGTTTAATTTTGACAGCAGCATTGTAAGCTTTTTCTAAAGCTCTTTCTGGAGTTTTAACCAACCATTGATAACTAAACTGCCAATAATTTTGTCTCGATCTCGTCTTAATCGGATAATTCGGTTCATTATTCATGATAGCTAAATCCCTTATTTATGCTGCATCAACGCCAAAGGATTGGGAACGGGAAAAGGATCGGTATCGAGAAGCACGTATTCGCCTTTACTAGCATCGTAGGCAAAAATTTTGCCAGTTTCAATCTCGTAAACCCAAGCATGAAGGGATAAAGTTCCCGTGTGCATTCGCGATCGAATGACAGGATAAGTTTCTAAATTTTCAATTTGAGTCAGAACGTTTTCTTCGATCGCGATCCTTAATAGTTCTTCCCCCTCGTAATTACTATAATTTTCTTTGATTAGCCGACGAGTGGGTTCACCATGAACTTTTAGCCAATTGTAGACTATGGGCATTTCTTCGCTCACTTCCTGCAATCTCAGCAGTGCTTTCATACTACCGCAGTGAGTATGACCACAGACAACGATATGTTTAATCTCCAGTGACAAAATCGCATACTCAAGAGTTGCACCTTCACCGCTATAAACAACACCATGAGGGGGAATAATATTGCCAAAGTTACGGATAATAAACAATTCTCCTGGCTGAGTTTGCGTCATTAAGTTGGGATCGATGCGAGAGTCGCAACAGGTAATAAAAAGAATGTCAGGATTTTGCCCCAGGGAGAGTTGTTCAAACATCTT
>CAZJTL010000316.1:0-3277 GCA_964548905.1 uncultured bacterium | reverse complement strand
TTTGGTACTCCAGACATTAGCTTTTTTTTGTTATTTTACATCTAAACTAAGTCTTTAGTGACTTTTGAGAACTGGTATTAGCTTTTACGATTTTGGGGTAAATAATCCTAAATCAAAGTGTAAGTTGAGGTTGAATTATGTTAGAGCATAATCCCATTTTAAATTCATACCTAGGTCAAAATGAGCATCAATTACCTTTTCCTGGTGACGCTAATAATCTAGATTTTTCTTCTAAAATAGATGGTGGTGGTTTATTTTCTCCTCCTCAATTTGATTTTCAATCTCTTGAAAATTTCCACAAACCTGAAGCATCAGATTTATTTCCAGTACAGCATCTTCTGAGCGATAAATTAAATCAAACTTCCTCAGAAATATTAGGCGATCGACTTAAAGATATGATAGGAGATAAGCAACCTAATGTAGACGATTTCTTGCCTAATCCTCACCAACCAATTCCTCCTTTTTTCAAGGATTCTCTTCCTGAAGATATATCTTTAGAGTCACCATTCACCGAAGATAAAAATACACCTCCAATGATTCCTGCAAAACAGATACTCGATTCTTTAGCTTTTGATGATTCAAACCTAGAAGGTTTACCTAAGCCTAAAACAAATATAAATACATAGAATTTCTATTTTAGGAATTCTAGAAATGTGAATTTCCTATCACTTTTTTTGATTAAGCTGCTTGACTTTATGAAATGAAGTCAAGTTTTTTACTAATAGAAATTTATAGCATTTCTCATAATCATAGAGTACATTTTTCTATTGCTTCGAGTATATTGCCTATTGCCTCCTGCCCTCTTTTCCCTGTTAAGAGTTCCCTGCTCCCTTTTTTAACCATGAACCATGAACGATCGGTCATTAACAATTTTAATGTAGAAGAGATCTCGATAGACGTGTCAAAATAGACATAGGTTGGTTGAATCTTTTCCATTACCTAGATAAAAAGCCGCAGTTGGAAATGTTTTTGCTAAGACGGAGCTTTCTCGTCTCACAGAACCGAAAAAGATACTGTAATTAGGCTGGCAACTCAATAGCATCGCATATGAACAACACTTTTCAGATCGAAGCAAAACCGTGCAAATCTATAAAAGCTCAAGCTCAGGTAACTAAGCCGAGTTCGTCTCGTAGCAAGCAAAGGAATGTAACTAAATTTCTTTTCTATGTTGCTACTGTTTGCACGGTCTTGCAAAGTATCATCTTAGTAGCTCCAGCTTCAGCTAATGCAAAACCAGATGATCGCAATCTCAGCTATAGCCAGTTGCTAGAGAAAATTAAACAAAATCAGGTCGAAGACGTAGAAATCGATCGCACTACCAATACAGCCAGAGTTAAGTTGGTAGGACAAGACAAAAATGAACCGCCCAAACAAACTAGATTATTCGATCAAAATCCAGAATTAATTGAGCTGTTGCGCGATCGCAATATTGAATTTGATATTCGTTCCTCTCCCGATCGCTCTACTGCGGTAGGATTAGCAGTTAATTTATTATTGGTAGTCTTATTATTAACAGGCTTATTAATGATTTTGCGTCGTTCTGCTAACGTTTCTGGTCAAGCTTTGAGCTTTGGTAAATCGCGAGCCAGATTTCAAATGGAAGCGAAAACAGGCGTAATGTTTAATGATGTGGCAGGAATTGACGAAGCAAAAGAAGAATTGCAAGAAATTGTTACTTTTCTCAAACTTCCAGAAAAATTTACCGTGATCGGTGCCAAAATTCCCAAAGGAATGCTCTTAATTGGGCCTCCAGGTACGGGAAAAACTTTACTAGCTAAAGCGATCGCGGGTGAAGCTGGAGTACCTTTCTTTAGCATTTCTGGCTCTGAATTCGTGGAAATGTTTGTTGGTGTTGGTGCTTCCCGCGTCAGAGATTTATTTAAAAAAGCCAAAGAAAACGCCCCCTGTTTGATTTTCATCGATGAAATTGATGCAGTCGGTCGTCAGCGCGGTGCTGGTATTGGTGGTGGTAACGACGAGAGAGAACAAACTCTCAACCAACTACTAACCGAAATGGATGGTTTTGAAGGCAATACAGGGATTATCGTAATTGCTGCTACCAACCGTCCCGATGTTCTCGATTCTGCTCTATTGCGTCCAGGTCGATTCGATCGCCAGGTTATGGTAGATTACCCAGATTATAAAGGAAGATTGGGAATTCTCGAAGTTCACGGTCGTAGCAAAAAGATTGCACCTGAAGTTTCTTTAGAAGCGATCGCTCGTCGTACTCCTGGTTTTAGTGGTGCTGATTTGGCGAATCTTCTCAACGAAGCGGCAATTTTAACTGCCAGAAGACGTAAAGAAGCTGTCACCATGCTAGAAATTAACGATGCAGTCGATCGCGTAGTAGCGGGAATGGAAGGTACGCCTCTCGTTGATAGTAAATCCAAGCGCTTGATTGCTTACCACGAAATTGGTCATGCTTTGGTAGCAACTTTGCTCCCCGATCACGATCCACTTGAAAAAGTAACCTTAATTCCCAGAGGACAAGCAGCAGGATTAACTTGGTTTACTCCCGACGAAGAACAGGGGTTAGTAACGCGATCGCAGCTTTTAGCTAGTATTACTTCTACTTTAGGTGGAAGAGCAGCAGAAGCAGTTATTTTTGGTGATGCAGAGGTGACGAGCGGCGCTAGCAATGACATTGAAAAAATAACAGCCAGAGCGCGGCAAATGGTGACAAAGTTTGGTATGTCCGACTTGGGACCCCTAGCTCTTGAAGGCGACAGCGAACCTGTTTTCTTGAGAAACGACTGGTCGAAAAATTCAGAATATTCCGAACAAATTGCCTCTCTCATTGACGATCGAGTAAGGGGGATCGTGCTTAAATGCTATGAACAAGCGCAAAAAATTATCAGTGATAATCGTCAACTAGTCGATCGTTTGGTAGATATTTTAATTGACCAAGAAACTATTGAAGGAGAAGAATTTCGCAAAATTGTGCAAGAAAATACGCAAAAATCGAAAAATCGGGTCGTTTTGTCTCAATAAATAGCTCATAATTGCTAGTTCATTGCTGATTGTTTATGGAAATGGGCAATTAGCAATGAATTTTTGTTAATAGCTTAGAAAAAGATAATTTTTTTTTAAAAAATATTGAGGTTAAGCCCTACAGTTCTTTTGGTTGCTGACGGCTTTTCTTAAAAATACCTGTCATGTTGATGCCAGTAATTAACATAGCTACTAGTCCCAAACCTACTAAAAGAACATAGATGAGCTTAAAAAATAGACCTCTTGCAAAAGTAGCTAACGATCGCCATAATTTAGCCCAAATCGC
>CAZJTL010000315.1:0-3289 GCA_964548905.1 uncultured bacterium | reverse complement strand
CTCTCAGTCACAAACAGTACCTGCACTAACAAATCTAACAGAAGAAATTGCTCAGGTTCGCCCCATCACTGCTGATGAAGAAGTTACTCTTCGTAATTGTTTTCCTTGGAATATTTATTATCTCCAACATGTTGATTATCGCCCTCAAGCTATTATTTGTCGCGGTCGTTTGAGAACTAATGACAAACTAGCCTATCAAACTATCGAGGAGAATGTGAAAAAGGCTTTTGACAATCGCTTTTTTCTAATTTTTCAGGAAAGTTTTCGGGGTGAGCCTTTTTTTGCTTTGGTTCCCAATCCTTGGGCGCAATCTCCAGAACAACTGGAAGAACAATTGTTTCGTCCTGGGTTGGCATTGACACTACTAATGATGACTCTGTTGACTACAACTCTTGTTGGTGTTCGCTTCGACGATATTCTTTCTAATCAACTAGAATCTAATCCTGGTTTACTCTTGCATGGACTTCCCTATGGTTTGGGTTTAGTTGCTATTTTAGGTATTCACGAATTAGCTCATTATCTGGCTGGTATTGCCTACAAAATTCGTTCCACGCTGCCTTATTTTATTCCAGTACCTTTTTTCTTAGGAACTTTTGGCGCATTTATTCAAAGGCGATCGCCAATTCCCCATCGCCAAGCACTATTTGATATTGCTGTTTCTGGCCCTCTAAGCGGCTTAATTGTAACCATTCCTTTATTAATTTGGGGACTATCTATGTCTGAGGTAGTTTCTTTATCTGATAAGTCTAATTCGATCGATTTTAGTTTTGACCAGATCGATCCTCGATTTTCCTTTTTATTTGCCTTACTCTGCAAAATATCTTTAGGTAGTCAATTTTCTCCAGGGATAGGAATTAACCTTCATCCTCTGGCGATCGCAGGTTATTTAGGGTTGTTAGTAACTGCGCTCAATCTTATTCCCGTCGGTCAATTAGATGGTGGTAATATCGTTCACGCTGTCTTTGGACAACAAACAGCATTAATTATTAGTCAAGTAACTCGTTTATTAGCACTAGTATTTGTATTAATTTATCCTACTTTTTGGATCTGGGCAGTTATTCTTTGGTTAATGCCAATCATCGATCGACCAGCATTAAATGATGTAACCGAATTAAACAGTTGGCGCGATTGTTTGGGCTTATTTTCTTTAGTCATTCTGCTGGTAATTATCCTTCCCTTACCAGGCGCGATCGCCACTTGGATCAATATTTAAGCTGCTACCGCAAGCTATACAAAAATTTGCCCGTGGCGCAAGCATTTTGCCGCATTGATGACAGGTAACGCCGATCACCTGAAGAATTTGTGCGGCTTCTAGTTGAGATTCTTGAGCAATTTCTGCTGTTTCTTGGCGCATTTCTTCGATTCGATTGCTCTCAATTTCAACTAATGTTTTTTCTCTCTCCCACTTAGCACGAAGATCGAGAATATCTTTTTGAAGTCGATCTAGTTCTTTGAGATGCATGAGCTTATCGACTTTTTCGCGTCTGTTTTGTTGCGATAATTTGAGTTTTTGTAATGGCTGTTCGTAAATCTCTCTTAATTGTTCTTCTTGTGCTTGAAAAAGGGATTTTTGTAGTTCTAACTCTTGTAAAATTGCTTTAGCAGCTAACAGCGCTCGATTAGTGGCAATTTGTAGAAAAATTAATCCCTTTTCTTGATTCAATAATCTTTCTAAATTTTTTTCCAGTCCGATCGCGCGACTTTTCTGTAATAAATCATCATTGCGATCGAGTTTTGCCTGTAAAGCATCTATCCCAGAAATACAGAAAACTTTTAGTTGTCCAATTTTCGACAAACAAGTGATATATTCAGGTGAATCGGGCTTAAATTTAGTTTTTAAATCGGTAATTAATTGCTGTTGTAATTTTTCTTTGACTATTTTGACAATTTGGTTAGCTTCTTCTCCATCTTGCAGGCGATCGCTACCGCTAACCACAAACAGAATTCTGCCTAAATCTTGAGTTAGCAATTGTTGCTTGAGAAAATCAAGTTCCACCTTGGATAGTAGCGATGTTGTTGAGAGAACAAAAATAGCCAAATCGCTATTAGCTAATGCTGCTGCTGCTGCTGTCGCTTCTAGAAGGCTATTATTACTATCTAGTCCTGGTAGATCGATAATTTCTACATCATTTTGACAGTAACGAGCAGGATATTGAATGGAAATTTCAGTAATTTTGCTGACCAGATTGTCCGCTCGATCGTCATTAAAATAATTCTCTAATTGCTCGATCTCTATTTCTTGTTGCTGACGATTTTGCCTGACAATGGTAGCGATCGGCTGAAAACCATAATTAATCCGCTTGAGAATAGAAGTTGCAGCAGAACTAACTGGCAAAACTTTCGCTCCTATTAAAGCATTTACCAAGGTAGTTTTACCTGCTTGCGCTTTGCCAACAACCGCGATCGAGAAAGTTCCCGTTTCTAAACGTTTCAGTACTTGAGCGAGGGCAGAAATTAAATCTCTAACCTGGAGTTTGACCGAGAATTCGCTTAATTTGCGTAAAAAGCGATCGAGTTTAAAGATTTTCTGTCGATAGCTACCAAAATAAAAATCTCCTTCTGTTGTCATTGTCATTCAATTCTGTTTCCTTAAACTGCTAAAAACCTCTGAATTACTTCTTGACTCAAATCGCTAGTAGAACCAGAAGCGACAATACCACCCTTCTGCATGGCGTAATATTTATCTGCTTGGCGCACGAAATGCAAATGTTGCTCGACTAACAAGACAGAAATACCTGTAGCCTCAATAATGCGTCTAATTGCTGCTTCTATTTCTAGCACGATCGAGGGTTGAATACCCTCAGTGGGTTCGTCTAAAACCAGCAAGCGCGGTTTACCCATCAAAGCACGAGCGATCGCTAGCTGCTGCTGTTGTCCACCACTTAAATCTCCTCCCATCCGCGACAACATAGTTTTGAGAACGGGAAATAGCTGAAAAATTTCTTCAGGAATTTCATTTTTGCCTTTTCTTCCGCCAGGAAGTGCTTCTAAACCAAGCAATAAATTATCTTTAACCGTAATACGAGGAATAATTTCTCTTCCTTGGGGAACATAACCAATTCCCATTCTCGCTCGTTTATTAGGAACTATGGTAGTTATATCTCGTCCGTCTAGGACAATATTACCGCTACGAGGCTTGAGCAAGCCCATAATTGATTTGAGTAAGGTAGTTTTACCAACTCCATTACGCCCGATCAAACAAATCATTTGTTCTTTCGGTACATTTATATCTACATTACGAAGAATGTGGCTTTCGCCATAATATACATTGAGGTTAGAGATACTTAGC
>CAZJTL010000314.1:0-3295 GCA_964548905.1 uncultured bacterium | reverse complement strand
AACTCGGCTATCGATGATTGGTTACGATGTAGTGACGGCTGCTGACGGGGAAGAAGCTTTAGAAACTTTTCGTAATGCCGAACCCGATTTAGTCGTTTTGGACGTGATGATGCCCAAATTAGATGGCTACGGCGTTTGTCAGGAACTACGCAAAGAATCTGATATTCCCATTATCATGCTAACAGCCTTGGGAGACGTTGCCGATCGCATCACGGGCTTGGAATTAGGTGCAGATGATTATGTAGTTAAACCTTTCTCTCCCAAAGAATTAGAAGCCAGAATTCGCTCTGTTTTGCGACGAGTGGAAAAGAATGGCGCTCCTGGTATTCCTAGTTCTGGAGTGATTCATGTTAGCTCGATCAAAATCGACACCAATAAGCGACAGGTTTATAAGGGAGATGAGCGAATTCGCTTAACTGGCATGGAATTTAGTTTGTTAGAGTTACTAGTGAGCCGCTCGGGAGAGCCTTTCTCGCGATCAGAAATTCTTCAAGAAGTTTGGGGCTATACGCCCGAACGTCATGTAGATACTCGTGTGGTTGACGTTCATATTTCTAGACTTAGAGCGAAGTTGGAAGACGACCCTAGCAATCCTGAATTAATTTTGACAGCTAGAGGTACTGGTTATCTGTTTCAAAGAATACTAGAACCAGGAGAAGATTGAATAGAATAGTTCATGGTTCATGGTTCATGGTTCATGGCAATATATTTAACAATGAGCAATGAGCAATGAGCAATGAGCAAATCCGATCCAAATAGAGTACTGCGGCTTTTACCTATTGTTGTAGGTAGCTTGGGTGGATTGCTGCTGCTAATTAACCGTTTGACTACTGCTCAATTATTTGACTCACAAGCTCGTTCTGATGCGCTGGGAGTAATCGAAAGTGCCGTGTTGATTTTAATTGGCTTAATTTGGCAGCAGATACAGCCGCGATCGCCTGAAGCTGTAACTCTAATTGGTAAGGAAGGTTTAGAACTAGCATCGGATTTGTCGGAAGAAGTTAAAACCGAGTTAGCTTGGGCTTCTCATTTACTGTTAACCAACACAGTCACCCGATCGCTCGTAGTTTACTATCAAGGCAAGGTGTTGCTGAGACGGGGTATTTTAGGCACTAGCAGTGAAGTTAAACCAGGGGCGATCGTTAATCGAGTTTTAGAGCAAAAAAAACCAATCTACTTAGTTAACCTGAATTTATATCCAGGCAAAATCGAATTTGACTATTTACCAGAAAACACCCAGGGTGTTATTTGTCAGCCGATCGGTGACAAGGGTGTGTTAATTCTTGGTGCAAATGCACCTCGCAGCTATACCAAACAAGATGAAAATTGGATTGAAGGGATAGCTGATAAATTGGCAGAGAGCCTTAAAAGTAGGGGTTAGGGGTTAGGGGTTAGGGATTAGGGGTATTTCTTGGGTTTTGCTCTGAAATAATAAAAAATTAGTAACTGCCTAGGTAGTAGTATTTGAGGAAATGAAAACAGAGACATTACCAAGTAGTGCGTTACTTATCACTTCCAGGAGATTAAGACCATGCTTAGAGGCAGTTGAAAGAAAAGAACGGATATTGGCGAATGAAACCGCAAAATCGAACGAGCGAAAGCCACCGGAAATTTTCTGCTTACATTTCATCATCCGCAAGTCACGTTCGGCTTGATTATTGGTAAACGGAACATCAGGTTCGGTGAGAAAGCGTAAAACATCACCATCATAATTTTGAAGACGTAACAACAAGTTATGACCAACTCGTCGTTTCACCCGTCCGCGATTACCTTGACGGGTTAAGGGTGGGAAACAGGAGTGAAAATCAAGCCCACGTTTGAGAATTTGCTCATACAGTTGATTGAGACGAGCAACAATATTGTTGGGAATACCTTTGGGATAACGATGTTTATAATTGCAAGCCAAAAGCAAAACCTTTTTCATCGCCTTAGCCCAAGATTCTTGTTCAATTTCTTCTAAAGCTTTGAGTTCCCGGAGGTGATGGGCGTTACATAAGGCATGGTTGACATGGAGGAGTTGATAATATGGATTCCAGTGGTCGTGGACTACGACACCTTTGATATCAGCTAATCTTTCAAGGTCTTTGCGTTGAGGCGCAACTCGGTACCAGGTCAAAGTTTCGGTTGAAACCACATGTAACCAGTTGGTTTTACCACCAATTCTGAATCCAGTCTCGTCGAGATGTTTAACTGGGGAAGTTTTGACTTCTGATGCAATCTCAATGATCACTGGTTCTATGATTTGGGCAAGAGCCAAAGTTGTATTTGCAATTGTCCCTGGTGTGATTCGACAACCAAATAAATCGAATAGAACCTCGCTCAATCTGTCTTCAGGAATAAAATGTTGATGATGTAGATAAGTTGCAACTGCTCTAATTCTGGTTCCATACTGCACTGGTGCTTTGACAGATTCGGGAAAACTCCCTTGTATATGAGCTTTACATCCGGGACATTCTTTGACTTGGACTCTGTGTTCTGTAACGATTATTCGTGGCTCAGGTATATCAAATACTTGTCGCTTGATGATTTTTTCTGCAACGACAACAGAGATATCACATCCACATGACGAACATGAGCATGGTGTTGGATGTTCTACGATCTTATCTGGCTGTAAAACCTGTTCTAACGTCTGCCCTGGATGACCAAATTGTCCCCCCGATGCACGCTTTCCTTTTTCCCGTAAACTTTTTGTCCTTATTTCACCCTTTTTTTTGAGTCCATCGCTCGAAGGTGGCTTTGAACTTGTTTGACTATCTAGTCCCAAACGCCTTTCTAGCTCTGCTATCCGTTCACGTAGTGCTTTATTTTCTTCCTCCAACCTCTCGATTTTTCTATCTTTCTCTTCTGGACTCATGCTTGAACATTATCATAACTCTTCCCTGATTGGAATCATCCTGACCATCCTAGCTGGGGAGTTACGCTATTTCCTTTTTTGAGAATTGGTATTAGCTTCAATCATCTCTTGCATGAATTATGAATCTGGTATCGGGAATTAGCCAAAACGACCACTGACGTATTCTTGGGTCGATTTTTCCTGGGGATTTTGGAACAAGTCTACTGTCTCAGTGTATTCGACCAAATAACCAGAGCGTTTCCCCTCCTCTGAGGTAACTACATTAAAAAAGGCAGCCATGTCCGAAGCACGGCTAGCCTGCTGCATATTGTGGGTGACAATCACAATGCTATAGTTTTGCTTGAGTTCTTGGATCAATTCTTCAATTTTGAGGGTAGAAATGGGGTCGAGGGCAGAACAAGGTTCGTCCATCAGCAATACTTCTGGTTCAATGGCGATCGC
>CAZJTL010000313.1:0-3327 GCA_964548905.1 uncultured bacterium | reverse complement strand
AGAAATAAAAACTATTGCCTATTGCCTATTCCCTATTGCCTTTTTCGCAATGAACCATGAACCATGAACCATGAACTATCAACAATGAACAATCAACAATGAATATACTTAACGCGATCGCGGGAGAAGAAAATTATCCAGCTTTAGTTGCACCAGAACAGCCTAGTTTAACCTACAAGCAATTACGCACTAATGTTCTGGAATTAGTGTCTCAATTGCATAGTTTTGGTTTGGGAGGGGGCGATCGCATTGCGATCGCGATGGTAAATTCTCCTGCTATGGTACTTACCTTCATGGCGGCGGCTCTTTGTGGTACTGCTGCACCCCTCAATCCCAAATACAAGCAAGAAGAGTTTGCTTTCTACTACGAAGATACTCAAGCTAAAGCGCTAATTACCCTGGCTGGAACGCCAGAAGCGGCAATCGTGGCAGCAGATGCCCAAATGTTGCTAATTGAGGCAAAAATTAATGCTGACGGAACTTTAACCTTTGCACTGACTAGGGAAGCTAAAAAACAAATACCTTCTTTTGATGCTAACTTGCCTGAAGCTGATGATGTGGCAATGATCTTGCATACGAGTGGTACTACCAGTCGTCCCAAACGAGTTCCCATTCGCCACCGCAACTTAATTGCTTCGGTTAATAACATCATCAATGCTTATTCTCTGAAAGCAGCAGACACCACCCTCTGTTTGATGCCTCTGTTTCATATTCATGGATTGGTAGGATGCATGTTGGCTACCCTGGCATCTGGAGGAACGCTAGTCATACCCAATGGTTTTAATGCTTTAGAATTCTGGAAATTGGTGCAAAATTTTCATCCAACTTGGTATTCTGCCGCTCCTACTATGCATCAGGCTATCTTAGCAAGAGCGAGTCGCAATCAGGATATTGTGAAAACCCATCAATTTCGCTTCATTCGCTCTAGTAGCGCTCCTTTGCCTCCAGTTGTCATCGAGCAAATGGAAACAACCCTTAATGCTCCCGTAATCGAATCCTACAGCATGACTGAAGCCGCTCACTTAATGACCACTAATCCCCTACCGCCTCAAGTTCGCAAAAAGGGATCTGTTGGTTATGGTTTTGGTGTTGAAGCAGATATTATGGATGATGATGGCAATCTTCTACCCAAAGGAAGTTTGGGCGAGGTAGTCGTCAAGGGAGCAAATGTAATTGATGGCTATGAAAATAATCCAGAAGCCAACGCCAAAGCTTTTGTCAATGGTTGGTTTCGGACAGGCGACCAAGGTCTTATCGATGAAGATGGCTATCTTCGTCTGACGGGAAGGCTTAAAGAGTTAATCAATCGAGGTGGTGAAAAAATTTCTCCCCTAGAAGTTGATGATGTCTTGTTGCGCCATCCTGCTGTTGGGGAAGCGCTTGCTTTTGCCGTTCCCCATAAATCTTTGGGAGAAGATATTCATGCCGCCGTAGTTGTTAACAAAGAAGTAAACGAAAAAGAGCTAAAAGCTCATTGTGCTGAAATGCTGGCAGATTTTAAAATTCCCAAACAAATTCATATTCTCGATGCTTTGCCTCGTGGTGCAACTGGTAAATTGCAAAGATTAAAGATGGCAGAATTACTGGGGATAGGAGAGTAAAAATTGAAGATTTGTATTGTTGGTGCAGGCGCGATCGGTGGTTATTTGGGAGTCAAACTGATTCAATCGGGTAACGAAGTTACCTTGATTGCTCGTGGTTCTCATCTCGAAGCCATTCAAAATAAAGGGTTAGAACTGATTGAAGCAGACGGAACGAGTACTGTAGTCCAGCCAACACTAGCAACTAGCAAAATCGAGGAAGTCGAACCACAGGATGTAGTAATTTTAGGAGTTAAAGCGATCGCCGTTGCTACGATCGCCCCATCTCTAACTACTCTCTACCACGATCGCACGATCGTAATTCCCGCTCAAAATGGCATTCCTTGGTGGTACTTTTACAAGCATGGTGGAGAATATGAAGGCACACCAATAAAATCAGTCGATCCTGATGGTGTAATTAGAAACTATATCGATCTCGATCGCCTGATCGGTTGTGTTGTTTATCCAGCAGCAGAAATAGTCAAACCTGGAGTGATTCGCCATATCGAAGGTAATCGTTTTAGTTTGGGAGAATTAGACGGCTATAAGAGCGATCGCATTCAATTACTATCTCAAACTTTCAAGCAGGCTGGTTTAAAATCCCCGATCGTCAAGCAAATACGTATCGATATCTGGGTTAAACTGTGGGGAAATTTAGCTTTTAATCCGATTAGTGCTTTGACTCGCGCCACCTTAGAAAGCATCTGCCAATATCCTCCCACTCGTGAATTAGCAAGACAAATGATGCTTGAAGCGCAGGCGATCGCCGAGAAGTTAGATATCAATTTTGCTATTTCTCTAGAGAAGCGGATTAACGGTGCGGAACAAGTAGGCGCTCATAAAACTTCAATGTTACAGGATATTGAAGCCGGTCGTCCTACCGAAATTGATGCCATTGTTGGTGCTGTCGCCGAATTAGGTAAGCTAACTCAAGTTTCGACTCCCCACATCGATGCCATCTACGCCAGTGTTAAGTTGTTAGAAAAAACTTTATCGCAATTCTCCCATTAAATCTTCTCCTTTGCACCTCTGTACCTATTTCTGCCTCCTGCCTTCTGCTTTTGATCCTCTTTTTTAAGAATTTTGCCTATTTTCTGGTTGACCAGTTCGTCGCTCGATGTCTTCAAGAGTTTGTAAAACTAAACGCTTGGCTTGTAGTTTCCATCCCAATTTTTGTACGTAGATAGCGATCGCACCTCCAGCAATAGTGGCAATAAAATCCAACGGTTGCATTAAAGAAATACCCAAAAGCAATCCCAAACCAGCAATCCCCCAAAAAGGCAATGCTACTGTCTGACGCTGTTTTTCGATCGCCTGATTAAGCGGATCGGTAGGCATTTCTGTTACAAGCATCTTTTTAATTTTTTGTTGTTCTTTTGCTGAGACTGACAAACCAATTTTTTGGCGGAGTTTTTCCATTTTTCGAGCATCGGTGCTATATTGTGTCAGTTCATCCTCTGCCATGAGAATTAGGCGTTCGTATTGGCTCATCGGTATCTCTATCTTTCGTTTCTTTGACTAAGCTTCTCATAAATTGATGTCAAAATTTAACAATTAAATAGCCAAAAAAATAGCCCCGATCGAGTAACCAGGGCTTTTTTTGTTTTTCTCATTATATGGAGTTAAATCTTTAACAATGAAACACTTACATTAAGTTATTAAAGAATAATCCCCAAAGAGTTCCTGTTAATCCCCTCTGTACAGGACAAAAAATAGACTCAGAACTTGCAAAGCAATACAGAAAAAG
>CAZJTL010000312.1:0-3389 GCA_964548905.1 uncultured bacterium | reverse complement strand
TACTAGATTTGGTAAATCGAGTTTTTTTAATTTGCTGGAAATAGTGAAATAATTTAGTGCGTAAATTTTTACGCCAAACGATCGCATTAGTATTAAAACGTTTGGTAGCTCCGAAAGCGTATTTGTAGTCATAATCTCCTCGACCGAGATCGTAAATCGTTAACCCATTTTCGATTGCGTATTTAATGCTATATCCATAAATTGTTTTTCCAGGCTTTAGTTTTTCATAAGCTTTATCATGACCGATGAGATAGGCGAAAAAAGCTTTTTTCTGGCGATCGATAAAACCTATTAATCCTGCAATTGGTCGATCTTTATCCCATAAAATACTAGACCACAAGTAATTGCTAGTAAAACAACTGCGAAACAGATAACGATATCGATCGAGATCTCGCTCGTCTCGCTGCCCCCAACGTAACTGATTGAGAATTAATATTGCTTCAATTTGACTGTCTAAATTATCCGATTCTAAATAAGTAAGGTGAAGTCGATCGCTACTCTCAATTTCTCGAAAGGAACGTCGTAAATCGCGGCGCAACCATTTACCTAAATGTTTTTCTAAATAACAATCCCAGTCACTAGGTAACTCGATATAAGGACTAGCTTTACCAGCATTTTTTTCAACTTGATATTTTTTAGCACCAAAGCAATCTAAAAATTTTTCTAGCCTGGGATCTTGTACGTCATACATCCGAAAACGATCCCAAGATAAATGATTTTGGATATAGCTAGCAAAAGTAGCGATCGCCTGTTCTTCGTATTCTGGCAAACAAAGTAATCCCGTATAGTCTGCCCAATAATTACCAGCCATATAAAGATCGCCAAACACGGGAAATCCGAATTTTTCAGTGTTGCGAACTCCTAATGGAAAGAAAGCTACATATCGATCGCTATTTTCGGGTTTGATACCTAGTACTAGCCAAAAATCTGGTTTAACTTCAAACCAAGCTTGCAGCCACGTCCAAGATACAAAGAAGCTAGCGTGAGCATCAGCTCGATAAACTTGCTCCCAATTAGATTTTAATCGTTTAAATTCACTATTTTTATTAATAGAAGTAACTAGCATGGAAGAAAAGCAAAATTATTGTTTTTAGGAGGCAAACATCCAAATTAACGACAATCTTGCCTTAATTCGCAAGAATCACCCGATCGCTAGTAATTATCTCTCGATCGCCAAGCAATTTAGTATAGTTACAGCAAAGATTATCTGTCACTTTTTGCCAGCAGAAAAATTCTAAAACTCTTTGACGACCGAGTATTCCCATCGCTTTTCTTAACTCTTCGTCTGCTAGTAGTTTCATGATTGCTTCTGCTAGTGCAGCAGGATTATCTGCTTGTACCAACAATCCAGTCAGATTATCTTCGATTACCTCTGTCATTCCTCCTATCTTAGTCGCGATCGCAGGAATTCCTACCGCCATTGCTTCGACTAAACTCATGCCAAATGCTTCACTAAGAGAAGGATTAATTAAGATGTCTGCTTCTCGATAGCAATTGGCTAATTCTAAGTGGTTAACTGCACCAATAAAAGATACACCAGCATCTTTACCAGGTAATTTATTTTGTAAGTCAGAAAAGTAATATTCGGGAATAAATTGAGCTAGCTTAATCACTTTAGGATCGTCACTTAAAGAGGCTAAAAATTCTATGGGAGTAGGTTTTTGTGGTCCAATTATTTCTAGTTTGACTGAAGGATATTTGGCTCGAACTAAAGCAAAAGCATCTAGGAGAATATGTAGCCCTTTTTCTGGAGAAATACGACCAACATAAATTATTTTTTGTTCGGTTTTATGAGTGCGATCGGTTGGGTTGAATACTTGAATATCTACTCCATTAAAAACTGTTTGACAGCGAGCGGCGAATTGAGGAAAGCGATGCTTAATTTTCTCAGT
This sequence comes from uncultured bacterium, assembly GCA_964548905.1. Lineage (GTDB taxonomy): Bacteria > Cyanobacteriota > Cyanobacteriia > Cyanobacteriales > Xenococcaceae > CAZJTL01. The sequence goes on along the minus strand of CAZJTL010000312.1, from coordinate 1,497 downwards.
AATATAATCACTACAACCAATAATTAGATCGACTTTTGCCAATCTTTTTGTCAGTAAATTGTAGTCAAGTTGATTCAACCACTCACAGTGCATGTGCAGAACAATTTTGATCTTGGGATTAAAGGCGCGAATAATGGGAACAAATTGAGAAAAGTTAGGAATATGAACGAGATCGCATCCTTGTTTTCTTAAATCCAAAGCCACCATTAAAGCGTAGCTAAAACCATATAAACTAGAAGCAAAATAAAGAGATTTTCGATTTAGCTGAGAAATACTTTTACTTAAAGCATTAAACCAGCGATTTCCAGCGATCAAAACTCTTCGATATTCTACATTTTCTGAAATTTCTATTGACTGCTGACCTCTATTTTTTCTGGAATAAATAATCACCTGAGACGATCTAACCAAACGTCGAGCTACTTCATAATTCCAAATAGGAATTGAGCCAGCTTGAACGGGAGGAATAATCGTATCCCAAGGTTGATTGACTAAGGCAATTTTCATATTGTTTAGTTTATTTGAGCTTAATTTTCGTCCATTTTAGCCTTACGTTAAATCAATTTTTTTTGATTGATTGAATGCCGACAAAAGAAAACCAAAGATTTTCAAGGCTTCGTTAGCGATCCCTTTTAATCTAATTTTTAATCCTGGGGATAACAGTAAGCGTCTACAAAGTTGGATATAACAAAGTATGGTTTCAACTATGCTTAAGTGAGCGCGATTAACAATGTGAAAATATTCAGAATAACGCTGCAATAAAGACATAACTAACTTGCCTTTTTTATTAGTGTCGTACCATACCGCCAAAGCTTCATCATTAGGATTTGCTTTCTGGGACATTTGTGCGTGTACTCTTCGATAAAAAAGATAATCTGGCACTTCACAAAACTCACCTAAGAGAGCTAATTCTGCCAGTAAAACTCGATCGGCATGGGGATAGTTACCAATTAACAAAGTCTTGCTTAAAATATCGGTTCGCATCATTCCAAAGGCTTGAGGAGCATGATTCCAGCCATAAGTTTCTAAGAGCTGATATAAGCGTTGGTGCGGTTTACTAGAACGAATATTGAGATCGTCTTTAGTGTAAATAGTTAACTTATTGTTATCGCCTTCAACTAAATAGGCTTTGGTATAACAAAGAATAACTGCTGGTTCTTTTTCTAGAACTTCAAGACATTTTTCTAAATATTCTGGAGCGAACCAATCGTCATGAGAAGCCCATTTAAAATATTGACCAGAAGCTAACTCAAAGACGCGGTTATAGTTACCAGCAGCGCCAATATTTGTCTGATTGCGATAGTAGCGAATGCGAGAATCCTTGGCAGCATAAGCTAAACAAATTTCTTGAGTGCGATCGCTCGAACCATTATCAGAAATAATTAATTCAAAATCGGTAAAAGTTTGAGCTAAAACTGCATCAATAGCCTGTTCTAAAAAAGATTCGCCATTATAAACAGGCATACCAATACTAACTAAAGGCATGTGTGAAGTCATCTG
>CAZJTL010000311.1:0-3400 GCA_964548905.1 uncultured bacterium | reverse complement strand
AGCAGGGAGCAGGGAGCAGGGAGCAGGGAGCAGGGAGCAGGGAGCAGGGAGCAGGAACTTTCATAGCGGCTGTTTACTCATTACTCATTACTCATTACTTCTCCCACACCCTAATCCCTAATCCCTCTCTTTAAGAAGCTAATTTGACTGTATAAGCATCTCTGATCCCTGAAATTTTGGTAACTTCTTCCAAAATTCCTTCTGGTAGAGGGTCGTCAAGACTTAGTACCATAACCGCCTCTCCACGGACGATTTTGCGACCGACTTGCATACTAGCAATATTGACGTTGTAACTGCCAAGCAGAGAACCAATTTTACCAATAATTCCAGGCATATCGCGGTGTAAGGTAAATAACATATAACTGCTTGGAGGAACGTTGATGGGAAATTCATCGAGTTCGGTAACGCGGATTTCTCCATTGCCTAGCAATGCGCCTGTCACCGAGTGAGTACCTTTAGAACCCTTTGCTTCTAGGTAAATTGAGCCAGAATAATCTTTGAGAGAAGCATCTCTGGTTTCGATGACGCGAATGCCCCGTTCTTTAGCTTCGATCGCCGCATTAACGTAATTAACTCTTTCTCTTAAAGCTGGAGATAGTAACCCTTTGAGAACACCAACAATTAGTGGCTGACTTTCATTGTTAGCTAATTCCCCTTGCAGTCGAATATTTAAGACTTCGATCCAACCTCCTGCCAATTGTCCGACTACATTACCTAGGGTTTCTGCCAATTGCATATAGGGTTTGAGTTTTTCCATCACATCAGGATTCAACCCAGGAATATTAACCGCCGATCGCGCTGGTAATCCTAATAAGACATCACGAATTTGCTCAGCTACATCGATCGCTACGTTGACTTGAGCTTCTTCTGTAGAAGCACCCAAGTGAGGGGTGAGAATAATATTTGGTGCATCTCTGAGGGGAGATTCTCCCAGAGGTTCGCTATCAAATACATCCAAAGCTGCGCCAGCAATTTTACCTGCTTTAAGTGCTTCTGCTAGAGCATGTTCGTCAATCGTACCACCACGAGCGCAGTTAACGATACGAACAGTGGGCTTCATCTTGGCGATCGCTTCAGCGTTAATTAAATTAGCTGTCTCAGGAGTTTTGGGAATATGGAGAGTAATGTAATCCGATTCTCTGTAGAGTAAATCTAGGTCAACTAGACGACAGCCTAGTTGTTCGGCTCTTTCTGCCGAAATAAAAGGATCGAAGGCTAATAATTTCATTCCCATCGATCGCGCTACGGTGGCTACATGAGAACCGATTTTGCCCAAACCAATTACACCTAGCGTTTTCTTGTATACTTCACTACCTATAAAAAGGTTGCGTTTCCATTCACTCTTTTTTACCGATTGGTTGGCATCAGGAATATGACGAGATAGCGATAGCATCATCGCCAAAGCATGTTCGGCGGCGGCGATCGTATTTCCTTCAGGAGAGTTGACAACCACAATACCTTTGCGAGTAGCAGCAGGTACGTCAACGTTATCAACCCCTACTCCCGCACGTCCGATAATTTTGAGATTTTCCCCAGCTTCAATGATATCTTTGGTTACTTTAGTGCCAGAACGAATCATTAGAGCATCGTATTCAGCAATAATTTTGACCAACTCTTCATTAGGAAGACCCGTTTTAATATCTACTTGGGCAACCTGGGACAGAATATCTATTCCTACTTGATCAACTGTGTCAGATACGAGAACTTTTGCCATGGTTATTAGATCTTGTTAAGTGCTGCTGTTTCTGTTGCTAGTGAAAGTGCTATCCAGAATTAGCGAGTGAGCTATCTAAAAATTTTGAAGATATCCCAGAAGCACGCAGTAGCTTATTGTAACGATAAATGTGACGCTTCCATTGAAATCATTGAAAATATTTCCAGTTTGATGAAGCTGTCGATCTTTATTCTCGACGAACTGATGACTGGCTTAGATAATGAAGACTAATCAATTGTCAATGCCCCATCAACAATGAACCATGAACTATGAACCATCAGCGATGAACAATCAAGCAACTAAAGTAATTTTAGTCCGTCACGGTCAAACTACTTATAACACTCAAAAACTATATCAAGGTTGTTGTGATGATTCTCTACTGACAGAAAAAGGTCGTCTGCAAGCTTATCAAACTGGGATTGCGCTTAGTAAACTTAATGTTAGTAAAGTTTACACTAGTCCCCTGCAACGCACTCAAGAAACAGCCAAGGAAATTCTCAATGCATTTGCAGCCATTGCCGATCGCGAGCTAGAAGCGCAAATTCACCCAGATCTCAAAGAGATCGATCTTCTCAATTGGCAGGGTTTGCCTTTTAAGTACGTGCGGGAACATTGGGCAAAAGATTATCAAATCTGGAAAGAAACTCCTACTCAATTTCGGATGAAAGTAACAGAAGTAGATAATCTTGAGCTTCTTAATCAAAAACAGACAATTACTCTCGCTAAAAAGGCAGAAAGAGTTAGATTTCCTATCTTAGATTTGTACGAACAAGCCGAGCATTTTTGGCAAGAAATTTTACCTCGTCATCTTGGCGAAACTATCGTCCTAGTCAGTCATGGCGGCGCGATTCGTGCTTTAATCGGTACAGCGCTTGGAATTAAGTGCGATCGCTATCATTTTCTACAGCAATCCAATTGCAGTATCAGTATTTTAGAATTTGATTCTCTACAACCGCGAACGACAAGACTCGAAGCGATGAATCTGACTGCTCATTTAGGCGAAGTCTTACCCAAACTCAAACAGGAAAAATTGGGAATGAAATTGCTACTAGTACCTGTTGAGGCTCTCGATCGAGAAAATGAACTCTTAGCGCGATCGCTTGGTAACGTGGCGATCGATTTTTGTCTGAACAGCGATAGTGCTAATGCTCAAGCAATGGCTGAATCGATTCTCAATTACCAAAATTCATTTCCAGTTCATCTACAAGCTTCACGACATGATTTCTTAAGAATGTGGCATCAGACAATCCAATCTCAATCTCGTAACTCCTCATCTTTAGTTACTGGTTTAGCGATCGCCGATCGACATACAATTCAATCTTCTTTAGCCGAGATTTTAGGTATTAACAATCTATCTTCCGTAAATCTCAAAAGCGGAACCTTTAACGTACTTCACTATCCCCTCTCTACCAACCATCCAATTTTACAAGCAATTAATTTTGGTGAGTGGGAGTAAGTACGAAGGCAGAAGGCAGGAGGCAGGAGGCAGAAGTCAGAAGTCAGAAGTCAGAAGTCAGAAGGCTTTTATGTTTTTAAGTTTTAAGTCTTAAGTAGAGCAGTTTTTTACTTATTACTCATTACTCATTACTCATTACTCATTACTCATTACTTCCCCTACACCCTACACCCCTAATCCCTAATCCCTAATCCCTAATCCCTAATCCCTAATCCCTAATCCCTAACCCC
>CAZJTL010000310.1:0-3446 GCA_964548905.1 uncultured bacterium | reverse complement strand
TTCGGAGGAAACCTTACGTCCCTTTCGTGGCGAAGTAAATTCGCCACACGGGACTCCCGAATCCGCGCCTTGCGAATGGCAAGAAAGCCCCTACGACTTCTGACTTTAAAACCTTCTGCCTCTCTGCCTCCTGCGCGGATGCTTTTTCTCATCGATAACATAACTATTTAACAGGATATGATATAAATCAAAGATTTATCAAGCATTCTAGTTTTGGTTAATTTATCTAAGTTTATATGCTTATTTATTCAGTATTTTGGCTTAAATTATGAATTTATCCTTAAACTAGATAAGTTTCGAGATTGAGCGTTTTAAGATTATCTTTATCAAATTGTCAAGAATGAGTCAGGGAAAAGGAATAAGCAGTTCTTTTTCCCAATTTGTATGTCTATTTTTCGCTGTTTTCGTCAATTTAATTTTTGAGACAAAGGAAATCAACAATGGCAGTCAATAAAACACCAATCCAAGGAGATGCTACAGACAACGAGTTAATCGGTACTCCTGATGACGATGAAATTTTTCCCCAAGATGGTAACGATACTGTCTATGGAGGGGAAGGTAAAGATAGCGTTGAAGGTTTTACTGGTAACGATTTAATTGCTGGAGAAGGGGGTAACGATAAACTTTTAGGCGAAGATGGAAATGATATTTTAGGAGGCGGTGCTGGCGAGGACAGTCTTGATGGTGGTGCCGATAATGACGAGCTTTACGGAGATATCAATGATGACCGTCTTGAGGGCGGTGATGGGGATGACATTCTTGATGGTGGTGACGGTGATGATTACTTAGCAGATACCAAAGGTGTTAATACCTTTGCTGGTGGTGAAGGAAACGATCGAATAATTGGTCAAGGAAAGATGTCTGGAGGCGCTGGCAGAGATACTTTGACTGGTCATACTTCGAGTAATGATACTCTTTTTGGAGATGCTGGTGACGACACACTTGAAGGTAGTTACGGGGATGATTTGCTGGTCGGAGGTGAAGGTAATGATACTTTATCTGGTTTCGTAGGTACAGATACTCTTTACGGTAGTGAGGGAATTGATGTTTTTGAGGTTTACAAGACCACTGGAGAAGAAAATGATATTTTTGCCGACTTTTCCCTAGAAGATAAAATTTATGTGGGAAGTTTTGATATTGCTAAGTTTAGCTATGTTAGTGGAGGAGTTGGTGAAGAATATGGGGGATTATATTATGATTCTGACCTTTCTGATGATCTAGCACCCATTAAAGTTGCTATCCTACCATCTAATCTTGGTGATATTTCTGGCACATTGATCGATCGTTTTCCTAAGTAAATAATATACCGAAGGATCTTAAAAGATATTTCATTTATTAGCTCGATCGCGATCGCAAGACAAGTATCGAGTTAAATTTTAATTGCGATCGCATTGATCTTAGGAGATACTTCGTTTCATATAATTTAAACTTTTAACTTGTTCAGATTGAATTTTAATATTTAAATCAAAAATTTTGCTCAACAAAAATTCACAATCCTACGATGACCAAAAATCGTACCGAAAATTTCCCACTTCTTGACGAAAACATAAGGGTTTGAATAAAATAACTTCATGAGTTTGCAGGATTCTTGTATCCATTTTCAGAAAAAGCCTCTACAAGCCTTATTTTTCGTTGAAATAGCAGACTGAACACGGACATTAAATTGTAAATGCTTGTAAAAATCACTTGACAAGAAAAGGCTTCGATCGATAACCAATAAACAACAAAATCCCCCGTGTACAAAGAAATAACGGAGGACGATCGCTTAAATATTATTTCAACTAATTAACAGACTTTTAAGCTACAGCTTCTTCTTCAATTAATTGAACGTACAATTCATCTAATTGAGCAGCAACTCCATCCCAGCTAAATTTCTGTTCGACTCTTTGCCTAGCATTTACGCCTAAACTATCTCGCCATTGGGGATTGTTAACAATACGCTCGATCGCGATAGCAAAAGCATCAACATCTTTAGCTGGTGCTAGTAAACCTGTTTTTTCGTCAACTACGGTAAATTGCAATCCACCAACATCACTAGCAATTACTGGTGTACAGCTTGCCATAGCTTCGATCGCTACTAAACCAAAGGGTTCATAGTGACTGGGTACAACACAAACATCTGTGGCGGCATAATAAAGAGCTAAATCATCTTCACCAATACGTCCTGGGAATTTGGTTTTGGCAGATAATCCTAGTTCTTCAACTATACCTTCAATGCGTTCTCTTTCAATGCCATCGCTAGCACCAGGACGAGAACCACCACCAATAATTAATACCAAATTTTCGTCTTCACGTAAATTGGAGCGGTGAACGGCGCGAACTAAGGTTTCAATTCCTTTGCGTTCGTCAAAACGTCCTACATAAAAGACTACTTTAGCATCAGCAGCAATACCTAGTTTAGCTCTTGCCACAGTGCGATCGATAGCACCAAAACGATCGATATCAGTACCACAAGGAATAATTTCAATATTCCCTTTACTCGATACTAGCGATCGCATGTGTTCTTTTTCTTGAGGACTGGTAGCAACAACACAATCAGCGTTTTCTAAACAAGCTTTTTCTATTGAAAGTCTCGTACTAGCCACCATGGGAATAGTCGAGATAGATTTATATTTAACTGCACCTAAAGAATGATAGGTGTGTGCCATTGGTATGGACAATCTTTTTTGTAGTTGTAGTCCTACCCATCCAGAAATCCAATAATTACTGTGTACTAAAGAATATTGTCTTCTTTCTTTTTCTTTAAATTTTAGTATTCCTTCAACTACATCGTGACGATAGCCAAAAATTTCGTCGCGAGGAACGAATGCTTCTGGTCCAGCTACTATACGAATCGTGCGACAATTTTCACTATGTTGGACAATGTTAGCTTGCTCTGCATCACTCTTGCGAGTGAACATATCTACTTGCCAACCTCTTTTTGCTAAAGCCTCACCAACATGCCTTACATAGACATTTTGTCCACCTGCTTCTTCCTTACCAATTTCGATCGCGGGATCTCCATGTACAGAAACTAAAGCAATGGTCTTGGTTTGTTTAATGTTCATCGGTTTTTAATCCTCAATTACGACAAAGGCAAAGCTAATCTGATTAAAATATGAGTTTTAGCTGAGCCTTATTGCTAGTTACAGACGCATTAACAATGCACGAAAACTAGCAAGGTTTTGCGAAAAATTTGTTTATTATTCGCAAAAACAATAACTTTTAACTATTAATTAACATTGACTACTGATTTATCATGCTTTTCTTAATACAATCTTTATAAAAACGTACTTGACACATTTAACATATCGGTATTATACAATGTAAAGCTTGCTTAATAAAATAAAAAAGAAAAATTTCTAGAAAACTCTAGCCAGATTTCCATAATTGGCTATAATGATAAAGCGCTACCTGGAGAGGTGGCTGAGTGGTTGAAAGCGGCAGATTGCTAATCTGTTGTACGA
>CAZJTL010000309.1:0-3478 GCA_964548905.1 uncultured bacterium | reverse complement strand
TAGGACATTTCATTCTTTACTATTATCAGATCATCCCGCAGGGATGCAACGCCCTTTACTATTATCAGATCATCCCGCAGGGATGCAACGCCGATTAATTTACTGGCGGGAGTGTCAAAAAACGGAAAGTAATATAGTTCGTAGCGATCGGCATTAGGCTTCGCCCCGAACAAAGCTCTACAGCACTTCAGTTATCACTGAAGTTTAATACTGATGGCTGAACAAAGAAAATGCGACTAGCTCTTGTAGAACTAATCGCATCTTAAATACAAATCAGATTTTCAGGAGAAAGATGGTTACACCTGAGAACTGCTAGTTACTTCGCCAGAGTCTTTGTAACTAGAAGAACTACCGCTATAGATATCGGATTCCTTAACAAAACCGCTATAGGCTTCCATACCATGCTCACCAACATCTAAACCTTCTAGTTCTTCCTCTCTAGTTACGCGCATACCCAGTATCGACTTGAGAATCAACCAAGCTGCAAAACTAATGACCAGAGTGAAAGCCCCAACTGCCAGAACTCCTACGATTTGCTTAATTAATTGCTCGAAACCGGCACCGTAGAAAAGACCTTTTTCAGTATTAAACAGACCTACAGCTAAGGTTCCCCAAATACCACAAACCAAGTGAACGGAAGTTGCACCAACTGGATCGTCAATTTTAATCGAATCGAAGAATGCAACAGCAAAAACTACCAAAATACCAGCAATGACACCGATCGCTACCGCACCTGGATAGTTAACACCGTTACAACCTGCGGTAATAGCAACTAAACCAGCCAAGATCCCGTTAATAATCATTGATAAGTCTGGTTTGCCGTCTTTGAGCCAAGAGGTTGCAGTAGCAGCAATACCGCCAGCCGCACCTGCTAAATTAGTTGTCAAAGCGATGTAGGCAATTTGATCGTCTGCTGCAAGTTGCGAACCTGGGTTAAAACCAAACCAGCCGATCCAAAGAATTAAACATCCCAAAGTAGCAATACTTAAATTGTGACCTGGAATAGCATTGGCTCTGCCGTTGCTATACTTACCGTCTCTAGGCCCAAGTAGAAAAGCACCGACTAAAGCAGCCCAACCACCCACTGAGTGAACGACTGTCGAACCAGCAAAGTCTAGAAAACCGTATTTGTTGAGCCAACCTGAATCAACTGCCCAAACCCAATGTCCAGTAATGGGATAGGCAATACCAGTCAAGATCAGACTGAAGATTAAAAAGTCAACAAATTTGATTCTTTCTGCTACTGCACCAGATACGATGGTCGCCGCAGTTCCAGCAAAGGCTACCTGGAACAAGAAAAAGACGGCGATCGGCAAGCCTTCAGGAAAGGGCTTTAAGCCATAGGTAGCAGGGTCTTCGCTACCAACAAACCAGCCTCCCGAACCAAAGAAACCGTTACTTTGAGAACCGAACATTATAGAAAAACCGATTGCCCAGTAAGCGATCGTTGCTAGGGCAAAAACAATCAGGTTCTTTGAGAGAATGTTGACAGCATTTTTTTGGCGACAGAAGCCAGTTTCCAACATAGCGAAACCAGCATTCATAAAAATAACTAAAACCGCCGCAATTAATACCCAAGTGGCATTGAGAGCGCCTTGAACATCTTCAGGGGTTAATGGCTTGTCTTGAGCAACAGCAGCAGTACCCCAAACAACGACAATTATAGCTACTAAAGGTACACAGGCTAACCAATATGGAGATAAATACTTTCTCAAAGTTTGGAAGGGTTCGAGATAGCGATCTCTATTGGATCTTTCTCCCTTATGCCTACCTATGTCTGATGGCATTTCTCCATTTATTTTTGTTCTATTAATGAGAGACATCGTATGTTAATTTTCCGAAATTTTGCTATCAAACGACTAGTTTCTATGGAAAACTTTCGCTTGAATTTGGGTGCAGATAAGATCGCTTCTAAGATCGAAACATTAAAGAGAGACTAGACCAAGAAAACTGGATAAAACTTGCTTTATTTGGATTTTTACTGCCGATCTTTTGAGCTTATTCTTGGTAAAAAAATCTACAAAAAAAGACAACTTTAGTCAAGCTATTTTTGCTCTTAATTAAGAAACAATATCCTAAATTCTAGAAATCATTTTGATGTTTGCGTCGTTGCAGCTTTAAAAGGACTGCAATTAATTTGCTTGAGTGATTCTCATCGAGACTTGCTAGTTACAAAATCTATAGATGCTATCAATTTAAGAGCTTTATCATTTGGTTAAATGTATAAATAAATACAAAATTCCGTCACAAGCAAAAACTTTTTCTCGTCTTCACAATTGTGAACATGATTCCAATAGAGGAGGCTACGGCAAAGTCGTCCAGCCCTCCCCTACACCCCTTGAAAAAATGGCGATCGCTAAGTCATTGTACTTATTAAAAATAATTATCAACATAATTCCAAAAAATTCATGCTCTTGTGATATTATTTAATGAACGGATTGTTACAAACATAATGTATCTTATTGGTTACTTATTACTTGAGCTTCGATCGCAATCCGCAAACTAAATACAGGCGCTCCAAATCGGTTCACATACCGAAAAAGTTATTTAAAGGTAGTTCATAACGACAAAATCTCTTATAGAAGTTTCCTGCTGTCTATTTAATTATCTATTTAATTACTTAAGCTGAGCTTGCTATTAGCATTCAAACTTTCTTTGCCTATTAGAAATAGCTTTGAATGTGAGAGGGATTTTTCGTGGCTATTTGCAAAAATTCTCAGGAGCAAAAAGACAATGAAAAATATCGACAATCTTAACTTTTCTGTTGCCGATAATTGGAATACAGGCTTTACTGGCTATATTAAATTCACTAACAAAGGCGATAGTCTCGATGGTTGGACTCTAGAATTCGATTCATCTCAAGAAATTAGTGAAATTTGGGGAGCTACCATCGTCTCCCATCAAGATAATCATTATGTAGTTAAAAATGTTGACTGGAATCAACATGTCGCCCCCAACCAACAAGTTTCGATTGGCTTTAACGTCAATACTAGTAACGCTCAAGTAGTAGAACCTACAAACTACTCACTAGATGGAATACCTCTAGATAGTCTAACTACTACTCCTACACCTGTTTCCGATCCTAATCCTGTTTCTGCGACTACTAACGATGGTCAATTTAGATACGGTGAAGCTCTACAAAAATCTTATCTTTTCTACGAAGCACAGCGCTCTGGTGACTTACCTGATAACAAGCGTCTTGAGTGGCGTGGCGATTCTGCTCTAGGTGATGGTTCTGATGTCGGCAGAGATTTAACTGGTGGTTATTTTGATGCAGGCGATCACGTTAAGTTTAACTTGCCTATGGCTTATAGCATGACTATGCTGGGTTGGGGTGTTCAAGAATTTCATGGTGCCTATGAAAAAAGTGGTCAATTAGACGAAGCTTTAGCAGCCGTTAAATGGGGAACCGACTACTTCCTCAAGTGTATTGTCACTGATGAATATGGCGTTAAAGAGTTATACGGACAGGTAGGTA
>CAZJTL010000308.1:0-3529 GCA_964548905.1 uncultured bacterium | reverse complement strand
ATTTGCTTCAAAGTTTCAGAGCTTTAGCAATGACAGTTGCTGTGACCATTGCCATTACCATTACCATTTCTACCATTGGTTTTACCATTGGTTTTAGCGCTAGCACTAAAGCTGGTTGCAGAACCATTTAAGGCATTTTCACCAGGTCTTTGCACGATCGCTTCAGTTACTCTTCGCTTGGCGTTGGGATCAATACCAATCAAACGAACATATTCACCTTGATGCTCGGCGATGATGGCTTCAAGTTCTTGTAATACTGAGCTTTCTCTGGTTGCTGTAATAATACCGCCGCTAAGCCAAGAACCAGTTTTAAAGCGACGTGCATTTGCATATTCCGTGCCTATTTGGCAACCTTGGGACAGGAGCGAGCGCACCTGTGCCACGATTTCTGGATTTAAACTCATATTTTTCTCTGAATTTATATAATTACTACTAGTGCTACTAGGAGAACGATCTAATCCTTTTTTAATTGGATTAATACAAGCAGCATTTTCCGCACATTGATAACCTGCTAAGAGCGCTTCGTTGATTTGAACTACATGATGAGCAAAATCGCGATCGCTCTCATTTACATCTGGCAAACGATCTGCTTGCTGCTGATTGACGATTACGGCTCCCGATGGCACATATTTTCCTGGGGGAATCTCTACATCTTGAATGAGAGCGTGCATCATGATGATACAACCGTCACCCACCTTGGCATTAAACACAGTCGAGCGGAAACCAACGAAGCACTCATCCCCAACGTATGCTGGTCCATGAATGAGCGCCATATGGGTAATACAAGTATTTTTGCCGATCCAGACGGAATATTCATTGCCGTCATCGCCAACTACTCGACCTTTCTCTAATCCGTGAATGACTACCCCATCTTGAATATTAGTACTCTCTCCAATATAAAAAGGAGTACCTTCATCCGCTCGAATAGACGTGCCTGGAGCAACCAGCACATTAGCACCGACTTTAACATCCCCAATCACGTTAGAGAAAGAATGTACGTATGCTGTTTCATCTATTTGCGGTTGAGCCAAGTTTTTCGACCAAGGAGTTGGGGGAGCCGCAGAGCTGCGGGCTACCATTTACTAATCCCTCCTAAATTTGAGCTTGACATATCTGTTTTTGTTAGCTAAAACTTTTGATGAATTTTAAGTTTTAGCTGTTTCTTTCCTCTAATTTTTAAAAGCGATCTGCGTCTTTTTTGCTATACAACAGACCGTGCTGGACAGTTACGGTATCAATAATGCCAACAACCACTGCATCAAGAGGACGCTGTTCGTGTCCGCTTTCAATACGGGCTGCACCCCCTCTACTCACTAGTACCCACTCATCGATCCCTGCGCCAACTGTATCTCCAGCTACTTCATACTTGGGTAAGGCTTCTCCTTGCTCGTTAATAAACTGCACTAGGAGAAGTTTTACGCCCGTCATACTGCGAGCTTTATGAGTGCTTACTACTGTGCCGATAACTTTGGCAATTTGCATTAGTAACTAGCTAGTTTATGGTCTTCTTAGGGGTTGGGGATTAACACTTTCTCTAAATTGTTCTACAGCCTCTGTGTAGCGAATTGGCAACACGTATTCTAGGTTTTCGTGAGGACGCGCAATGATGTGGTGAGAGAGAACTTCCCCGCCTCTGACTCGCTTAACGTTTTCAATACCTGCGGATACAGAAGCTTGCACTTCAGAAACATCACCACGAACAATTACTGTAACGCGACCAGTTCCAATTTTTTCGTAACCGACTAGGGTAACGCGAGCTGCTTTGACCATCGCGTCAGCAGCTTCTACTACTGCTGGAAAGCCCAGCGTCTCGATCATTCCTACTGCAATAGACATTTGGTATCGACTCCTGATGATTTATTTTTGTTTGCTTAGTGGCTAATCAATGTTGCAACATTACAAAACTAGAAAGACACTATGGGAATTTAATTCCTAAGTGCTTTCACGGTCTTGCTTTGCTGGTGTTACCGCCTTGCTAATACGTTCGGAATTGCTCTACTTCTTCGGTGTAGCGAATTGGCAGTACATATTCTAAGTTTTCGTGAGGACGCGCAATAATGTGAGTCGAGAGGACTTGTCCACCATTAACTCTGTTAGCTGCTTCAATACCTGCGGATACAGAAGCTTGCACTTCAGAAACGTCGCCACGCACGATGACCGTAACGCGACCAGTTCCAATTTTTTCGTAACCTACTAGGGTGACGCGAGCTGCTTTGACCATCGCGTCAGCAGCTTCTACTACTGCTGGAAAACCTAGTGTTTCAATCATTCCTACTGCAATTGGCATATCCGACTCTTCCCTCCTCAAGCCGATTTTAAATGTGACATTTCGTAATATAGTTTAGAGTTCCGATCGAAACTTTACATCCTTACGTATACATCTTGACATTAGACCGATCGAATTGATCTATCAATTTAGCTTCAATCCAAGCCAAGGTAATGAATACAGGCTTTTTGTACATGATTGAGCGATCGGGTTAAAAACATTGTGTAATCGAAATCGGTAATTTTTTGACGGGAACTGCTAATTTTTCTATCTAAAAATAAGCATAGAAAACCTAATCCACTTTGACAATATAAAACATGATTATATTTTTTAATTTAAATGTTAATAAAAATTAACGCCTATTGATATTAGGCGATCGCGATTAATTTTTCAAGCTTCAAAAAACGATAAAAGTTGTTTTATAATTTCTTTATAGTGATATTTTGGGCGGTTGCTAAGACTAAAATGCTCCTTTGCAAGCCGAATCAGACTAGAATCGTTTGCTTAGCAGCTATTGTCCCATTTGGCAAGACGTTTGGGCATTAGCAGCACAAGAAAAAGTACTTGATGAGAATGGCTCTACAAGTCAAGGATTAGGCAGGGCGTTCGTGGCTTTACTCAATCGAAAATTGAAAAATAGAAATAAATTTGTCCGCAGTAGCTAGATTCTTAATCGGATTAATAATTTTTTTTTATTGTTCCAATCGAAGATTAAATATGTCAGTCGAAACGAAAAAGTACCAATAACCAATACTATAGTATAAAGAAATAATAATTATTGATACTCATCTATTGAGCAAGCTTGATTTTAAAAACTTGTCGGTAAAAACCTACCAATTTCGTAAATTCTGAGACAGTTTTGATGACTGACTTTCTTCTTCAAAATACTTGGGCAATTCCTCTATATGGTCTGTTGGGAGGTTTGTTGACCCTACCTTGGTCTGCTGGCATTATTCGCAAGAGTGGACCAAGACCGGCGGCTTACATTAATTTATTAATGACTGTAGTTGCCTTTATCCATGGATTGTTAATCTTTAATCAGATTTGGATACAACCAACTCAAAAATTAGTTTTTCATTGGCTACAAGTAGCAGATTTAGACCTTTCTCTTGCTATAGAACTGTCACCAGTTAGCATTGGTGCTATGGAGCTAGTCACTGGTATTAGTTTGTTAGCTCAGATGTATGCCATTGGCTATATGGAAAAAGACTGGTCGTTGGCGCGTTTCTTTGGTCTGATGGGCTTATTTGAAGCAGCCTTGAC
>CAZJTL010000307.1:0-3601 GCA_964548905.1 uncultured bacterium | reverse complement strand
CCTTTTTCTGTATTGCTTTGCAAGTTCTGAGTCTATTTTTTGTCCTGTACAGAGATTGCCTGTTGCCTTAGAGGCTATTGTCTCGATAACTGATTTTTACGAACCTTTGCATCAAGTTCAATTTTTGCAAATACATGAAAATACAATCATCGGTGTTAATACCCCTTGGTTTTGGTAAATACGTGCGTTCCGATCACGTTACTGCGTTAATACCTATTGAAGAAGAAAGAGGCCCTGGAAAACGTACTTTTGTTTATTTAGAAGGAGAAGCGAACCCTTTAGTTGCATCTCGATCGGAAGCGACGATCGTGCGCGATCTTGTCCAAGAACCTAAAGAAATCACTCAATCTCGCCAACAGCAAGAGATTTTGCAAGATCTACTTAGCGACTTAACTCAGGTTAATAGTACTGTACGTCGTATTAGTCGCGACCAAGGCAATTTAGACCTCGATCGCCTTGAGCAACGTATTCGTCAAATTTTAGAAGAGGAATAGGTGTTAGGGAAGTCTGAAGTCTTAGCTGATGGATATCTATCTGTTCTAGAAATTACTCAACTATTCACTACATTTTTTCTATTTGTCAGTTGGCTGTATTTGAAGCCCGAAGTTAATTTGGACGGTGTTGATAATAGTCCTAAAAGCGATCGATTAAATCTACAACCAGAACAAGCCGAATTCTATAAAAGTATCATCAAAACTAGAATACTGGCACTGCAAGATCGACACAAAATCGAGCAGATATACATACTACCCTTTCCTCATGTTTGCCAAATGTATCATTTGTTAAATTTGAAGCATTTGGAAAACCTTCATGCTTTTAGTCTCAATAACTTAAAAATCGTCAAAGTAAGCGACTTTGAGTCTACAGCTAGTGGGGGAATCATTAAATTTCAAACGGTTTTAAATTCGCCCATAAATGCTCTCAGAATTTGGCGACAACCGCTAGTTGAAGTTCAGTTAATTTTACATACTCCTTATACAGTTGAACTTAGCATTCCACTCTACAATGACAAAAATATAACTGTATTGTTTAATGCTTTTCCTTTAAGTGAAAACGAGCATCAGCTATTCATAGATATTTACAGTAATCTGGAGTTGCCTAAACCTTTGCTAGAGTTAATCTTGCATTTTGCTTCTAGTTTAACGTTGTTAGAGGATTTACCTTATTTGCGTAAGTTATCTGCCAAGAAAATACACCGTTTAGTCAATTTAAAAAGCGTATCAAAGCACGAAACCATGTCGCTATATAGAAGATTTGTTGACTTATACCAATTCTCAAAAGTAGCTAGAGAGCTACGACGATCTATCTATAGCCGAGATGCTATCAGCAGCACGTAATACCTGGAAAATTCCTGAATGGCAATTAGTTCATATTTCTAATGGTAGTACTTCTTTTTTAGATTCCAAACATAGCGATTTAATTACGATGATGCCCAGTGCTTATCGTCATGTAGACTGGATTGAAATTGAAGCCAAACAGAAAGAACGAGCGATCGAGTTATTACGGCAAACTTGGCTGAGGGAAAGTCCAGAAGCAGAGGTGCAGGGGAGACAAGTAGCAAGTAGCAAGTAAAAAAGTCTAAAGTCTAAAGTCGTAGGGGCGAATGGCCATTCGCCCGTACAGAGGTCTAAAGTAAATACAATTAGCCATTAGCCATTAGCTCTTTGTAAACTTTAAATCAGCGAGGAACTTATGATGAAAGCCGCAATCATCGATCGCTATGGAACTCCAGAAGTTTTGAGGATTGCAGAAGTTGACACACCTCAAATCAAGCCCGATCGAATGTTAGTGAAAGTTTATGCCAGCAGTATCAATCCGATCGACTGGAAAATTAGAAAGGGGATGCTCAAACTACTGACGGGAAACAAATTTCCTTTAATTTTAGGATTAGATCTTGCGGGGGAAGTTGTAGAAGTTGGGGCGCAAGTTACCCAGTTCAAAGTAGGGGATCTAATTTATGCGAGTCTTAACACTTTGAACGGAGGTGCTTACGCCGAATATGCCGTTGTATCAGAACAAGTTGCTGCACCAAAACCGAGCAATCTGACTCACGAACAAGCAGCAACAGTCCCATTAGCAGCGATGACAGCATTGCAAGCTTTAAGAGATGAAGGTAATTTAAAGCCAGGGCAAAAAGTATCGAAGCAGAGAAAATTAAAACAGTCATCGATCGCACTTACCCTCTCTCAGAAATAGCAGCCGCTCATGCTTATAGTGAAACAGGACGTGTAGTAGGAAAGATTGCGATCGCCATTAGCCATTAGCCATTAGCTATCAGCTATTAGCAATGATCCATGAACTATGAACTATCAACCATGAACCATCAAATAATATCTATCTAAAAACTGATTTAGCCGATCGATAAAGCCGATAAGCTAACAAAACTTTCAGAATCGATCGAACATGGATACCTACATTCTGATTTTGCTGGTTATCGGTTTACTTTTATTAGTGGTAACTTTAGGATCTGGCTGGATTTCTCGACTTCCTCTTTCTTATGCCTTGATCTATCTTTTAGTTGGTATTGGTTTAGGACAGTATGGTCTTGAACTAATTAAATTAAGACCTGATGCTGAATTTCTACAGAGATTAACAGAATTTGTTGTAATTGTCTCTGTGTTTAGCTGTGGACTCAAAATGAATCGTCCTTTCAGGTTTCGATTTTGGCAGAGTCCGATTAGGTTAATTGTCTTACTAATGCCTATTTCTATCTTTGCTATCAGCGCGATCGCTCATTGGTTTTTAGGAATGACTTGGAATGCGGCTATCTTACTAGGAGCAATTCTAGCACCAACCGATCCAGTTTTAGCTTCAGAAGTTCAGCTTGCTCACATCGACGACAAAGATGAGTTGCGTTTTGCTCTAACTTCCGAAGGAGGTTTAAATGATGCTTTAGCCTTTCCTTTTGTTTATTTTGGGATTTATGCACTCAAAGATAATAACTGGCAAAATTGGTGGAAAGATTGGGTAGCGATCGATGTTATCTGGGCGATCGCTGATTACTCTAAGTACAGTTTTTCTTTCTGTAATTATTCATGGAATTAGTGCCACGCCTTTGATGAATTGGTATGAAAGGCAAGGCGATCGCTCATAAATTCTATAGAAACTATAATAGTTATAAAATCTAATTGTTTTGAGGACAAAAATACCAGCATGAGTGGAAAAACCATATCTGCTTATACCAACGAACAGACGGCAAATAAGCTATCTGAGATCGCCAAAAGAGAATCTCGCAAAAAAGCTCAGCTTGCTGGAATGGCAATTGAATTATTTGTTTCCCTTCCTCCAGCAGCGATCGATGCCTGGTTGCGAGTTGTTGCTAATGGAGAACCAGACATTATGGCTCAAGTTAAAGATAAAATTGCTCGTACCCTCCTTGATGCTCGCTATCAAATCACTCACAGACAATTAATTGAAGAGATCGAAAGCGAATATTTAGAGCCATTAGAAACCGAAGACGATTTTATAACTGCTGCGATCGCCATCACCAATGATGAGTGAGGTACTTCGTTTATGCCTTGACTTAAATATTTGGTGTGCTACGCTCTGATTGACTGACAAAACGATCACAGGTAAGAAAAAGTCCTAACTTGAAATTCGC
>CAZJTL010000306.1:0-3611 GCA_964548905.1 uncultured bacterium | reverse complement strand
CTTTTGCCTTTTGCCTACCCTCACCTGTGTATTTAATTTTGTGCAACTACTTAGTTGTCTGCTCCATATGGATCACTATACAATCAAAAGAGGGGCAAACATCAGCTTACCCCTCAGTCTAAATAATTTATTATTAGTTTGCGCTCAATGTAATTAATCGATAAAACCCATTAAAGTAGTAGGATCGTCAATTTCATTAGAAGCAACAGGACGATTACCCATTATCATATAACTATCACTAACTTGTAGAGTGCTAACAGTAATAGGTCTGCTTCCAGAAACAGTCAGAGTACTGCTAATTTTGATTCCACTAGTGGTGACAGGACGCGAACCACCTACAGACTTGTAGGTACTAACTACTTGAAGATGACTTGGTTCGACAGGACGATTACCAAGGATCATCGTTGGACGTACTGATAGGCTTAGGCTTTCAGGTTTTTTGGTTTCTGCTTTTGGTGCGGTAGCTTTCACAGGGGTAGATGTAGTAGCTGGTTGTTTAGTTTTTGCTGTAGTCGTGGTTTTCTTGGCGGTTGTGCTAGTAGCACGACTTTTAGTAGCAGTTTGCTTGGATGCAGTCGCTTTAGTTTCTTCTTTTTTAAGTTCTACTGGTTTTTCAACGGTAGGTTCTACTTCTTTAGCTTTAGCACCATTAGCCTCTAAATTTTCAACGCTCATCAATTTCTCTCCTTAGTGGGCGATCGTTTAAAATCCGTAATTGAGCTAGGATTTTTTTTTATAAACCAATTATTAACGATTTTTATGTTCTATTAATATTCTTTTTCATTATAAGAGTAATTAGAAAATAAAAGTAGAATTATGAACTTATTTAGCCTTCAAGCACCATTTCGACCCACAGGCGATCAACCCCAGGCGATCGCGCAACTTACGGATTCTGTGCAAGCTGGTAATCGCTTTCAAACGCTTTTAGGTGCAACGGGTACTGGTAAAACCTTTTCGATCGCAGCGACAATTGAAAATATAGGTAAACCTACTTTAGTTTTGGCTCATAATAAAACTCTGGCTGCACAATTATGCAACGAATTGCGTCAATTCTTTCCTGATAATGCTGTTGAGTATTTTATTAGTTATTACGACTATTACCAACCAGAAGCCTATATTCCTGTCACCGATACTTATATCGAAAAAACTGCTGCAATTAATGATGAAATTGACATGCTCAGACACTCAGCTACGCGATCGCTGTTTGAGCGAAAAGATGTGATTGTCGTTGCTTCAATTAGTTGTATTTACGGTTTGGGAATGCCTGCGGAATATTTAAAAGCAGCTATTCCAATTCAAGTAGGAATTGAGTTAGATCAGCGTCAATTGTTAAGAGATTTAGTCTCGGTTCAATACTCAAGAAATGACATCGAATTACAAAGAGGAAGATTTCGTTTAAAAGGAGATGTTTTAGAAATAGTTCCTGCTTACGAAGATCGAATTATTCGCATTGAATTTTTTGGCGATGAAGTAGAAGCACTGCGTTATGTCGATCCAGTTACAGGAGAAATTTTAACTAGTTTAAATGGTATAAGTATTTATCCCGCCAGACACTTTGTTACTCCAGAGGATCAATTAGAACGTGCTTGTGGTGATATCAAACAAGAATTAGAAAACCGTTTGGAAGAACTACGCAGTGCAGGAAAACTATTAGAAGCACAACGTTTAGAACAGCGATCGCGCTACGATTTAGATATGTTGCAAGAAGTAGGTTATTGCAATGGAGTGGAAAATTATTCCCGTCATTTAGCAGGAAGAGAAGCAGGAGAACCACCAGAATGTTTAATTGATTATTTTCCTGAAGATTGGTTGTTAGTAATCGATGAATCTCACGTTACAGTACCCCAAATTCGAGGAATGTACAACGGCGATCGCGCTAGAAAACAAGTCTTAATAGAACATGGTTTTCGTCTTCCTAGTGCAGCAGATAATCGTCCTTTAAAAGCAGAAGAATTTTGGCTAAAAGTAAATCAATGCATCTTTGTTTCTGCTACTCCTGGCAATTGGGAAATAGAACAATCAGAAGGAAGGGCGATCGAACAAATTATTCGTCCTACAGGAGTAATTGACCCTGAAATCTTTGTCCGTCCTACCGAAGGGCAAGTTGATGATTTATTAGGAGAAATTAAAGAGAGAATTAAACGTCAAGAAAGAGTACTAATTACTACTCTAACTAAACGCATGGCAGAAGATTTAAGCCAGTATTTTCAAGAAAGAGATATTAAAGTTCAATATTTACATTCAGAAATTCAGTCAATTCAAAGAATCGAAATTCTGCAATCACTAAGAGAAGGAGAATTTGATGTATTAATTGGAGTCAATTTATTGCGAGAAGGATTAGATTTACCAGAAGTTTCTTTAGTAGCAATTTTAGATGCAGACAAAGAAGGTTTCTTGCGATCGGAACGTTCATTAATTCAAACTATAGGTAGAGCAGCGCGTCACGTCAGAGGACAAACTATTTTATATGCTGACAATTTAACTGATAGTATGGCTCGTGCGATCGAAGAAACAGAAAGAAGAAGAAATATTCAGATCGCTTACAATAAAATGCACGGGATTACACCCAAACCAATTGTCAAAAAATCTAGCAATTCAATTCTGTCTTTTTTAGATATTTCTCGTCGTTTAAACGCTCAACAATTAGAAGAAGTTTACCAACAATCTAGCGATTTACCTTTAGAAAAGATTCCCGAAATTATCGAACAATTAGAAGCACAGATGAAAGAAGCAGCTAAGAATTTAGAATTTGAAGAGGCGGCTAAATTTCGCGATCGAATTAAGCATTTGCGCGATCGCTTGATTGGTCGTTAAAAAGGAGTGCGATCGCCTGACGTTTTTTGAATTAGCGATATCTCCATCAAATCTTTCTAAAGCAGCGATCGCGATCGCAACTTAAAAATTTTCGCACTAATACCATATCTGGTGGTCGTAATTTTAAAATGCTAGCTTTGTAAAGTGTTTAGATTATCGATCGAAGAATTAATCTGAAATGATGGATTACAAAATAACAGAAGTACCAGAGCATATTTTCAACAATCTTAATGCCTGGAAAAGTATATGGACAGAGCGATGCAATTTAATAGATAAGTTTGAGCCAGGAACATATAGCAGACATATTTTACTAATTCTTACTGATTTATCTGAAGAAATTGAGTCTAACAAAGAAAAATTTTCAGAAAATAAATACGGAAAAAACTTTTTTAAAACTCACATTCAAAAATACATAAATAGCTTGAATCAAGAATTTAATCACAATAAGAGTATTCAAGAAAAATGGGCTTCAGGAATATCACAAGAATTATTTTTTATTTGTGATATCTTGTCATCAGAAAGGTGTAAATCCTGTTTGTCAGACATTTTGACTTCGATTGAGTGTATTGAAAACACAATAAATTCACACAAAAATTTTGCTATGACAATCGATCTTTTATTAGAAGAGCTATCTAAAAATGAATTAGATTGTCAAGTAATTATATTTTTGACAGATACAATAATATTACTGTTTTTAAATCGAGGTTATTCTGCTTCCTCAATTAACGATTATATAGATCTTCTGGCTCTCCCAACATAATGGGGTTAAATGTTCGCTACATACATTTTAGGTACAA
>CAZJTL010000305.1:0-3634 GCA_964548905.1 uncultured bacterium | reverse complement strand
CGATTTGGGCTAAATTATGGCGATCGTTAGCTACTTTTGCAAGAGGTCTAATAAAATATCAAATAAAATTTTCTCTATCCCTCCAACAGAAACGATCGCTCTCTGAATCTGAGAATAAATTTCTTGTTTGCTAGTTCTGGAATTGAATCTCAAGGCAGTAATTGGGGCAAGCAGGATATAATTTCATACGAAAGCTATCACAAGCAAACGTAATTTTCATGAGTAATCCAGTAGTTCAAGCCTTTTTTTTAGGTCGAGCCGTAGCTGAAGTTTGTAAAGAGCGATTAGAAGAATCTCTGACCAATGTACTGAGCGAGATAGGTAAATTTGACGCTGAAGCTAGAGAAAATTTAAGACAGTTTAGTGATGAAGTTCGTTTGAGAGCAGAACGAGAGATGGAGAAAGGCTCTCAAATTAGCACTATTGTGCCGATTGACTCATCAGAAACCGAGTCTACTGTAGATTTACAAGAAACAATTGACGAACTCAGAGCAGAAATTGCTCGTTTGCGTGCTGAGTTAAAAAATTACCGTTCTTGAGCAATTATATAGATTTTGATTGAAGACTCGATCGCGATCTGAATTCTTTAGGTCAAATAAATCGATGCTCGACTACACAAATGTTTATTTATTTGTCAAAATCCGTATTAGAGCAATTTAAAAAACCATTTTTAGTAAACTTCAACATTAAGATCGAGTGTCTGCTGTTCCCTACAATCCTCAAAACTACTTGCCATCGAGCGCTAACCCTGTGTCTACCCCTCCTGTAGCTAAGCTAGAAGCGGCTAAAAATAACTATCGTTGGAATCGTAAAAACTACTCCCGCAACCGCCGACGTTTTGATATTTGGGTGTTTGTTTTAGCTTTACTCTTCAAATTATGGAGCAACGGTAAAAAATGGACTTATTCAGGTGGGTACACCGAAGAAAAATTTGCTGCCAGACGTAAAAAGCAAGCAGCTTGGATTCGTAAAAGTATTTTAGAATTAGGGCCTACGTTTATCAAAGTAGGTCAATTATTTTCTACCCGAGCCGATTTATTTTCTGCGGAATATGTAGAAGAATTGTCTAAATTACAAGACCGAGTACCAGCTTTTAGCTACGAACAAGCAACAGAAATTATTGAAACCGATCTCAACAAGCCACTGGACGAAATGTTTCGTAGTTTCGATCCGATCCCTTTGGCTGCGGCTAGTTTGGGACAGGTACACAAAGCTAAATTACTCAGTGGCGAGGAAGTAGTTGTCAAAATCCAAAGACCTGGATTGAAACAATTATTTACAATCGACTTGGCAATTCTCAAGCGGATCGCTATATATTTTCAAAATCATCCTCGTTGGGGAAAAGGAAGAGATTGGTCGGGAATTTACGAAGAATGTTGTCGAATTCTCTGGGAAGAAACCGATTATCTTAACGAAGGACGTAATGCCGATACTTTTCGTCGCAATTTTCGAGAACAGAATTGGGTGCGAGTACCGCGCGTTTTTTGGCGCTACTCTTCGCCGAGGGTATTAACTTTAGAATATGTACCAGGCATCAAAATTAGCCACTATGAGGCTTTGGAAGCGGCTGGATTAGACCGTAAAGTCTTGGCTCAATTAGGAGCTAGAGCTTATTTACAGCAATTGCTTAACGATGGTTTTTTCCATGCCGATCCTCATCCAGGTAATTTAGCAGTGGATACCGATGGAGCCTTAATCTTTTATGATTTTGGCATGATGGGAAAAATTAAGAGCAATATTCGTGAAGGGTTAATGGAAACTCTTTACGGCATTGCTGACAAAAATGCCGATCGCGTAGTAAAGTCTTTGATTGAATTAGGCGCGTTAGCGCCAACTGAGGATCTTTCTCCTGTCAGGCGATCGATCCAATACATGTTAGATAACTTCATGGATAAGCCATTTGAAGAACAATCCATGACAGCGATCGGTGAAGATCTTTATGAAATTGCTTACGACCAACCTTTTCGCTTTCCTGCTACCTTTACCTTTGTGATGAGAGCTTTCTCGACACTAGAAGGAGTAGGAAAAGGTTTAGATCCTGACTTCAATTTTATGGAAGTCGCCCAACCATTTGCTATGCAGCTTATGACTAACAGTAACGGCAGAAACAGCAATACTATTTTAGACGAACTGGGAAGACAAGCAATCCAAGTTAGCAGTAGTGCTTTGGGACTTCCTCGACGAATTGAGGATACTATAGATAAATTGGAGAGGGGGGATCTGCGAGTGCGGGTTCGTTCCACTGAATCCGAACGAGCATTGCGTCGTTTAGGTGCAATCCAACTAGGAACCAATTATACTTTGCTATTTAGTACCTTTTTCATAGCAGCAACTATATTATTTGTTTACAAATTTGTGACAATTGCTGCTGTTGTTGCTTTAATAGCAGTGATACCCGCCTTTGCTTTATTTAAAACTATGAGGCGGATCGAACGCTCGGATAGAATGTTCTAATTTTTAGTCAACTTGGTGAATTTTGTGTTTATGGAACGTCGCTTTTGGGGACTTACAGATACTGGATTAGTGAGGTCGGTCAATCAAGATAGCTATTATATAGACGATCCCAAAGGGCGCTTTTTTATAGTCGCTGATGGTATGGGAGGACATGCTGGTGGACAAGAAGCCTCTCAAATAGCGACTAAACAGATTCAAGCTTATTTGGAAGAAAAGTGGGACTCAGAGGAATCGTCAGAAATATTACTACAGGAAGCAATCGACCTTGCTAATCAGGGAATTTTGGAAGACCAAAATAACCATCCAGAACGTGCTGATATGGGTACAACGGTAGTAATTCTCATGTTCCGCGAAAAACCCTGGGTTGCTCATATTGGTGATTCTCGTCTTTATCGATTTAGAGAGTCTCAATTAGAGCAAATTACAGAAGATCATACCTGGGTAGGGCTAGCGCTGCGATCGGGAGATATTACTAAAGAACAAGCAAAAGTGCATCCTTGGCGACACGTTCTTTCTCAATGCCTGGGAAGAAAAGAATTATATGGTGTCGATTTGCATGAAATTGACGTTCAGCCTGGCGATCGCTTGCTGTTGTGTAGCGATGGTTTAACTGAAGAAGTAGCTGACGATCTAATTAATGTTTTTCTCACTGACAGCAAAGATTGCAAAGTAGCAGCTACCGAATTAGTGGAAGCAGCTAAAAAAGCTGGTGGTTCTGATAATGTAACAGTAGTTATTGTCGAACAGCAATAAGAATTCATTAGTAATCGCCAAACAATTACCGTAATATTTTGTCTGTTTGATCGAATTGAAGCAGATCGAACACCATATTATTAGAAAATTCCAGAGAAGTTAATACGGACTGAAAAAAATAAAGCGCGATCGTTTTTTAAAAATACTGGAGTTTGGAGTCATACTTGCAGAATTTGGCTTTGAACGGTGGACAGGGAAACTTGAGCAAAATATTGGCTTTGAAACTGTTCTTCACCAATAGCTTCTAAAAAGAGGGCGATCGCGCTGTCTGCTTCTGGAGAAATATTAGCAGCATGACGAAAATACCAGGATTTATTTTGATAATGACAAGTAAAACCCGATCGTGACAGAGTTTTTAAACCTAATTCTAAAGTGCGATCGCTCAAACCTAATTTTTCTTTTAATTTATCTCTAGTAGCCCCTTTAC
>CAZJTL010000304.1:0-3640 GCA_964548905.1 uncultured bacterium | reverse complement strand
TCAAGTAGCGATCGATCTGCGAATTATCGCCTACTTTTCAGACATCCTCTTAGATATAAATTTCTCATTAGTTAATTCGGGATTATTTAAATAGCCTCTTGCA
Organism: uncultured bacterium; assembly: GCA_964548905.1. Taxonomy (GTDB): domain Bacteria; phylum Cyanobacteriota; class Cyanobacteriia; order Cyanobacteriales; family Xenococcaceae; genus CAZJTL01. Next base: position 3,537 of record CAZJTL010000304.1, on the reverse strand, counting down.
AGGCTATTACCACCAATGTAAATTTCTCCAGCAATACCGATCGGAGATGGTTGTAAATTAGAATCTAATATATAGATTTGGGTATTACTAAAAGGTTTGCCGATCGGAACTAATTGTTCGGGCGATAAATTAACTGTAGTAGATTCAAAATAAGTGCTGTCGATAGTTGCTTCACTGACACCGTAAGCATTAATTAATTTTGTTTCTTTATGACAGAGACGTTTGACTCTTTGATAATCTCTGACATACCAAGCATCCGAACCAACTATTAACAGATGCATAAATTCTAAAGTTTGTTTAGTTTCTTCGAGATAGTCAACCAAATTCATTAATACTGCTGGTACAAAATCAGCACAGTTGACTCTTTCTCGAATCATAAATTGGTATAGTTTGGCTGGTTCTAATAATAATTGTTTTGGACAAATAACTAATTTTCCACCCGAACATAAGGCTTTAATTAAATCTCCAGTAAATACATCAAAGGAGAAACTAGCCATTTGTAGAAAGCAAGCATCATGACTGGGAAGTAAATTAGCATTTTGCCAAGCTAGATAAGTATTAACTAAACCAGCATGGGTACATACTACTCCTTTTGGTTTACCTGTCGAACCAGAAGTATAAATAATATAAGCTGTATTCTCAGAATTGAGTTCGAGATTTAAATTCGATCGTTCTTTTTGAGCGATATTATCCCAATCGCGATCGAAACAAATAATTTTGGCTGAATGTTCTGGTAATTGTTCGATAAGATTTTGCTGCGATAAAATTACCGAGGGACAAGCATCTTGTAACATCCAAGCGATTCTTTCAGTTGGATATTCTGGATCGAGAGGAAGATAAGCACCACCAGCTTTGAGAATACCCCAAACAGCCACGATAGTATCGATCAAACGATCGCAATAAACACCTACCAACACTTGCGATCGCACATCGATATCTTTTAAGTAATGCGCCAGTAGATTAGCGCGCTGGTTTAATTCTCGATAGGTTAATTGTCGATCGTCGCAAACTACCGCGATCGCATCTGGATATTTATCTACTCGTTCTTCAAATAATTGATGAATACACTGGGGAATTTTAGAGTTTGGATTTTGGATTTTGGATTGAGTTTGGTTGAATTCTTGTAAAAGTTGAAACTTTTCTGTTTCCGTCAATAAAGATAATTCTGAAAGGATCGCTTCGGGTTTGGTAACAAATTCTTCTAGTAAGTGTTGCAGGTGTCCGAGTAATCTTTCGATTGTAGAAGAGGTAAAGCGATCGCGATCGTACAAAATTTCTAAAGATAACGACTTACCCAACCCTGCGGAAATAGTTAAAGGATAATTAGTTGATTCTGTAGATTGAAGAGATTTAATCTCCATTTCCATTCCCAAATCTGCGATCGAAGTATCTACGGGATAATTTTCAAAAACTAAAATACTCTCAAAAAGTGAAAAATCTTTTGGTACATCACTCCATTGCTGTATTTGGATTAGAGGAGTGTATTCATATTGTTGCGCTTCAATTTGTTGGCTTTGCAGTTTTTGCAGCCAAGCAATTAGAGATTCGTCAGATGTTATTTTTACCCGAACTGGTAGAGTATTGATAAACAACCCCACCATTAATTCAGATCCTACAAGATCGGGTGGACGACCAGAAGAAGTAGCACCAAAAACAACGTCATTTTCTCCACTATAACGACTCAGAAGTAACGCCCAAGCACCTTGAAAAATAGTATTTAAAGTTAATTTATGCTGTTTGGCAAAAACTTGTAATGCTTCGGTAGTTGTGGTGGAGATTGTTAGTAAAGCTTCTTGCGTTCGCGAAGCGTGGGCTGCGCCCATTGGCCGTTGAGTTTTTCTTTGAGAAGACGGAAAAATACGAGTAGGCGAACTAAAACCTTGAAGAGTTTTTTGCCAATATGCTTTAGCTTCGGATAAATTTTGTTGTCGTAACCATGCAACATAATCTACATAAGGACGACTGGGGGATAAAGTTACAACGCGATTAGACTCCTTCCAGGCGTTGCGATCGCGACACAATGCTTGATAGCTATCTAATACCTGTTTTAGTACTAATGCTGTAGACCAACCATCTAAAATTAAATGGTGACAACTCCAAATAAATTGATAAGTGTTATTGGCTAAATGAATCAAACTTAGGCGCATTAAAGGCGCTTGGGAGAGATTGAAACCATCTTTTCTGTCTTTCTCTAGCCAGTCTCCCAGTCCCCCCGTCTCCTCGTCTCCTCGTCTCCTCGTCTCCTCGTCTCCCAGTCTCAATTCCTGCCAGGGTAATTCTATCTGTCTGTGTACGACTTGAAAAGGTTCTCGATCCTGTTGCCAATGAAAAGAAGTTCGTAAGATAGGATGTTGGTTAATTACTTGTTGCCAAGCTTTCTTGAAAGCAGATATATTAATCTTGCTATTAAATTGATAGCCATTTTGAATGACATATACTCCCGTTTGAGGTGCATTTAGGGTATGAAAGAGTATACCCTGTTGCATAGGTGTCATGGGATAGATATTTTCAATATTTTTTTTGTTCATAATTAATTCGAGGATTTTTAATGATTTGTAGGGGCGATTGGTTAATCGCCCTTTGCTAATCGCCCTTTCCAATCCAAAATTTGCAAATTTAATTATTAATTTCTGAAAGTAATGAATCTAATTCTGTTTGGTTGAATTGCATCTGAGGAAAATCTGAAGGTGTATAACCACCAGCATCGGGAGATTGACAATGAGAAATTAGCGATCGCAATTTATCAATATATCCTTCAGCTAATGTTTGAATTGTTGTTTCTCGATGTAATTCTTGGCTATAAGTCCAATCAAAAAATAGTTTACTGTTAGCGATCGCGCCATTAATTTCAAGCGCACAATCTCGATTTCCTTTGAGACTTCGATTATTTCCAGTAAATTCTTTTGCAAGTTGAAAGAAAGAAGATTGGTTAGTAACGCGATCGAGTTGTCCTAAATAATTAAATCTAATTTCTGGTTGAGGTAAATTTTCTAGCTTTTCTTTAATCGATCTGTCATTACTTAAATAGCGAAGTAAGCCATAATTGATTCCGCGATCGGGAATACTACGCAATTGTTCCTTAATCGTTTTTAAGGCTTCCCCAGGATGAGAATTCGTTCCTAAATCCAATAAAACTGGGAACAAAGTCGTAAACCATCCAACTGTACGAGACAAGTCTACATTTTCTAAAATATCTTCTCTTCCATGTCCTTCTAATTCTATTAATAGAGAATTGCTATTATTCCATTGTTGGAAAGCTTGGACTAAAGCAGTAAGTAAGACATCATTAATTTGAGTTTGATAAGCCGATGGAACTTCAAATAATAAAGCTTGAGTTTCTTCTTCTGTAAGAGTTACCGCTATAGTGGCTTCAGTTACTACTGTATTTTCACCATTAGGAAAATCTATAGGTAAAGTTTCAAACTTCTCCCTGTTTCCTGTTTTTTCTCCACTTGTCAAGGGTGTTCTTTCCCCCCTTAATAAGCTACCGTGTACACACAAGTTGATTCTGAGAGAGTTTCCAGCCCAAGAAAATAG
>CAZJTL010000303.1:0-3661 GCA_964548905.1 uncultured bacterium | reverse complement strand
AGGTCTTGAATTATTTTCTCTTATTTTGTTCTGACTTTTGCAAGAGGTCTATTCTAACTAGTTTATCCGTTCAACAAGGATTGATCGTACTAGAACTCAACCGTCTTGTTCAAGAACTAAAGAATACTCTTAATTTTTAACAGCAAAGGCTAAGGGATAGCTCACTAATCCCTAATCCCTAATCCCTAATCCCTAATCCCTAATCCCTAATCCCTAATCCCTAACCCCTAACCCCTAACCCCTAACCCCTAACTATCTATAAAATTAATTTGCCAAGTTATCTTCTTTTTTTAAATCAACTGTTAATCTAAATCCCAATGCGCTTAAAAGATTAATTAAACTGTGAATTTCTGAACCTCCATTTTTTGCTAATAAGTTTTCTAGTTGTTCGTAATGAAGTTTAGCTTCCTCAGAAAGATTATTAATTTTGCTATAAGCTTCTACGACATCTTTAATGGCATTTCTCAATAGTTGACGAGTAGAAGCTTTCTCCTCTAAAGCCACACTAAGGTATCCAGCAGCTTCTTCTGGATCGGTGAGAGATTCAATTAAAGAATCCAGCCAGCTATCACTGCTTGAGATTTTCAGCATATGTAAACTCCTTAGCCTGAATATCGAATATCTTACACTTGTGCGCGTAAAACATAACTAAATTGCCAAAAATTAATTTTTTGAGGCTGAAAGCGCTTATTTTATAAGCACAGAAATAATGTTCAAATCAAAATTATCCAAAAAACATTTTTCCTATGTCATTTAAAGTCGCATTCTGGTTTTAAAAGTTCCATACGTCTGTCAAATTACTTTTATGCACTAAGTAGTCGTGCTTGCCTTAATTGGATAGTTGAGATAGGGGTTAGGGAAATATCGGGTTTTCCCTTGTTATACTACTAATAGTATGACTACTGGTAGGAAATGACCAAAATATCTATATCTATCTCCGATGAATTATTGTCCTTTGTAGACCAAAAAGTTAGCAACCGCAGTGCTTTGATTGAAGAATTGCTAGAAAAATGGCGAATTCAACAGCAAGACGAAGAATTAGCGAATGCTTGTCAGACTATCGATGAATTAGAACTAGGTTGGACTGAAGAATGGGAACAAGCAGCGATTACAGACTGGGAAGCATCTGGTTAGTGACTTTCGATACTGCGATCGGGACAGAAATTCAAAAAACTCGTCCAGCGTTAATTATTTCTGGTTCTTTATTCAATCAAAAACGTAGAAAAGTTACGGTTTTACCTTTTACTTCTACTCAAGTCGATAACCAATCTATATCTGCTGCGGTAGTAAGAGTCACTGCAAGTACTGAAAATGGATTATCGAACGATAGTACGTTGATTTGTATTGAACCGATGACTTTTGATAAAATACGCCTGATTAAACAATTAGGTCAAATAGAAGCTCATTTATTGCAACAAGCACAAGTAATTTTAGGTAGATATCTCAAAATCTAGAATAGACCTCTTGCAAAAATAAAAAAATAATCATTTTTAATAGTCAAAATGTAAATTTCTATCCCTTTTGCCTTTTGCTCGGAGGCGGAGAAACTCAACACGAAGCTCTTGCCTCTTGCCTGACTTCTGCAAGAAGTCTAATGCAAAAGCCCTTGTCATTAGACAAGGACTTTCTTCGATCGAACCTCTTCGAGGCAGGAAATGAACAACAGCGATTCCTGTTCCCCGTTCCTTTTAAAGATTTACAATTTAGTGCCACATTCAGGACAGAAATTATTAGTAGTCGGATTCTTGGCACCACAAAGACTACAGTTAATTAATTCGATCACCTGTTCTAGTTTATTACGCTCTGGCAAACCAATCATCTGAGCGTTACTTTTACCTGGAGCAACCATGGGATAGCAATTTTCGTCTTTGTTGACTCTGGCATCAACTAAAACGGGACCTTGATAGGCGATCGTTTCTGCAATCTTATCTTTTAATTCGCTGCGATCGCGAATAACAATCCCTTTAATCCCGTAAGCTTTTGCCAACAGTTCAAAGTCTGGCATACCTACTTCCATATTAGAGCTAGAATAACGCTCTCCATAAAAAGCTTGCTGCCACTGACGTACCATCCCTTGCCAACCATTATTGATAATAATGGTTTTAACGTTAATGCCATATTGTGCCAAAGTACCCAACTCTTGTAGGTTCATTTGGAAGCTGGCATCGCCACTAATACAAATTACTTCTTGATTGGGAACTGCTACTTTAACACCCATCGCCGCAGGCATACCAAAACCCATCGTTCCTAAACCAGCGCTGGAAATCCAACGACGGGGGCCGTTTTTGAGAAATTGCGCCGCCCACATTTGATGTTGTCCCACATCGGTAGTATAGAAGGCATTTGGTGCTTGATTGCCAACTTCAACAATTACTTCTTGTGGTGATAGCTTATCTTCAGGTTGTGGCACTACTAAAGGATAATCTTCTTTCCAGCGATTCATTCGCTCTAACCATGCCTGAGTACGCCCTGCTACACCAGGCAAATCTAACTCTCTGATTCGTACTAATAATTGCTCTAATACCTGACGTACATCTCCAACGATCGGCACTTCAGGTGCGCGATTTTTACCAACTTCGGCAGGATCGATATCGATGTGAATCACCTTAGCATGGGAGGCAAATTCATCTAACTTACCTGTAACGCGATCGTCGAATCTTGCCCCTACGGCAATCAGTAAATCGCATTCAGTAACAGCAAAGTTAGCATAGGCAGTCCCGTGCATTCCTAACATACCAACTGAGAGGGGGTGATGCTCGTCAAATGCCCCTATTCCCATTAAAGTTGTCGTCACTGGAATCTGAAACCGTTCTGCCAACTCTTGGATTTGTGCGTGGGCGTTCGAGGCGATCGCGCCGCCCCCTACGTAGAGTAAAGGACGCTCGGATTTTTCGATTAGTTCTAAAGCAGCATTTAACTGACGGGGATTTCCCTTAACCGTAGGGCGATATCCAGATATCGTTACATCACCTGGTTCTACTGGAATATAATCAAATTCCATTAAGCCCACATCTTTAGGTACATCAATTAAAACTGGGCCAGGACGACCACTACTAGCAATATAGAATGCTTCTGCTACAATGCGTGCCATGTCTTCAGGGCGACGCACAACATAAGAATGTTTGACAATTGGTAAAGTGATGCCATAAATATCTGTTTCCTGAAAGGCATCTGTACCGATCGCGGGCAAAGGAACTTGACCTGTAACCACTACCAGAGGAATTGAATCCATATGAGCGGTAGCGATGCCAGTAACTAAGTTGGTCGCACCAGGGCCAGAAGTACCGAAGCAAACACCTACTCTACCAGTAGCACGAGCGTAACCATCGGCAGCATGGGCTGCACCTTGTTCGTGCCTAACCAAAATATGTTGAACGTCTCCTCTCGCCTCAGCGCGATAGAGTTCGTCGTAGATGGGCAGAATTGCACCGCCAGGATAACCGAAAATGTGCTTAGTGCCATGACGAACAAGACTATCAATTAAGGCATAAGCACCACTGCAACGCTGGGGAGCTAAGGGAGGATTGGATTGTTTGGGGAAGCTTGAAGAAACCACGAGGCTAACCGTATTAACTTGCTTAATATTTATCTTAGAATTTGTTGTCTTTGACACTCCAACGGCTATAAGCGCGTTGGATTCTTAAGAGAAAAGAATCCTTAA
>CAZJTL010000302.1:0-3674 GCA_964548905.1 uncultured bacterium | reverse complement strand
CAACCATTCTTTCTCTTCATCGTTTTGAATCATTGCCTCCATCGATTTATCTTTACTTACCATCGTGCAAACCCAACAGCCGAATCTAGAGTCACCACAGCTAGGAGTGGAGGTATCGACAACGAGGGGACATTCATTATCTGCTGTCGCACCCCGATACATAGCAAATAAGTCTTTGTTGTTGCCTCCCCAAGGGTTTTCCCATTGCATCAGGTACATCCATACTTCGTCTGTACGCCAATCTTCGATCGGGCTATAAATAAGAGAATTTGGTAAACGAGCATTAGGGCTAAGGCGATCGCGTACTCTTTTAGCTTCATGCTTTTTCATTGTTGCTGCACGTTTAGCACTTTCTGCCTTACGAGTACCCAAGACAACGATAGTTTCACCACTTACTCGAACTTTTTCCTGAATAAAATCGTTTACGGGCTTTATTTTCATGCGATCGGTACACCAGCGAAAATTATTACGAGGTGCTGGATATCCCTTGCCAATCAAACACACCCAAAAAGTTTTTTCAGTTGAAGGATGCAGCAAATGAGGCTCCATGGGCATTTTTTGTTCTTGAGCGGCTTTTTGCAGATTGCCCAAACACTTTTGTACCCATGCAGAAACAATAGGATTTTCAACTAAAGTATCTGTTGTAATAACGTGTATTTTCTTACGACGTTTTTTTTGTGGCAGAGCAGCGATCGCATTCCAAATTAACTGAAGAACACATGAACTATCTTTTCCCCAAGATACTCCAATAATCCAGGGGATATCGTCTGCACAATATAATTCTCGTATCTCTTTCGTCAGCTTTTTTATATCTTCCACTAATTCCTCAACTGTGCGTGGTGAAATTGGTGGTACTTGAGTTGCTGTCATTTCTCAAAAATCCCGCAAATGCTTTATTACCCTATGTCTAGTTCGGATCGCGTTCACATTTACTCAATAAATATTCATAATTGAGATTTGTATGCCATTCCTGGTATACGAAAAGAGGAAATTATTTCCTTAAGTTGACGACTAGCAGCAGCACGAAAGTTGATAAAAAATTGATTTTGTTTATTCTTCAAGATGCTATTCGCAAGATCGAATTTAAATACCAGTAGCTCAGACAAAAAAATCACCTCTTCTTCTGAAAATGCCATTGTGTATAATTTTGCTCCATTGGTAGAACAACCATCATCGCAAAACCAGACAGCAAGGGCAAATTCTGTGAGGTATTTTTCTATAATCTCTTGTGGCACTATCTTGACTTGTTTGTACCATTGACTATGCCAATCTGTCAGCAAAGGATGTACAGTTGTTCTTACCCACCATCCTTGATAACGTTTGCCACTTTTGGTGTGTGGTGATGATAGTCTCTCTGTAAACGAACATTGAAAATACTCACTGAGAAAATTGTGTTTCCATTTTAGATAAAGTTCATTGCTTCCACCTTCAGCATACCGAGCATTAAGTTTACTGGGTTGTTTTTCTAAACTACCATCACTCAAAAGCGAACCAGTTAGAAATTCATACAGATGTGAATCTGGTTGTTTGCCTGGATAATTTAAATAACGAGATTGGATTAAAGATCCTATTACTCGCGTTTTCCTTACCTCCTCAGTCATTAAAACTGCTGAAGGATAAAGCTCTCTATACTGAGCAACAGTCAATCCATGTCTTTTGAGATGAGTGTGCTGAATAATGGTAAAACTTTCTCCACATACAGCACAAGCAATCATCTCTTTTCCATTTTTCTCCTCAATTGCCCTTTCAAATTTCCGTCTACGAATATCGCCTTCAGAAGCTCTTTGTTTTCTGTATGCTTTCATACATTCAGGACGACGACAAGTTTTGTGTTCTTTGCGATAGTATCGATAAAGCACAATTATTTCACCACAGATTGCACATAGAGCATCCATTTTTATCTCAAGCTAATTCCACTTCTGCGCTCTACTTCTGCAACAGCAACTTTAAATGCTTTATCTACTGCTGCCATTTGAGCAATAATTTTTTTACCACCGCTACCATCATCTATCACCAAGCTATTCTCCCAAAGAATGGAAGTACGCCTAAAATCAAGACTCGCAAGAGTCTCAATTAATCTTTTTCTTTGCTCATCAGTAAATTCTTTGCCAAAAAAGATTAAATGCCCTACTCGACAAATAACTTGAAAACCGACTGAATTGAAATCAACTCTCTCTTGTCGCCAAGCATATAAATCGAGATTAACTGTTTGCGAACTAGATTTTAATAGAGATTTCCAGGTATCATTATTTTCAGCAAAAGTAAGATAGAAGAACTTAGCTTTTTCGAGTAAATTATTCCACTCACTTCTTTGTTGATCTGAGCGTGCCTCAATTACTTGTTTACGAGATGAGCCAAATAAGAATTCAGCTACGCCAAGTTGAAGCTGGCTCATAGTAAACATATAATTTGGATCTTTACCAACAGTACGAGAAATTTTATCAATGCGCCCTTCAAAAATTACTAACTCTCTAGAAAGTTGACGAGCTAATTTTGATAAAACATTATTGACATCAAATGCTGCTAAAAGGGCTGGTGGGATTGGTTTTGTTTTTGCACAATCAGCAAAATCCTGATGGATTTGATCTATATCTTCTTCCTGAACAACTAAAACTGTTACACTATCATTTTCTAAGTTTTGTCTTTCAAGAATAGCCTTTTTAATCGCTTCAAGTCGATGCTGCCCATCAGTGACATATAACCCTACATTAATAGGAAAAATGGCATATCCAAATTTAATCGGTCCTACACCATAAGCAAATACTTTAATTGGAGTACTACAATTGAAAATAAAAGGCGGAAGAATGTAATTTTCTGTTTCTAACAAATACTTAGCAATTTCATTGACATGTTGTTTCATCAAAGGACGATTGATGACTTCTTCTGCATTATTTTTATGTTTTTTAGCATCAGCACTCTGTAATCTTGCCATGTCTACAAGCTGATTCAAAGGAAGAGAAAATACTAGATGACTTCATTTTTTTGTTTTGCAGTACAAAAAAAGGCTGCAATTTGATTTGCAGTCAATTTATGTACTGGCATTTTGCAGAAAATATTTAATTATTTTTGCTCGTATTTGAGGAAGCGAAGCATCATTAGCGATCGCCTCTACATCCTCCACAGACAAACAAGGAGAAGCAACCAATCTCATCTTTCCCTGCGATCGAATTAAAGCAGTAAGTCCCCTCGAAACAGCGATTATCGAAGTACTGGAAAAGAACCCTACAGCGCGACTATATACCGTTGCATTTTCCAAACAGGGAATATAAAAATCCTCAATTAGATCGCAGCGATCGCTTCTATATTCATCTCTAACCTCTAAATCTCTTAAACCCAACCCAAATCCTTTTGTTATTCTAATCTTCTCAGCATAATACAAAAATACTTAAGAAGTTAAAGAGCGATCGCATCTATTTAAACTTGTACTACGATCGAATAAAGCTTAATAACAAAATCGATCGTGAAACCAATTAAAAAACAAATAGTCACAGACGAATCAATGCATCCTGTAGCTGTGCTAATCGACTATCAAGATTGGCAGGCGATCGAAAAAATTTTAGAGAAATATCAAAAAGAAGATACTACACAATCTCTTGCACAATACGCAGGCACAATCAAACTAACCCTCATCTGTCACTTTGGGATATTTTCACGAAAGCAGGTCATTTCAGCCT
>CAZJTL010000301.1:0-3723 GCA_964548905.1 uncultured bacterium | reverse complement strand
GCATATGCCCTTAATTTGATAATCTTTGCTTATCACCATGAGTACGGGAGAGCCGTTTCTCTGGAGCAAACTGAGCAATATCTTCTAATTTGGCGTGATGAATGTTGACATTAGCAGCAGCATTAAAACTTGAATTTCGGGGCTAATCGTCTGACATTGGCAAAAAAGAGAGATTTATTGAATATTAAGTGTTTATAGTTAAGTATTTCTCGATTTTGCAATATCATTTAATGATATACATCCATTTGAAGTCCAAAAATAGATTGATATCGATCGCATTCAAAATTTAGTTTTGGCTGTAAAGAATTTATAATAAATGAATATGTTAGGTTGTGTAACTTTTTAAGAAAAAATATCAAATTTTTTATTTTCTGACAAAGCAATCCTAATTCAGGCTAGTTGATGTTGTACAAAAGAACTCTGGATTGAGGTGAGATTGAGATATTTTGCGATCGCTTGTATTTAGTCGAGTACTTCAAGCATCGATAGATCGATCGATCGCAAAGCTTGTTTGCCTTTTTCCTCTCCTCACAATCATTGAAGCGCGATGAGAGCAATTTTAGTCATTATCGATCGCCTCGTTCGTAAAATTTCTCGATTAAAAAAGAAAGTTTTCAGCAACGATCGATCTTTAATTTTGGGTTTAGTTTTAATTTGGCTTTACACTATGGTTGGCTTTTGTCTATCTTTTTTGACAAACAATCTTGGGCTTGGTATTCTGTTTATTCTAATTTTTATACCAATTTATCATTGGAATTTAGCTAATCTTGGTATTTCCAATCAAGAAGTGGTACTAACGGTTGTATGTTCTCTTCCTACAGTACTGGCAATTAGCTGGCTACTTTGTTTGAATAGACCCGTTTTATCGCCCATTGCTGCCATTGCAGCGAGTTTTACCTTGGTTGGTTATTCTTATACTACGATTGAGGTTTCTGGCAGATATTTTGGTAAAAATCGAGCGATCGCGATCGTAACTTTAGTATCTTGTATCGGTTTGATCTTGGGCTGGTTTTGGCAAAATTGTTTAGCTTAGTCACAAAAATTGTTTAATCATTTCGATCGCTGTTTCTGTATTTTCAGCGATCGCTATTTTGGTAGCAGATAATTTTTGAAAAAAAGCTTCACTTTCTGTATTACTATGCAACAATACTACTGATTTTCCATTTTTGAGAGCTAAAGCGACTTCTGAAGCCGTACCGATTCCCATCCCACAGGCAACAACTACATCTGAAGAGAGAACATTAATGTTATTACGAGCGTTGCCTAGATCGGTAATAATTGCCAAATCGATCGCCCCAGACATGCCCTTAGTATTATTACCTGGCAAAATACCAATAGTTAAGCCACCAGCAGATTTTGCTCCTCTACTAGCAGCATCCATTACACCTGCTTTTCTACCACCTGTAAGCAATACCCATCCTTCCAGTGCAATTAATTTACCCAGTTGAAAGGCAGATGTTATCTCAGTATCACTAGCACTTTCTCCTGGGCCCATTACACCGATGATAATTTTTTTCATGTTCGTTAAGCCATCAGCTATCAGCAGAAAACAGGGAGCAGGGAGCATCTTGTGCAGGGGACAATTCGCAATTCGCCCGTGCAGTGGCGCGGGTTCGCAATTCGCAATTAAAAATCTGCTGCCTGCTGCCTGCTCCCTACTCCCTGTTTTGCAATGAACAATGAACAATGAACAAACAACTAAATCAATTGCTTTCTCCTACTCACATTAATATCTTTCCTACTGTTTCTCCTACTAACTAGCTTACTATTGGTTTGATTAGAGCTAGTCTTTACTTTTCGCGGTTGTTTGTCGTGTTCGAGCATTTTGTGCATAATTTCAACAACAAAATTAAATAGTCCTCGCCATTGTTTTTCTCCAATGGTGATGCTGTATTTATGAATTTCTAGCAATAAATGTTTGTGAGGACTATTCAACATTTCTTGAGAATAGCGATTAATAATACTGCCATCAAGTTGAATAGTTGTTTTAGCGTAGATTTGATTTTTAATTGTTTCAGTGGCGCTTGTTTGCTCCCCGATCGTGCCAGAAAAAACATTATTTAATCTCTGCTCTTGCTTGAGTAATGCTTTATTCTGACTATCTAACAAAAGTTTTAGCTCGCCAATTTTACGCAATTTCCTCAGAAAACGACTGTCACTCAGTAAATTTTGGACTTTGAGTAGTTGTTCGGGATTGCTTGGAGGAAAAGGAGAAGGAAGTCTAGTGTCAATCTTTTCCCAGTCTACAGTCGCATTTGTTAGGATCGGAAAATCATTTCTCAAGTCTGAAAATGCTTCTGATTCGTATAAATCTGAGTTGGGATCTGTCAGAATTAGAGCATACTCAAACTCAAGTTTTTTACGCAAACTCAGATAGCGATCGCGCAACGATAAATGAATCCCTATACGCTCTAGATATTCTCTAGAAATAGAATAAAGATCTCGATATACTTCCCAAGGAATAAATTCATCCCCAGTAATTTCTTCAACGATCGCAGTGTTGATTTCTATGGCTGTAATCTGATCTAAAACATTACTTAAAGAACCAACAAAGCTTTCTAGTTTAGTCTTTAAACGCTTGACTTGACTGGGGCTATCCGTATTCTCAGAAAAAGCTGCAAGTTGCCAGTTTCGTCTTGATACCAAAATTGCCTCTTTTCGGATTTATTGAGTAGTTTACTTAGTTGCTAGCTGATAGCTGATAGCTGATAGCTGATAGCTAATTATCATTTGTCCAATCTTCATTAATTTGTTTTAAATTGATAGATTGGCTCGAATCGTCTTTATTTGTTTCTTCTACCATCCAATCACCCCAATCTTCATCCTCTCGATCGCCTTGAGGTTCGGGTTCGGGATCTAGATCTTCCAAAGAGAGAATAATAGCCTCTTCTTCTTCATCTAAATTCATTACTGAAGTATGAGGATAAAAATAGCCATTTTCTCGATCGGATTTTGTTCCATCGGATGTTTCATTGGATGTTCCGTTCGAGACTCCATTGGTTGACGAATGGGAGCGATCGACTGTTTGAGTTTGATGATTTGTCTCGTTAGTAAGCAAACCATTGCGATCGAGATCGCGATCGTGTTTGGGTAAGTAGAAATCAATCTCTTGTTTGCGAAAACTTGGTGACAGTTCTTCTTTATTTTGCCGATTTTTTTCTAGTTTTCCTTGCTGGAAACTAGCCATCAACCCAAACATTTTTTGCAAACTTTCAAGATTGTTGGCAAGTGTTTGATGTCCTTGTTGGACTTGTTCGAGATGAAATTGACGAATTTCACCATAGGGAGTGTCACCTAAGAACTGTTTGCCAACTTGATTCTCAATTTTTCCCTCAATTAAATTAAGACGAGTTTGCAAACTATAATCTAAATCGACTCGTTTTGAAGAATTAATAGCTTCAGAACTTTCTGGTGAGGGAATTATGCGAGTACTAATTTTGAGTTCGACAGCTTGACCGATCGCGATCGCGAAAGCTTCAGCTAAGTTACCCGCTCTCAGTGCCATTTTAAAATTTTCGCTGGCTGCCATACAAATTATTTTTCTGTTAACTTGAATAGATGAAACTCTTTGCCCCAATAGATTAACAGTCTATTTTCTGGGTTGTCTACAATATCAGGGGTTAGGGATTAGGGGTTAGGGGTTAGGGATTAGAGGTTAGGGGTTAGGGGTTAGGGGTTAGGGGTTAGGGGTTAGGGGCTAGGGTGTAGGAAAAGTCTAAAGTC
>CAZJTL010000300.1:0-3775 GCA_964548905.1 uncultured bacterium | reverse complement strand
GTCTCAAATTTTTCCGATCGAGAATTATCTTGATGGCAACAAGCCAATTGTAAGGATTTCCCGTGCTAGATTTTCTCTTAAAAACAAAACTAGCAAAAAACACATATCACGCCGTAGATTTGAAAAAGGACTAGGCACAGCACCAACAGAGAAAAGCTCTGGAGATAAAAAAGGGAAAAAAACTAAGAAAATTGTAGGTGGATCGGATCTATGTCGCAAGGCTCTATGGCAATGATTGTATACAAGGATTGAACCAATGAAATCGAGATCGCGATCGAGTTCAATCCAGCGACAAATTGCTGCTCGTTTGGATGCTGAAAAATCGATGAATGCTCCTATTCGTTTAGTCAGACAGCGAGTAGTTTCTCATGCTGTTAGGATGCTGTTCTATGAACTGGTTCAAGCATTAAACTAATTTTTATACACTACATCCCCAAGGGTGTAGTGTGTTTATTTAAAGCAATTATTTCTGAACTGAAAGTTTATATCGATACGTATCCAACTTTATACTAGAGAATCTATTGACGATCGAACGGACAGATTAAGAAGCATTCTCATCAAACCAAATCGCCAAATGACCAAAAAAAGAAAAAGCTCTCAAATCCGCCAAAAAATAGTGCTTCGTTGGGCAATGATTACAGGGTTGGGTTATTTATCTTTTGCGATCGCAGTTTTGCTCAACGCAGGAATTTGGTCATTAATTCCAGTGCTAATCGCCTGGATTACGATCGGGATAATTGTCTTATCTATGGACAATAATAACAATCATCAAAACACTATCCTCGAAGAAAAACAACAACTTATCCGCGATCGCGCTTATCGATTGTCTTATCAGATTATTGGTGGTCTGATGGTTGTAGTAAGTATTATGGCTATTTGGAAAAAAGAGATCGCGATCGTAGGGCTAGCTTGTTTAGCTGTGTTGATGTTAGTTTTACCAAAAGCGATCTTGATTTGGTTAGAAGCAAGCGATCGTCATTGAAATTTGATTTAAATTGCCAATTTTTGCCAAAATTACGGTTTAATCATCGCTTCGATCGCAACCAATTAAACCGCAATTAAATTAATCGCTAATCGACATACTCAATTACATCCTCAGTAACAAAACGCACTTTGGGAGAAGAGGAATACTTATCATCTGCTGCTCGATATCCAGCAGCACAAACAACTACCGCCCCATATCCTTGTTCGGACAATCCCAATTCTAGATCGTATTTAGCAGGGGAAAACCCTTCTAGCGGACAGGTATCGATGCCTAGCATGGCAGCAGTTGTCATAAATTGCCCCAAGGCAAGATAGACTTGTCTAGTTGCCCACTCATCCATATTGAGAGGATAGGGAGGTTTGGCAATAAATCCTTTAACCATACCAGCAAACTTTTGCAGGTTTTCTATTGGTACGTTTTGGACTTCTGACATCCGTGCAACATAGCGATCGACATCTGCATCATCGAGATCTTTTTTAATCGCTAAGACAACCAGATGAGAAGCTTCAGCAACCTGAGCTTGATTCCAAGAATGCCCTACCAGTGTTTGACGGACTTCAGGGTTGCGAACTACTATAAATTTCCAAGGTTGCAATCCAAAAGATGAAGGAGCTAACACCAAGCTTTGTTCTAGCAAACTCCAAATTCGATCGGGAATTTTTTTGCTAGCGTCAAATTTTTTAGTAGCATAGCGCCACTTTAGTTGCTCGTGAGCGTATTCAGGTGTAATCGCAGTATTAATCATGCAGCAGTTTCCAAACTTTACATCACTTAATTAATTCAAGCAAAAAACTAGAAGTTGCGAAAGCAGAAACTTTTTGGTTTGTTTTGGAGTAGGGAGTAGGGATTAGGGATTAGGGATTAGGGACATGGGAGAAAATAAGTAGGAAGTAGGAAGTAAAAAAAACTTGCTTACTTCAGCCGATCGACTTTAGACTTTAAGTCCCTTCTGCCTTCTGCCTTCTCTTCTGCCTCCTGCCTTTGTTTCATTCAAGATTTCGGCTTGATAAAAACTAGTGCATGTCGCCAAATCAGGGTTGATTTTTCATAGTGATCGATGAGACAAAGGCAGTTGTCATCTTGCCAGAGAATTTTACCCACAATGAGATCGTCAGTTACTAGTTTGATTTCAACTTCTTGTTTGTCTTTAATTAAAGTCTGAACTTGACGTACACTAGGTAAACCAGTATTGAGTTCACTCATAATTTAGTTTTTTATTTTTATTCAAGATTCGCTAAATTAAAATAACTCAGCTTGTTGCTATTAACCTTTTTTGTTGAGGAAAATTTTTGAATGATTATTGAGTTTAGTAAATATCAGGGACTCGGTAACGATTTTATTTTAATTGACAACCGCCACGCTCAAGAACCGATAATCACTCCAAAAGAAGCTGTGAAGATGTGCGATCGTCATTTTGGTATTGGTGCCGATGGCGTAATTTTTGTTCTCCCAGGACAAAATAACACAGACTACAGGATGCGTATTTTTAATTCCGATGGTTCGGAACCAGAAATGTGCGGTAATGGCATCCGTTGTCTAGCTCAGTTTATCGCGAATTTGTCAGGCGACGAGAAGAGCAATAAATCTTATCGTATTGATACTCTAGCTGGTGTAATAACTCCCGTTTTGCAAGGAGAAGGACAGGTTAGAGTAGATATGGGAATGCCCAAGTTAACGGCGGCTCAAATACCTACTACCCTTGTATCTGGTGAAGAAAAAGTAATTAACCAGCCTCTAGAAGTAGTCGATCGCTCCTGGTTTGTCACCTGTGTCAGTATGGGCAATCCCCATTGCATTACTTTTGTTGACGATGTAGAAGCGATCGATCTCAACAGTATTGGCGCTAAATTTGAACATCATCCCGTTTTTCCTCAGCGAACTAATACAGAATTCATTCAAGTAGTAAGTAGAAATTATCTGAAGATGCGGGTTTGGGAAAGAGGTGCAGGCATTACCCTTGCCTGTGGTACTGGCGCTTGTGCTTCTGTTGTGGCAGGAGTTTTAAATAATCTCTGCGATCGCCTGTGTACTGTCGAACTTCCTGGTGGTTGTCTGACGATCGAATGGTCGGAATTAGACCAAAAAGTTTATATGACAGGACCGGCATTTAAGGTATTTTCGGGAGAATATCAATTTTCTGCAAGGTAAGGGTAGGGATTAGGGATTAGGGGCTAGGGATTAGACATCGCTCACACAATCGGCTTTGCCTTTCTCCAGTTGTTCGAGAGAAGTATAACCAGGAGAAGTAATTATTGTTCTAGTTTTGGCGATTTCTGATATCGAATCTAAATAGTTTTCACGACAGATATTTGGTAGGGAAGGCGGTTGTGGCGAATTTAGTTCGCCACCTTGTCCGCCGTGCGAATGGCCATTCGCCCTGACGACTAAACCCTAATTTGTTGCCAAGCTGAATAAGGAGTACCAGAAATAATTTCTTTTTGGGCTTTTTGCATCACCGAATTAATATCAACAATCAATTGACCAGACAGACATACTCTACTGGGACGCTTTCCTTTGGGAGTTACAGCAGATTTAATAATCTCGGCGACAACGGTTTCAGTAGGAACGGGTTCATCTTCGGCTGAGAGGGCATAATCCATCAATTTAAGATGCTCTTTATAGGCATTGAGGCGATCGCTGTCGGAGGAAATGGTTTTCATAATCTCTTGGACGTATCTTTTGCCGTTATTCAACAACTCACTTTGAGTATCATCTGGTTGAATAGTGACAACATCTCTCTGTACAGGACAAAAAATAGACTCAGAACTTGCAAAGCAATACAGAAAAAGG
>CAZJTL010000299.1:0-3812 GCA_964548905.1 uncultured bacterium | reverse complement strand
TCATTGTTCATTGTTCATTGTTCATTGTTCATTGTTCATTGTTCATTGTTCATTGGTAATTCCTCTCTGCTCCCCTGCTCCTCTACTCCCCTGCTCCCCTGCTCCCCTGCTCCCCTGCTCCCCTGCTCCCTGCTCCCTGCTCCCCTGCTCCCTGCTCCCTGATCCCTACTCCCTGGAATACTGTAGTAACCGCTACACCAAGGTAAACAGCAATTGAAGAAAAGTTTAAAAAGCCCCATCCCCAATGGAGAAAACAGAGACATAAAAAAGCGAACCAGGAATAATTACTTGGTAATTTGGTGCTTTTCTGAAAAAAAGTAATACTTATCAGAGTAATTGTCGCTAAACCTACTGTTATCCACTCTAAAGGGCTATTCCATAGACCAAAACTATCGATCGCCCAAAAATTAACAGGTATTAATAATAAAGCGATCGTTTGCAAAGTTTGGGAAGTTAATTGCAGATTTTCTTGTTTGTTAGTCCAGTAACTAACCCCCCAAAAAACTAAGGTATAAGTCCATAAAACTGCATATTGCCCAAAAGTAGGAAATTTTGACCATTGACTAGCAGCAAGAACCCCAGAAGATAGTATGATGAGAAATACCCCTAAAAACAACAGCCAACGGACACTTAATTCGTCTTTAAATGACTGCCAAACTTGAGCAAAAATATTAACTCTACGTCTCGAAGTCGTCTCTACTTTTGGAGGTATTTCTTCTGAGGCAAAATCGCTCTTAACCGTTACTAAATCAGGTAAAGGACAGGTTAAATAATCTTTACACAGCCGCCTAATTTGTTCGTCATTTATTAAACCTAAATTTAACCAAATATCTAAACCAGACAAAAGTTCTGGATGCGATCTCCTAACTGATATTTGGATGACTAACCTTTCATAGTTCATGGTTGATAGTTTTTGCTTCGTAATTCCTTGTCGATCGTTTGCGATCGGAGCAAATAAACAATCTAAAATTAGCAATTCCTAATCAACAAATCATAATCGACAACTGACTGTTTCGTTGACAGAAAATACCGATTAAAAATCTACATATAGGGTCAGTTAGGTAATATTTGGGATGTGACACACTATATGTGTGATTAAAGTTGAGTTATAGTATTAATTCTGGTCATCAACTTGTCCAAACTCAAGATTATATGCAACAGACCCTACTGACCAAAACCACGACATCACCAAATCACGCCGACATTGAAGTAATCAGGAGAGATGGCTCAAAGACCCCTCTCAATATTGCTAAAATTCGTGCTGTAGTAGATTGGGCTTGTGCTGGTAAAGATGTTAATCCGATCGAACTAGAAGCAGGATTGACAACTAGGCTCAAAGATGGCGTAACCACAAGAGAAATACAAGAGAATTTGATCGACTGCGCCTTGCAAATGTGTAGTCCAGCCGAACCCGATTGGCGTTACGTAGCGGGGAGATTACATATCTGGAACCTGTGGAAAGATACTCAAGTAAGCCGAGGCTATGCTTACAAGGATATAGGAGAAACACACCTCAACGCTCTTAATTATTGGCAAACAGTTCACTCACAAGTTGATGCCCAAAGATACGATTCTAAAATACTCGAATATTCAAAAGAAGAATTACAATTAGCAGGTTCTTGGCTCAATCCTAATTGGGATCTCGATTACGATTACGCTGGTGCGGTATTACTCACCAAACGCTATCTTTTAAGTAATGAACTACCTCAAGAAGCATTTTTAACTTGCGCTTTATTATTAGCTTTACCAGAAAAACCAGAAAACAGACTCTTTTGGGCGAAAAAGTTTTATCAAGCGATCGCACAAAGAAAAATTTCTCTTGCTACCCCCATCCTGGCTAATTTGAGAATCCCCAACGGATCTCTATCTTCATGCTTCATAACAGCGATGGATGACAATTTAGAGAGCATTTTTACTGAAATTACCAATACTGCCCGAATTTCTAAAAATGGTGGCGGAGTAGGCGTAAATGTCAGTCGCATTCGTGCTACTGGTAGTTGGGTAATGGGCAAAGCTAATGCTTCTGGTGGTGTCATTCCTTGGATTAAACTACTCAACGATACCGCGATCGCTGTCAATCAAGGTGGAAGAAGGGCTGGTGCTGTCACCGTTGGGGTTGATATTTGGCATCTAGATGTACCCGAATTTCTAGAGATGCAAACGGAAAACGGCGATCAACGTCGCAAATCTTATGATGTTTTCCCTCAACTGATTATTCTCGATGAATTCATGCGTCGCGTTGAGAATAAACAAGAATGGACTCTAGTAGATCCCTTTGAAGTACGCACCAAACTAGGAATCGAATTAGCTGAACTTTGGGGCGAAAGATTTGAATTAGCTTACCAGGAAATTGAAGCAGCGATCGGCACAACTCTCACTCTTTATAAGCAAGTTTCCGCACGCGAACTGTTTAAAGAGATCATGCGATCGCAACTAGAAACGGGAATGCCCTATCTTGCTTTCAAAGATACGATCAATCGTGCCAATCCTAATAAACACAAAGGTTATATTCCAGGAGTTAATTTATGCTGCGAATCGTTTTCAAATGTTAAACCAGGAAGCGAAAGTCACTGCTGTAACTTGGTTTCGCTTAATTTGGCAAATCTTGACGAAACAGAAATCTCTCATCTTTCGCCGATCGCTGTCAGAATCCTTGATAATACGATCGAAATAACGACCACTCCCTTCCAAGCTAGCAAAACTCACAACAACAAATACCGTACCATTGGCGTTGGTTGTATGGGATTAGCTGATTGGTTGGCAAAAAATCGTCTTTCCTACGATCGTTTGTCAGAAATTAGCTATTTGTTTGAAGAAATCGGCTATTGGTGTACCCATGCTTCCATGGAATTGGCACAGGAAAGAGGTGCTTATGCTGCTTTTGCTGGTAGTGAGTGGAGTAAAGGCAAATTAATCGGTGCTAAACCTGTAGAATGGTTTTTGCAGAATGCTCAAAATAAACAACGTTGGCAAACTCTTTCGGAAAATATTCAACGCTATGGCATTCGCAATTCTCATATCACTGCGATCGCCCCTAATACTTCCTCGTCTCTAGTTCAAGGTTGTACCGCTAGTATTCTTCCCGTCTATAGCAAATTCTTCTACGACAAATGGGCAAAAGGTACAGTTCCGATCGCCCCACCTTACATCAATGAATACTTCTGGTTTTATCCAGAAAACAAAACCCTCGAACAAAAGAAAGTTGTTAAAGCAGTTGCTACTATTCAGCAATGGATTGATACGGGAATTTCGATGGAATTGTTATTCAACCTCAATCAAGGCGTTTACTTCCCCAACGAACTCGATCGCGCCCTCAAAGCTAAAGATATCTTTGAAACTTTAATTCTTGCTTGGCAAGAAGGTTGTAAAGCAGTGTACTATATTCGTACTGTACAAAAAGATGATTTCAAAGATACAGAGGAAGGTTGTGTCGCTTGTGCTAATTAGTTAGAGGCTGAGAAGCTGAGAAGCTGAGAGGCTGAGAGGCTGAGAAAAGTTAAGATCTAAAATCTTCCTTGCACCTCCGCACCTCTGCACCTTCGCGCTTCTGCACATCTGTTTCCCCATACCCCAAATTCTAAACCCTTAATAAATCTATATGTTGACCAATCAATCATCTAACACAATGACTTTTAACCCTAT
Source organism: uncultured bacterium (assembly GCA_964548905.1). Taxonomy (GTDB): domain Bacteria; phylum Cyanobacteriota; class Cyanobacteriia; order Cyanobacteriales; family Xenococcaceae; genus CAZJTL01. The sequence continues at coordinate 170 of CAZJTL010000299.1, read as the reverse complement.
CTTTAATCCAGATGGGGACGATCGAGTCGAAAATCGTTCGATTTGGTTTGGTAATACTACCAATTTGATGCAACTCAATGATGTTCGTTATGCTTGGGCAATTGGGTTGTATCAACAAATGCGAGAAAATTTCTGGATTAATTAGGTAGTCCAGGTTAAATCCCCTGAAA
>CAZJTL010000298.1:0-3885 GCA_964548905.1 uncultured bacterium | reverse complement strand
AGTAATGAGTAATGAGTAATAAATAGCAAGTAGCGAGTAGCGAGTAGCAAATAAACTTCCTGCCTTTTACTTACTACTTACTACGAAAGGGCGAATGCCATTCGCCCCTACTTACTACTTTTCTTCTGCCTGGGAGCCTTCTGCCTTCTGCCTAATCCCTAATCCCTTTTTCATTCTGACAATCTCTAAGCCACAAGCTAACTGCTTGTCCGATATAACCATTAGTCGTATCTTGCGGTGGTGATGGTGGACGATCTGCTGCTGTCGAACCAAATTGAGAAAACATTAATACTATTTCCCAACCACGATCGCCAGGAGTAAGAATGAGTCTGTGATAATTTTGTGTATCGATCGCGCGATCGCCTACGTAACGACGTTCCAAAGTAGTAAAATAAACCTGTTGAGAGGTTTCTGAGAACTTAGGGGTATACTGATTACTTTTGGATTGCAGTGGCTCAAACTCAGGCTTTCCTGCTGCCAGTACATAAGTTGGTCTATAGGGAGTTTTAGCTACGCTTCTACTTCTTTGAATAACCCGATTGGCATAGCTAGGCAAATCTTTGAGCATTCGCGGCATCAAAATTGGCAAATCTTGAGGACAAGCAAAATTATCCTCCCCTTCTCCCCTGCTTCTCTGCTCCTCCGCTTCTCTGCTTCTCTGCTGCCTGCTCCCTGCTGCCTGCTCCCTACTCCCTGTACTATTGGCAGACTGACACCAGACTCCCCAACCACCAATAGCGATCGAGAGTGATATAGCAAACAGTTGATTTAAACGGCGGCTACTTCTTCGCAAATTCTTGTCCAAGCTGCTACTGGATCGTTAGCCTGAGTTATGGGACGACCAATAACTAAGTAATTTGCACCCACCTTCAATGCTTGTGCTGGTGTCATCACTCGACTTTGATCCCCTGTTTCTGCCCAACTAGGACGCACCCCAGGACAAACTAAGAGAAAATCCTGTCCACAAACTTGCCGCAGTTGTTCCACTTCATGAGGAGAACAAACTGCCCCATCTATACCCGCTTCCTTAGCTAAAAGCGCCATCTGCAAGGCATATTCTGGTAGTTCCAGAGGGACTTTCAAGTCAAAGGCTAACTCTCGTGAGTTTAGACTAGTTAGGACGGTAATGGCAAGTAATTTTGTTTGCTTATCATCTGTTGCTAAAGCGGCTACTGCTGCTTTAAGGGCGGTTTTTCCAGCCGTAGCATGAACGGTTAAAAGATCGACACCATAAGCTTTAGCCGAACGACAAGCGCCAGCTACAGTATTGGGAATGTCATGAAATTTTAAATCGAGAAAAATCCGCTTTTGTTTTTGTTGGAGAATCTTGAGAATTTCCGCACCAGTAGCAACAAAAAGTTCTAAACCAACTTTCCAAAAACTGACTTCGGGTAGCAGATCGATTAACGCGATTGCCGCTTCTAAATTGGGTACGTCGAGAGGAACTATAATTCGATCGGACATGAGTAGTTCACAAAATTAAATTTATAGGTGGGGGAAGCAGAGGAGCAGAGAAGCAGAGAAGCGGAGGAGCAGGGCTAGAAAGGTTAGTTTGATTACGAATCAAAGATTAAGTGAATAGTTAAAAGAAAAGTTAGAGTTTATTTTGAAAGTAATCGAAATTAACCATTGTTTTAGCGCATGGCTAAAATGGACTGTAGGTTTACTTTCTGAGAATGACTTATCATGACCATTAGTTTTAGATACTAGGAGCATCGGTCAAAATTTTACCAGTAGGTGGTCAGCGTTGTTACTAACAGATTCGATCGAGAGCCATATGCTTCTGAGCCTCTCTGCTTCTCAGCCTCCGTTGCTGCCTGCTCCCTGCTCCCTGCTCCCTCTTTTTTAAACACTATGCCTTCACCTCATTGGCAAATTCCCACCCCACCCTCAATTCCCGATGAATTTCTCGAAGCTGTCAGCGCCTATACAAGCGATCGAGATGGACGTTATGCAGCTCAATTATTATGGCAAAGAGGAATTCAAGATTTAGAGCGATTACCTGGGTTTTTCGATCCAGATTGCTATCAACCAATCGATCCTTTTGCTTTTGGACAGGAGATGAAACGAGCCGTAAAAAGACTCTCACTTGCTCGTCAAGCAGGAGAAAAGGTGACGATTTGGGGAGATTTTGACGCGGATGGTATTACTTCTACAAGTGTGCTTTGGGATGGTTTGGGGCAGTTTTTCCTGCAACAACAACAGCTAAATTATTATATTCCCAATCGTTTGACGGAATCTCATGGATTAAATCAAACGGGGATTGAGAGACTAGCAAGCCAAGGCACTAAATTGATTGTCACTTGCGATACTGGTAGTACCAATCTGGAGGAAATTGAATATAGTCATCATTTGGGGATTGATATTATCGTCACCGATCACCATACCTTACCAGAAGAAAGACCTCCAGTAGTTTCCATTATTAATCCACGTTATTTTAGCGATACTCATCCCTTGTACCATCTTTCTGGTGTTGCAGTTGCCTATAAATTGGTAGAAGCGCTCTATCAAACTCTGCCAGATATTCCTCAGCAACCCCTAGAAGAGTTATTAGATCTAGTCGCCATTGGTTTGGTAGCAGATTTAGTAAAATTGAGTGGTGATTGTCGCTATTTGGCACAAAAAGGGATTCAACAGCTTAAAAGACAAGCCAATCCTGCCACAGCTACTCGTCCAGGGGTGGCGCGTTTATTGGAATTATGTCGGCGCAATGGCGATCGCCCGACCGATATTTCTTTTGGTATTGGACCGAGAATCAACGCAGTCAGTCGTATTCATGGAGATGCTAGTTTTTGTGTCGAATTGCTAACTAGTCACGATCGCGATCTTACTCAGCAATTAGCAGAGGAAACTGAGTTGGCGAATACTCGTCGTAAGTCCGTGCAAAAAAAGACGATCGAGGAAGTTAAAAAGAAACTAGAACGCCAGGATTTATCTACTACTAGTGTCATTGTTTTAGAAGATCCTCAATGGCAGGGGGGAGTACTGGGACTAGTAGCGGGTCAAATCGCCCAAGAATATGGTCGTCCTACCATTCTACTCAGTAGCGGACAAGAAAATGATGAGGAAGAAGAGCGAGAAAACATAGAAGCAGATGGGGGTTTACTAGCTCGTGGTTCGGCTCGTTCTGTTAATAATATCGATTTATATGACTTAGTTAATTCGCAAAAACATTTATTACATCGATTTGGCGGTCATCCTTTTGCTGCTGGTTTGAGTTTACCTCTAGAAAATCTGCTTTTATTTAGAGAAGGGATCGATCGCCAGTTAAAACAGATAACCGATATTCATTCTTTAACACCAAATATTGCTGCGGATCTAAGCGTAACAGTAGACGAATTGGGTAAAAAACTTTTCTGGGAGTTGCAATTAATTGAACCCTGTGGAATGGGCAACCCTACACCGAAATTACTGATTCAAAATTGTTGGTTTGAAGGGGTTTGGAACTCTAACTCTCAAGATCTAAAAGGTAATAAAGTCCAGTATCTCAAAACTACTTTTACAATTCGGGATAATTCTAGTAAAAAGGGTTTTCCTGGTATTTGGTGGGGACACCCAAAGGAGGATTTACCATCTAACCAAAACTGCGATGCTATTGTCGAGCTTGACTACAATAGCTATGGGGAAGGTCGTTATGAAGTTCGTTTGCTAGAAGTAAGAACTAGAACCAATAGCGCACAATTAAGCACTCATGTTGACACAGTAGAGAGAATGCTTGACTATCGAGCGGCAAAGGTTGAAACGATTGATACAGAACAAATAGAGCGATGTCATATACTAGAAAAATGTCCGATCGCCTGGGAAGAAATCCAAAAAAGCTACCAACAAGCGATCGCCGCCGATCGAAAACTTGCTCTTGCTTATTCACCTCCTCAAACAGTCGAA
>CAZJTL010000297.1:0-3895 GCA_964548905.1 uncultured bacterium | reverse complement strand
GCCAGAGACCTAAAATACTGATTCTCGAACCATATCGTTTCTGACTTTGTTCAAATTTTTTTAAGATTCTTCTTAAGCGATCGCTACTTAAATCTACTGCTTTTTCCTGCTTGAGTTTTTGGGCTAGTTGAACACTGTTATAGGTTCGTTCCTCTTGGTTTAAACAATTTTCTATGTATTCGATATCTTCAGGAATCCCTTTGGGTTTTGCTCCTCTTCCTGAAGCTTCCCACAGTCCTACTAACCCAGAAGATTCCCACCGTTTAATTGTGGCTCTTACCGTATGTTCGTGACAATTAAATATTTGTGCAATTTCTGGCACGTTTTTGCCACTCGCATTTAACTTGAGCATATGCGCTCGAGCGCGAGTACGATATGGAACTGAGATTGCTTTTCGTAACTCAGCTAAAGTCTCTTCTTCTTGCAGATTGAGTTTGACACGTAGTGGTGCAGGCATTTTTCTTTTATAGTTTCATCCTTCTATCTTATATTTAATTACACCCACCTACTTAGCATCGATCGCGTTATCAATTAAGTTAGTCCAAACTTGATTGAGTTCGCTACCATAAGCCAAAATCTTAGGAATAGTTTTATCGTAATGGCGACGAATCTCGATCGCCCGTTTTACTTTATAGGAAAATAAACGAAGCGTATCTTCCAAACCTTCATGTACATCTATAATTTGTTGAGCGCCGCGATCGAGATGGGAATAAGATTTCATCGATTGCACTAGTTCGGAAATTCGTTCTGCACCTCGCAAACCACTAGCAATCATTTCCATTACTTCAAACGACAGCGCCAACCAATGCAATCCCATCTCTCTTAATTCAGTAGGATCGTTTTTCCAGCGATCGGTTAGCTGTTCTCAAATATCAATCTCTATACCTCCTAATGCCATAGGTGCAGCTAACTTCCAAGCATCTCCTACACCGTAAGCTTCTAACCAATCGAGCAATTCTTCTTCGCGATCGGCAATATCCAAAGGAGAGATACGCTGATGAATGATATTCTCATAACCCTCATCGCGGACTTTTAACCATCGTTGCGTATGAGATTCTTCAACTTGTTGTTGTCCGTAGACAAGATTCATACGTTGTAGTTCAATTAAAGCAGGTTGAACATTTTTGAGAGCGCGAACCAACGCAGCAGCAGGATTATTTAATTCGTGTGCCAATCCCGCCGCCAATGTTCCTAAAGCCGCCATTTTCTCGCGGTTACGAATAAAAGATTCTAATCCTCGCAAACGTTTACCCACAATTTGAAAAACTTTGCGCTCAAATTCCCGACATTGGTGCAGTAATTCGATAAAGTCATCGCCAGCTAGTTTGTAGAGTCTACATTCGCTTAAGGCGATCGCGCTTACCTCAATTGGTTCAGCAGTGAGTACGGGAATTTCTCCAAAAAATCCAGGCGCTTCTTGTTGTCCGATGGGCATCTCTACACCTTCACTTTGGCGCGTCAATCCGATTCGCCCTTCCATCAAAATAAAAAAGAGATGGGCGGTATCTCCTTCTCGAACTAGTATTTCATCGCGATCGAGTTTAACTTCACTCACTCGATCGCAAATCCAATCAAGACGAGAGTGAGGCAAAGTTTGAAACAATTCTAGGGTTAGTAAGTCGTCAACACAGAGCATAGTGGAGTAGCAGAGGGGCAGAGGGGCACAGAAGCAGAGGGGTACAGAAGCGGAGGAGGCGGGGGGAGCAGAGGAGCGGAGGAGCAGAGAAGACTGGGAGACAATTCGCACTTCGCAATTAAAAAAACTTATGACTTATGACTTATGACTTAATACTTAAAGAAGCCTTCTGCATAAAAGCCTTCTTTCAATGAACCATGAACCATGAACTATGAACCATGAACCATGAACAATTAGCCATTAGCAATGAACTATCAACCATGAACATTCCGCTCGGCGAATGTATAGTATCATGATCGATTAAGCTCAGAGCGAGTAACTTGATACCATCTAGTAGAAGGTAGAGCGTATGGCAAGACCAGTTATTCTGATGATCGATGACGATCCCGAAGTACTACAAGCCATTGCGCGGGATCTCAGACAGCAGTATGGCGATCGCTGTCGAATTGTGCGGGCGGATTCTGGTGCAACACCATTAGAAACTCTACAACAGTTAAAACTTAGAAATGAAACTGTAGCTATATTTTTAGTCGATCAGCGTATGCCACAAATTAGTGGCGTTGACTTTTTAGAACGGGCGATCGAACATTTTCCCGATGCCAAAAGAGTTTTGTTAACTGCTTATGCCGATACTGACGCAGCAATTCAAGCCATTAATAGCGCCAGACTCGATTACTATTTGCTCAAACCTTGGGATCCCCCCGAAGAAAGATTGTATCCAGTTTTAGACGATTTATTGGATGATTGGTTCGCTTCGTTTCGTCCACCATTTGAAGGCATTCGAGTTGTTGGTAATCGTTGGTCGCCCGATTCCCATCAAGTTAAAGATTTCCTAGCACGCAACCAAATCCCCTATGAATGGCTCGATATCGAGCAGTCTAAGGAGGGACAGCAATTAGTAGAATACGCTCGTTGTAGTCGCTTACAATTGCCGTTGGTGCTATTTTCTGATGGGTCGAGTCTATTACAACCAAAGCCACTGCAACTTGCAGAACGCATCGGCTTGCAACTTCAAGCTGGCAAACCATTTTACGATTTGGCGATCGTGGGAGCGGGACCCGCAGGTTTAGCTGCTGCGGTGTATGGTGCATCGGAAGGACTTCGCACTGTGACGATCGAACGGGAAGCACCAGGAGGACAAGCTGGTACAAGTTCGCGGATTGAGAATTATTTGGGCTTTCCAGTCGGTTTGAGTGGGGGCGATTTAGCCCGACGAGCAGTTACTCAAGCAAGGCGTTTCGGCGTAGAAATTCTTACCCCACAAGAGGTTACTGGCATTCGCCTTCAAGATCCCTATCGGACGCTAATCTTAGCAGATGGTAGTGAAATTAATTGTCATTCTTTAATTTTAGCGCTGGGAGTATCGTGGCGAAGATTACAAATTCCAGGTATCGATCGCCTGACTGGTGCTGGAGTTTACTATGGAGCAGCACAGACAGAAGCATTTGCCTGTAAAGATGAAGAGGTTTATATCGTTGGCGGTGCTAATTCGGCGGGGCAAGCGGCGATGTATTTCTCCAAATATGCCCGTAAGGTAATCATGTTAGTTCGGGGCGAGTCTTTGACTAAGAGTATGTCCCAATATCTAATCGACCAAATTGAAGCTACTCCCAATATCGAAGTTCGAGTTTATTCGAGTGTGGTTGAGGTTAAAGGAGAAACCAATCTAGAAGCGATCGCGATCGCTAATTCAATTACAGGTGAGACTGAAATCGTTTCTGCTAAATATCTATTTATCTTCATTGGCGCTCAACCCCTTACCGAATGGTTAGATGGTATTGTCGATCGCGATGATAAAGGATTTATTTTAACAGGAGCAGACTTACAAGCAGAAAATCGCCATCCTCAAGGTTGGAAACTCGATCGCGACCCCTTTTTGCTAGAGACAAACATACCTGGAATCTTTGCAGTCGGCGACGTGCGACACAATTCGATCAAACGAGTTGCATCGGGTGTTGGGGAAGGTTCGATTTGCGTCCAGTTCGTTCATCGATACTTAGCTAAGGTAGTCTGAATGTCGAACGTCGCTCAATTGTTTAGTCCCGTTTAGTCTCATTAATATTTTTGAGTCAATTTAACCTAGATCTGATAGAGATCTAGTCTGGTTGGGAATTATAAGGATAGTCGAGCGAAAAAAATTGAGCAATTGACTATCTTATTAGCTGTAAAATATTTCCCCATCAATAAAAAAGTCCCTCTACGTCTCATTAGACCTCTTGCAAAAGTCAGAACAAAATAAGAGAAAATAATTCAAGACCT
>CAZJTL010000296.1:0-3918 GCA_964548905.1 uncultured bacterium | reverse complement strand
TTTATCTTAAATGCAAAAAGAAGACTCTCGGTATAAGCGAGGCGGATATATTGAGCCGTAGGCGAGTACCGCCAATGCTTTATCGATGAGATCTATAGCGACGATAGGAGCTTAGTGGGGGAGTATGTCAATTTAAAACTCCGTCTGACGACAGAGTAATCTCAAGTCAAAGTTAATCGCGGCAACCGAACATCGATCGAAAATGGTTCTCGCTAAACGCTCGGTTTTTTCGTTCGCTCCGCACAATCGTGGAAGTTTAGCACAGCCAGTCGTGCGCCATGAGGTAGTCCGTTTATTATTGGTCTGCCATCCGCTACGCTGCGGCAGACTTTTTGGTGGTTGTCCGTTTTATATTTTGGTCGCTTGCAAGCTGCGCTCCCGTCGCGCCCTTGATGGCGGTGCTTTTTATTATTCTTGGGTGCTGCGCTCACTAGTTGAGGAGAAGAGAGAGAGAGAGAAAAGAGAGGAGAGAGAGGGTTTTCTGTGCTTTTCCTCCTGCTGGTTGGTCGCGGTGGGGCTGCGGCTTGCTGCTGCTCTTTGTTTCGGGCGTGGGGTTTGCCCCTCCTCGGTGGCTTGCCCCTGCTGTTTTTCCCTTGCCTGGTTGCTCGTTGGGTTGCGCCCCTGGCTGGCGGTTGTTCCCTCGGTTGCTCTGTGGGGTTTTTGTGTTCCTCGCTTGCTTGGTTGCTGGCTGCCAGGCTGCCTCTCGCCGTTCCTTGCGGTCTGTTTCTTTCCCTTTGTCTATGTTTTTATTATACCATAAAAATACGGGATTTTAAATCTTTTTTTTGGCGTTTTTTTTGGTTATTCGGGTGTGTCTGTCGCCCTGCTTCGGTCGCTTTGCTTCCCTTGCGCGAACCCAAGGTTATCTAATTGCTCGCTCGTCGGGCGGGGACAAGCCCCACCACTCCTCGTTCGCGTCAGGCTGCCCGTGCGTTGGCTGAAATGTAATCACTCAAACGATTGTGACCCAACCAAGTTAAAACCCCGTAGGCGTGTTTACAACAGGCTTTGCCGTTGCCAAATATCAATACTTGGTTTTTGTAGTCCTCACATTCACAATCAAAACCATCCTCAAAAGCCCAAACACTATACACTGAGTTCTTTTTAGGGTTTACTACTCGATAATGTTCTCGGTTGACTTGAGCCACACAAAGCGATCGCCCTTGTTCAATTCTCCACTCTACAAAGTGTTCTCTAAAAGCCTTCTTACTCATGAATGTTGGACGCTGCCCGCGCACATGAACAAAGCAAACATCAGCCCAGATTTCAAACCTCGCGATCGCATATACTTTGATGCCTAAGATTCTTGCTGCTGCTGCCCTTGAATAGACAAAGTTCTTTGGATTAATCATTGCTCGTTTTCTTGTTAGTTCTTACTTTTATTATACCGTATTAAAACCGTAAAATACCGAAAATTTATGGTATTATTTAGATGGAACTATTCACTTTATGAGCAATGAAATTAGAAATTACTGTTACCAAAGAAGAACTACTTCAAGCTGCGGAAAATTTAATTTATGACCAGCTAGACGAGGATACTTTTTCTGATGATGAAGCGATCGCAACCATAATCAAAGAACATATTGAATCCAAGATTGAAGACATCATAAGTAATCCCGAAAACCATCTAAATTCAGATGAATTATCAAGGGTAAATAAGAATGTTTTTCTATCCGATAAAGCTTACAAAAAGATGATGGATCGAGATATTCCTTACCCTGTATAATCCCGTAAAAAACTGGAATAGTTCCGTTCAAATATGGTATTATAAAAATGGAACTATTCAAACTAATGAGCAATGTACGACTTAACAAAAGCATCAGAAACAATCAAAGATTCTTACTTCACACATGACGCGATCACAGTAGAACAAATCAAAAAACAACTAACTAATTATCTAGATGAATTAGTAGAAGAAATAAACAATGACCCTCTTTACTTTTTCAGAGATAATCATCAGCTTTGGAGAAAGTTAGACAAAGTAGCTCTAGCTCAAGAACAACAACAACCAGAACAACTAGACAACGTAGCGTAAGTTAACAACTCTCTCCCTTCGGGGAGGGATAATATTTTTACTAGGGGATAAATTGAAAATCATGACACCTGAACAAATCGAGGCAATTCTAGAATCTAACTCCAAAGCGATCGCAGCAAACAGCGACACAGTAGCAGAAGTTAGAAGACAGTCACAGCGACAAATTGACGCACTTTATCAACTGAATGCCGAACTGGTGAGAGATAGAGCGACCATGTTTGAGATTATTCGAGGTTTAAACGATGACCGCATGAGAACATCTGAAAATCTAGCCTCAATTGCTGAAAATGTAGCTCGTATCGCAGATGCTCTAGAGCAGCGCGAAGAATAGGCGGGCGATGAATAGGCGTGCGCCAGCACAGTCTATTCATCGGGCAAGGGCGCAGGGCAGACTATTCTAAAGCGTCTGCCAGCTATACTTTAGTTCGCTTCAATTTATTAGTTATCACTTGCTCTATCCACTGAGAAGGAGCTAAACCACTTTTCGCGATCGCTTTATCCATTTTCTCGTCCAACTCTTCAGGCAACGAGAAATGTCTGGCTTTACCTTTGCCAGCACTGACAAAAATTCCCTCTTCGTTTCTCTCTAGCTTTATTGCTCTCTTTCTGGGTGGTTCACTTATCGCTCTGTCAACATCCCAACCGCCATTAATTCGGTTATACAAAGTGCTTCGGGGAATCCCGTTAGCGTCTGCGATCGCCATTTTTTCAGGTGGTACAATCTTTCCTACTTTTGACATTATCCCATTTTTTTAAGGTATTATTCCGATTAAATATGGTATCATAAAATAACAAATACCGCCAGCTTGGAACTATTGCAAACGAGCAATGGAACTGACGGTATGACTCACTAACGGAGGTAATTTGAATGTACCAGATTAATGAAAAATCAAACAACCAAAACAGGAAACAGATTGGAGTTGAGATATTCAGAAAGGTGGATGATCCAGAGACAGCAGACTTAATCGAATCTAAGATCGTCTTTGTATCGGTAATTGTCCCTGACGGTTGGGAAGTGCTGAACGTCTGGCAGACAGTAGAAGAGGAGATATTTTAATGCAGACAGAAACTAAAAAACTAACTCCGCCTTCTCATCCTGGGCAATGGTCGCTGTCTCAAATTCAGGAAGCTCTGAAGCGAAGACTACCCGACACTATGCTTAAAAAATTACCCGCCGACAAAGGTAACGCTCGATATTTGCCTTGGTGGTCGTGTAATGAAGTGCTAGACAAGTATTGTCCTGGTTGGACTTGGGAAATTAAGGAAACTCTGATTAGTCGCGATCGCATCTTTGTTGTGGGTCGTCTGACTATTCCTACTTCAGAAGTTGACATACTCCCCCACTAAGCTCCTATCGTCGCTATAGTGGGGGATTCTAAAACTCGCGATTTAGATTTTCTGCTTCGTTCTGTGCCAACTAGAATATTGTGGCCAATACTCCCCGTCGCTTCCAGTCCACAGACATTTTCTAGCACGCTATGCCCTAGCGCACTTATTCCACGATTTCTCACTTCCTGACTAGCTGCGACATCTCTTTTTGTAGTATATTTGCACTGATTACAGTAGTGGAAGCGAATATCTAAAGTTTTTTTGCCTGTATGTGCGCCACAATTAGGACAAGTTTGACTTGTGCCATCTTTGTTAACCTTCGCAAAATACACATCACGGCGAAAGCATACCCACTCTAAGATATTTACGAACTGACCAAAGCCAGCATCTGCAGTATGTTTGCTCAACATTCCTCTTTGCCAGCTAACAAAGTTAATGTCTTCTACAAACAACATTCCAGCACCATCACACAAATGATGAGCCAGCTTAAAGTGCCAGTAACCCTGTGATTTTTTTTGAGTGCCTTCCTGCTTATTCTGATAGTCACAGGATGT
>CAZJTL010000295.1:0-3926 GCA_964548905.1 uncultured bacterium | reverse complement strand
TTATAGGATATATTTTATTATTAATTTGTGTAATTATTTTTGTGCGATCGCTTATCACCAGTCGTATTGCGGTCACCAAGTGTGATGTTGCCGCTAGCATTGCCACCGTTGCCACCGTTGCCACCGTTGCCACCACGACCACCACGGGCTCTTCTGTCACCACCAGCAAGAGTAGCTTCTTCAGTTGCAGTTAGTTGAGTGAAAAGTACGTTAGACATAATTATCCTCTTTGTTGCTCACTTTATATTGCTTGTAGCTGGATTTAAATTTCCAACTATAAGAAGCTTATTAGAAAAAAAACAATAAAATCAACCGTTTTGAATCAAAAATACTTATGTACTGCTATTTGGGTCTTTCCGTACTTAGTATGCTAAATCTTGCCTTAAATTGACGAAATGCCTATGTCAGTCTTGAGTATGTCGATTTTGAATTAAATTAAAAATAATTTAACTAGAGAATATGCCGCAAACTCTCTATTGAAGGGATATAGTGAGTATTTCGGATTTCAATTTGGCATATTAGAGGTCAAAATTCTATATTTTACTGCTTTTATATTTCTAATGCAGTCTACGCATAACGGCTTATTTCATCGGGTAAATGATCGATTTTTATCAGCCAAAATAGCGTTTTTTTTCTCACTCAATTGTTTGTTAAAGCACTTTTAATTATTTTTTAATATTCTTATTTTGAGTACAAAACTTAATAAAAAAATTGATGAGCTTTGTAATAATTACGGTTGAGTCTATTCTTATAAGCAGGCAACAATCATTACATACAAATTGCCGATCGTCCATAAATTAAAAACTTAAAAACTTATGCTCAGACAACTCAACCCAAGCTTGCTGCCCCAAGTTCAAAGTGATGAACTATTGCCCAGAATTGACCCTTTAGTTACTTTTGGCGGGCTATTTGTAGTTGGGACGGTTTTTACTGCCATTAATTTAGCGACAGTAATTAAGTACGATGTTACTGTTAGAGCTAACGCCACAGTACGCCCCTCTGGGGATCTTCGTCTGGTTCAAGCAGCAGAAGCAGGAACTATTAAAAATATTCTGGTTAAACCTAATCAAATTGTCAGAAAAGGAGATGTCATTGCTATTATTGATGACTCTCAACTTCAGACTAGAAAACAACAGTTTCAAGGGCTTACTCAACAGATTAAAAAAGAACAGAGTAATCTTTCTGTCCAAATTGAACAATTAGACAGTCAAATAGCATATGAAAAACTATCAATTGAACAAGCTGTAGCTATTGCCAAAGATGATTACAATCGCATTGTCAGAGATTTTCGTAACGAACAAATTGCCATTATTTCTAATGTAGAAGAAGCTCAAGCAGAATTAATCTACGCTCAAGAAGCTCTCAAACGCTATCAACTATTAGCAGAAACAGGTGTAATTACCGAACTTCAAATTGCGGAAAGAAAACAAGCTTTTTATACAGCTAAGGCAAAATTAACTAGAGCGATGGCAGAAATGAATCCTACTAATGCCACGATCGCGATCGCTAAAGGTAAAATTGCCCAAGAGCAAGAAAAAGGTAAAGCTAATATTATTGCTTTAAAAAAACAACGACAAGAAATAATTAGAACTCAATTTGAATTACAAAAGCAAATTGGTACTAACGCTAAGGAAATTCAACAAATCGATACACAACTGCAAAAAATGACGATTCGTTCTCCCGTTTCTGGCACAATGGAAGAGATAGAAACCATGTTGAAAGATTTATAGTCTTTTCGAGTAAAAATCGCTATGATATCATATTGGACTTGTGCTGCTATTGGTAGAGGAAATTGTCAGAAATCGCTACCCCGCACCCTATCCCTCCTATCTCCTAATCCCTAACTTATGCCTCTACCAATTGTTGCCGTTATTGGACGACCTAATGTCGGTAAATCTACTCTGGTTAATCGTTTAGCGGGCGACCAACAAGCGATCGTCCACGATGAACCAGGAATCACGCGCGATCGCACTTATCGTCCTGCTTTTTGGCGCGATCGCGATTTTCAAGTTGTCGATACAGGCGGTTTAGTTTTTGACGATGATACCGAATTTTTACCCCTGATTCGCGAACAAGCATTAGCGGCATTAGCTGAGGCGAGTGTTGCTATCTTTGTAGTTGATGGACAAGCAGGACCAACTGCAAGCGATCGCGAAATTGCTGATTGGTTGCGCCAGCAAAAAGTACCAGTATTTTTAGCTGTCAATAAATGCGAATCTGTCGAACAGGGAATGATTCAAGCTGCCCAGTTTTGGGAATTAGGTTTGGGTGAACCCTATGCTGTTTCAGCTATCCACGGAAGCGGAACGGGCGATTTACTCGACGAACTGATTACTCACCTGCCTCCTGCCGATTCTATAACAGAAATTGAAGAGATTAAAGTAGCAATTATTGGTCGTCCTAATGTAGGTAAATCTAGTCTGCTCAATGCTTTAACTGGAGAACAGCGATCGATTGTCAGTCCCATTTCAGGTACTACTAGAGACGCGATCGATACGGTGGTGGAAAGAGATGGCAAGATTTATCGTCTGATTGATACCGCAGGGATTCGCAAAAAGAAAAACGTCGAATATGGTGCGGAATTTTTTAGTATAAATCGGGCGTTTAAAGCTATTCGTCGTTCTGATGTAGTTTTATTTGTAATTGATGCGATCGATGGCATTACCGAACAAGATTTAAAACTAACGGGACGTATTATTGAAGAAGGACGCGCCGCCGTTTTAATTGTCAATAAATGGGATGCGATCGAAAAAGATTCTCATACTATCTATCAATATCAAAAAGAGATCGAAAGTCGTCTCTATTATATGGACTGGATTCAAATGATTTTTACTAGCGCTCTTACTGGTCAGAGAGTTGATAAAATCTTAGAATTAGTCGATAAGGCTTTTGAATCTCATCGTCGTCGTGTCAGCACTTCTGTAATTAACGAAGTTATTCAAGAAGCGGTTAGTTGGCATTCACCCCCAGTTACTCGTCAAGGTAAACAGGGAAAAATCTATTACGGTACTCAAGTTAGTTCTCAACCGCCAACAATTACTTTATTTGTCAACGATCCCAGTCGCTTTAACGATAACTATAAACGTTATATCGATCGCCAGTTTCGTCAGCAATTAGGATTTACTGGTACTCCCATTCGCTTATTCTGGAGAGGAAAAAGCGCCCGCGAAGTCGAAAGGGGTAATAATCGGGCGACTAGGGTTTAAAGAGGGATTAGGGATTAGGGATTAGGGATTAGGAAGCAGGGGAGGCGGAGGAAGAGGGGGAGAATAGGGGACAAGCAGAAGAACCCAAGTTTTGACCCATTATTGCGATCGCTCGATTTTTAGTTTAACTTTAAAAAATCTTCACAAATACTCGACAGTAATTTTAATTACGGTTATCAAAGTAATTCTGCCTTTGTCGATCCTCTTTCTCAGGAAATTAAACACAAGCAAGAAGATAGATATACTCCTAAACCGGACGATAAGAAGTTTGAAGATCTGTTTGGTAATAGTTCGATCGAGAGCAATTATCAGGGGCGATCGTCTGCGCCTACAGTATCAGCTAAACCTGTATCCCACATTCCGCAGAAATAAAAAAATGGCTCAATAATTAATTTGAGAAAGAAGTTGATGATATGTTGAGAAACATGAAACCATCAACATCAGAAATCGAAGTAAAAAACCTAGATCACTGTAATTACTCCTGGTTGTTGTTTCTCATGTCTGGGTCGAGGTACTTTGAGTTTGCTTTGTAATTCAGATCTAACAACTCTATGTATAGTTGCATAACTTATTTCAATATCTTCACAACTAAAAAGCCACAGTTGTACTTCTTGATAACTGTTAAAACCTTCGGGGTCAGATAACTCTTTTTGAAGCTTGGCTACTGTTTCTATCTCTAATTTTTTTGGTCTTCCTGTTTTTGGAGGTTCTTGTAGCAGT
>CAZJTL010000294.1:0-3950 GCA_964548905.1 uncultured bacterium | reverse complement strand
AAGTGTATTGTCACTGATGAATATGGCGTTAAAGAGTTATACGGACAGGTAGGTAACGGTATGATCGACCATTCTTCTTGGGTTGCTAATGAAAATCTAACTTCCGAACGTCCTTCCTACAAGATCGATCGAGAACACCCAGGTAGTGAGCTAGCAGCAGAAACAGCCGCAGCTTTGACTTCTGCATCAATAATTTTTAGCTCCCAAGACTCTGCCTATTCAGGGACTTTACTCAACAATGCTCGCCTTCTCTATGACTTTGCAGAAAAGTATC
Organism: uncultured bacterium; assembly: GCA_964548905.1. Classification (GTDB taxonomy): domain Bacteria; phylum Cyanobacteriota; class Cyanobacteriia; order Cyanobacteriales; family Xenococcaceae; genus CAZJTL01. Next base: position 3,676 of record CAZJTL010000294.1, on the reverse strand, counting down.
AAGGCAAATACTCTGACTCCATTACCGATGTTCAACAATACTACAATTCTTTTAGTGGATATCAAGACGAACTAGCTTGGGGTGCAATTTGGCTTTATAAAGCTACGGGGGAACAAACCTATCTAGACAAAGCCAAAAGCTATATGCAAAATTGGTTAGATATTGGTAGTACCCAATCTTGGGACAACAAAACTTACGGAACGGCAATCATGCTCTCTGAAATCACCCAAGATGCTACATACAAAAGTATGATAGAAAACTGGCTCAATAATTGGGTTAGCGGTGGCAATGGCGTTCAACATACTGAGGGAGGACTAGCATGGAATAACACTTGGGGCTCTCTAAGATATAGCTCGACTACGGCAATGTTAGCAGGTATTTACAGCGACAAAGTTAACGACCCGAATGGCAGTTATAGTAACTTTGCTAAAGAACAAATAGATTATATTCTCGGTAATAATCCTAGAGGTGCTAGTTATATGGTTGGCTTTGGCAATAACTATCCTCTGCAACCACATCATCAGACTGCTCATGGCAAAGAAGGATGGGATAACTTCAATCACGATACAGGAGCTAATGCCCATATCCTCTACGGTGCGATGGTAGGTGGACCTAAATCTGCCAATGACTTCGACTATAAAGATGTTCGTACTGACTATGTAAGTAGCGAAGTCGCTCTCGATTACAATGCAGGTTTAACAGGCGCACTAGCTTACATGTACAGTAATTTCGGTGGCGAACCTCTTAGCGATGCAGAGTTAAATAGTCTGTCCGAGATTGTGGCTTAGCATCTAAGTTTTGAGCAGGCGCGCTCTTAAAGAAGGTGGAAATTAGAGGGTAGGAGCAGCTCTAGGTAATTCATTTGCGCTTGCTCCTATCCTCTACACCTTCCTTTTTAAAAACCTTTTGCCGCTCCATCTTTTCGGCGATCGTCATGTCCACCGACAAACGAACCATCTTTTTTAACGGCGATCGATTCAGCTACTCCCCACGATGATAGGGGTACAATTTTATAACCCATTTGAGTTAATTGTTTGACTTCTTCTGGTGATAGGGCATTGGGTTCGCTACTGACGATATTGGGATATCCTTGATAGTGAATTCTCGGACTATTAACCGCAGTTGCTATATCCTCCCCTCGATCAACAACAGCCAAAATTACTTGCAAAACTGTAGTTGGAATCGTCGAACCACCAGGACTACCCGTAATTAAGACTACCTTACCATCCTTGTGAACAATAGTTGGACTCATCGAACTGGCTGGACGCTTTCCTGGTTCGATGCGGTTGGCATTTCCTTGAATTAAGCCAAATTGATTGGCTTTACCTGGTTGAGTGGTAAAATCATCCATTTCGTTGTTGAGAATAATGCCTGTCTCTGGTGCAACCACACCAGCACCAAAAGAGGAATTAATTGTATAGGTGACAGCCACAGCATTACCAAAGCGATCGATAATGGAATAGTGGGTGGTATTCTTTCCTTCTTTTTGCTTGGCATTAAAACCAAGGGTTTTTGGATCGATCGCCCGATCGGTTATCTTCTCTCTAAGTTTGGCAGCATAATCTTTAGACAGAAGTTTGTCTTGAGGAATCTGCACAAATGCTGGATCGCCAAGATGTTGATTGCGATCGGTATAAGCAAATAACATTGCTGACAAATGCCTATGAATTTCCCTTACATCTCTATTGCCAACAGGATAGCCTTCTAAAATATTCAGCATTTGGCACACAGTCATACCGCCGCCTGGAGGTGGAGAAGTAAGCAGTTGATAATCTCTATAGCTACAACGTAAAGGTTCGCTTTGCCTAATTTGATAATTGGAAAAATCTTCTTTGGTAAAGATGCCACCATTATTTTGACTGGCTTGCACCAGTTTTTGCGCGATCGCCCCCTGATAAAAAGCTGCATCTCCCTGTTGCGAAATTTGCGCTAAAGTTTGAGCTAAATTTTTTTGGACTAGGCGATCGCCTGCTTGATAAGGCTTGCCATTTTTTTGGAAAATTTTGCTTATTTCTGGTTGATACTTAAGTTTTTTGGCGCTGCGTTTTAGGACTCGAATATCTCCAGGTTTTAGAATAAAACCATCCTTAGCTAAGGCGATCGCGCCTTGCATCACTTTCTTCCTCGGCATCGTACCATATCTAGTCAAAGCAGATTCCAATCCCCTCACCGTCCCAGGAATTCCCGCCGCTAAATAGCCATCTCTACTCGCCGATTTAGATTTACCAACGTACATATCTGCTGTTGCTTTCTGAGGTGCTGTTTCGCGAAAATCAATAAACTCCTCTTTGCCATCAGCTAAACGAATCGTCATAAAACCGCCGCCGCCGATATTGCCACAACAAGGATCGACCACTGCTAAAGCATAACCTACACCTACCGCCGCATCGATCGCGTTTCCTTCTTGTTTTAAAATCTCCACACCAACATCAGTAGCTAAATGTTGAGAGGTAACTACCATACCTTGTTTACCGATCGCTGGCTGAGATTTTTGTTGGCGAGAATTTTGAACTAGGACAGAACTAACAACTTGATAGTCATAGGCAAGGAAATGATGAGCATTTTTAGCTATGAATAAATAGATAAGCAAACTAGCTAATGTCAAAATCCCAAAATTGCGAAGCGGATTGTTTAATTTTTTCGATTTGTTTGATGACGGCATTTTATCTACACTTTCATCGATAAAAGTTATTATATATGTTTGAACATTTAGCAAATAACCCCTATTCCCTATTCCCTATTCTCTATTCTCTAAAAACTGAAACATGGCTGGTCATAGTAAATGGGCAAACATTAAACGTCAAAAAGCTAGAGTAGATGCAAAGAAAGGGAAAACCTTCGCTCAGTTGTCTCGTGCTATTATTGTGGCGGCGCGTAATGGTATTGCCGATCCTGCGGGAAATTTTCAACTACGTACCGCGATCGAAAAAGCTAAAGCAGCAGGGATTCCCAATGACAATATCGATCGCGCGATCGCTAAAGGTGCGGGTACTTATGAAGGTGACGATGTCAATTACGAAGAGATTCGCTATGAAGGTTATGGTGCTGGTGGGGTAGCACTTTTAATCGAAGCACTTACGGATAATCGCAATCGTACTGCGGCAGATTTAAGAGCAGCTTTTAATAAGAATGGTGGTAATCTTGGTGAAACTGGCTGTGTAGGCTGGATGTTCGAGCAAAAAGGTGTTGTGAGACTTCAAGGTGAAATCAACGAAGATTTACTAATAGAAGCTGCGATGGAAGGTGGTGCGGATACCTATGAGTTGACTGACGATGAAGATAATCCAGGCGCAGAAGTCTTTACTGAAGTTGCCAATTTAGATAATCTCGATCGCACTTTGCAAGCAAAGGGTTTTTCACCTGAAGAAGTGGAATTGCGCTGGATTCCTAATAACACTTTGGAAGTAACAGATTCAGAACAAGCGCGATCGCTACTGAAATTAATCGATACTCTCGAATCCTTGGATGACGTACAAAACGTTACAGCTAATTTTGAAATGGCAGAAGAATTGATTTTAGTGACTAGTTATTGAAAAATTAATTTTAGATTAGATATTGCCATGATTCTCTAGGTTTGTTATATTAGGTAAGAGTTGAAATCAACGCAAGCCAGGATAGCTCAGTCGGTAGAGCAGAGGACTGAAAATCCTCGTGTCGGCGGTTCAATTCCGCCTCC
>CAZJTL010000293.1:0-4038 GCA_964548905.1 uncultured bacterium | reverse complement strand
TACTGATTACTGATTACTGATTACTCATTACTTCTTCCCCTGCTTCCCCTGCTTCCCCTGCTTCCCCTGCTCCTCCGCTCCTCTGCTTCTCTGCTCCCTCCGCTTCCCCTATCCCCTTCTCCCTCTTCTATGTCTATGTTGTCTTTCTTCGTCGTAACTTGGTTTTTCTGCGACTGTGATGGTTAATTCTAAAAGATTGCCTCCACGAATAATTTGGGCGGTAAGTGGTTTGCCTATGCTGTCCGAATCTAAGAGTGCTTGTACGTCGCTAATATCTTCGATCACCTGTCCATTCATGCTAACGATCGTATCGCCAAGTATCATACCAGCGCGATCGGCAGCAGCAGATGGTTCTACACTAACTATAATTACTCCTCGATTACTCGATAAATTAAGGGATTGCACTAGGGAATCGGGTAAATAGACAGATTGCATTCCCAATCCCAAGTAACCGCGTTTGACGCTTCCACCTTCAAGCAGTTGATTGATAACGCGATCGACTGTTGAAGTGGGAATAGTAATAGTCATGCGTCGCGGACCGATAGTATTAATACCGATCGCTTGTCCGTCCATGTTGACTAAAGCACTACCTGCAAAACCTGGATACAGCATGAAGGAAGGACGTAAAAATTGGTCGATCTTGCCACCAGTCCAACTGCGCCAAGCGTCACCTCGATTGCTGAGAATTCCTAAACTAGCACTAAGATCGCGATCGCTATCTCTAGCTATAGCTAATACCATATGCCCAATTTTGATCGCGCGATCGTCGCCAATATTTATCGGTGCTAGATCTAATTCTGGTACTTGAAGTAAGGCTAAATCTGTTCCAGAATCACGTCCGACTAAAGTAGCGTTGAGGGTTCGTCCGTCGGCAATTTTGACATCAATGTTTTCTTCTTGTTGAATGCCGTGTTCAACTGTCACAATTAAACCTTGTCGCCAATGAACGCCACAAGTTGACATTCTTCTGTGAGCATTAACAGATACAATCGATCGCCCAGTTAGCTCGACTAAATCCGCTAAGTTATTAGAAAAATTTTGTAGTAAGTTGCCACTCTCCATATTTTTTGGCATCTCCTCGATTGTGTTAATTGATGCACCTATTCTTAGAATGCTAAATAATCGAGACAGATGACATCAGATAAATGGGGAGTAGCTACCTAGACGAATGGCTAGTTTACGAAGCAAAATTATTTTGAGTTGATTTAGAGACAGAGTTTTTTGGGCGTACCTTGTCGTAAATATTATCTACTTACTTAACTTATCTGCGGAATGTAGGATAAATATAGTATTTTGTATTTATTAATACGATTTAAGTAAGTAACTAGAGGTGTTAGAGAGGATTGCTGAGAAGATCGATCGCATTCAAGTCAATGGTAGTTTGGATGGTATTTTGACAGAATTGATTAAAATCGATCGCGCTTCTCCTCTAGAAGAGTAGATAACGATCGGGGAAAGGATGTGACTAACTTCTTTAATTCTGTTCGAGCCTAAATTGATTCGCTTTATATAAAAATAAACTGGTGGATACCACAAACGAACCAGCTAAACCCGATAATAGAGCTAAATTAAGATCGGGAACAATTGGTTCATTAGGATCTGGCAAACTGGGAGCAATTACTAACTGAGTGCGTGGATAGTTAGCATAAACAGTCTCTTTGCTTAAATTCAATTTAGTTAAGGTAGAATTAAAAACTGTCTCAGCTACTTTCAAGTCGCGCTTGAGTCGATCTAATTCCAATTTTTGTTGAGATAGCTTTTGTAAATGCTTTTCAAGAGTAGCTATTTGTTGTTGCAGTTGTTTATCTCGCTCGACTAATTTTTGGCGGTTTGCTTGATTAGTAACTAAATCTTGCGCCAGATCTTCTTTCTTTGCTTCTGCATTAGACAGGATTAGTTTATTGAGAGCTTCTAAACTTACAGCTCTACCTAATACAATAGCAGCCTGTTTTTGCAAAGCCTTCGTCAAATCTGAGACTTCTGCCTGTTGCGCTACGACCCAAGGATGTTTATTAGTATATTCTGCTGATAAATTAGCTAGTTCTTTTTTAGCTTGAGAATATACTGACAAGTATTGCTGATAAATGCTATCTCTTCGCAGTTTGTATGCATCTAATGTCTCTTGGGGGGATAATTGTATATTCTTAGCCAGTTGAGCGTAGCGATTTTTTAGCTCCATTTCTTGAGCGATCGCGCTCGATCGCTGGCGATGTAATTGTTCGATTGTTGCTAATAGTTCATCAATCTGTTTGTCAGCACTGGTATTAACTCGGAATCTGGTAAGTTGTTCTTGAAGGCTATGGAACCTAACTCGATCTGATTCTAATTCAGCTTTAATTTCTTGATCCTGGCGTTTTAATTCGGCTTGACGTAATTGAGCAATCTGTTGCACCATTAGCTCATGAATCATCAATGCTTTGCGCTGAGCTTGAACAGGACTCGATCCTTGAATCTCAAACGTAATCAGATCGCTACCTGGCTCAATTGTAATTTTGGGGACACCAAATTCTCTCCTACTTTGCTCAAATTTTTGAGCCGCTTTTTCTAAGAGTCGATGACTTTTGGCGATATAGACATAATCTGTTCTAGGATCTAGAGACTTATTCGATTTTTGTTGGCTCAAATTGTCAGCAGTTTTATTTTCATCTGGTAAGATTACCTGAATGCTTGGATTGGTTTCGAGAATTTTTAGTCCCCACTTACTTGTATAAATATGAGGAAAAAATTTTAAATAAGCTAGAACTAGCAGCCAAACAGACGCATTGAGCAAAAATCCCAGTGCTAAGAGCTTATGTTTGGTTTTTGGTTGTCCTGACCAAGAAAAAATTTCAGTCCCAAACGTATGTAAGACATTATTCTCTGGGTGGCTTAGGTTCGTTTTTTCGCTGTTCAATCCTTCTGATTTGGTTGAATTTCTTGTTGGTGAGATGAATAAGGAATTATGAAGGCGATCGCGGAATTTTTCGAGGGAATCTTTATGAAATTTTTCTAGTAAACCTGGCCCCAATTGAAAATATCCTTGATGAATAGCTCGGATAGCGTTTACCAATTCTTTGGGTGGAGTAGTTTTGAGTAAATACCCTTTTGCTCCTACCCGTAAAGCATTGTTCAAATATCGATCGTTATCATGAACGCTGAGAATTAATACTTTAGTTTCACCAAATCGTTTACAAATTACCTGTGTCGCAGTTAAGCCATCTACCTCTGGCATCTCGATGTCCATGATGACTACATCAGGTTTTAGAGTTTCAACTCGATCGATCGCCAGTTGACCATTAACAGCAGTTCCCACTACCTCAAGATCTGGTTCGAGTTCTAAATAACTCTTCAAAATTTGTTGAACCGTTTTTTGATCCTCAGCTACGAAAACACGAATCATTCTATACCTCTGATGTAGATTTTTAAAGCTCTCGATCCCTCCAAACTATAACCTTTAAATTCTTAAGCTTCTTGCTGCTGGTATGGTCTTAGAGTCATATAGTATTTCTGTTTGGGTTGCGAATTAGTTGGTGAAGGAAGGCAATAGGCATTCTTAAATTATTCATGAATCATTTAAGATTCCTATATCAAAAATAATCTATTTACTGACAGCTATTAACTAATAAAATCTAGCAATTAAATCCGATTTTGGGTGTATTATTATTCAAATAAAGCTTGCTTTTTTCTAGAAATCTGGAGTCTCGCTCGATCTTAATCAAGAAAATATCAGTAATGATATTTAATCAAAATTCTGCAAAATTACTTAACAATAAATAACAACAGTTGATTGGTTATTTGTTGTTTGTTGTTTGTTGTTTGTTTCTCCCCTTTTCCCTCCGCCCTTGCATCTGAAGCTTCTCTGCTTCTCTGCTTCTCTGCTTCCTGGTTGACTGACAAAAGTGAAGAGAAAAGGAGGCTTGACCCTTTGTTGAGGGGAACTCCATGTCGTACTGTATACAGATAACCACATCTAAAATTACAGTAAAACGATGGCAAAAACCTCCTACATTAGACCTCTTGCAAAAGTAGCTAACGATCGCCATAATTTAGCCCAAATCG
>CAZJTL010000292.1:0-4058 GCA_964548905.1 uncultured bacterium | reverse complement strand
GGAACCTCCACCGACAGCCAGCAAGAAGTCAATTCCTTCAGCTTTAACCAAGGCAACAGCTTGCAGAAGAGTTTCTAGATGTGGGTTTGGTTCTACTCCGCCAAACTCAAATACTTTACGTCCACTTAAGGCAGATTGTACTTGTTGGTAAACGCCATTTTTCTTAATGCTGCCACCACCATAGATGACCAAAATTTTGGCATCATCAGGAATTTCGGCTGCAATATTGGCAATTTGTCCTTTACCGAACAAAATTTTAACAGAATTTTGGAATGTGAAATTATCCATCGCAACCTCAAATTATGTCGATCGATGTCAAAATTGTTGAATTAGAAACAGCATACCAAAGAGAATCGGCTGATGGAGTAAATAAATAGTCAGACTGCGCTTACCCATCCAAATCAACCAAGACGAGCGATCGCTAATTTCAGTTACTAGCTGAGGTGTTTTAAATTGGAATTGCTGCCAAATTGTTCCCAATCCACAACCAATTAAGACAACACCAATCCAAGGAAAAACTGGAACGTAATCTTCAGTAAAGGGAAACTGTGTAGCGAAACCAAGCCAATTAAGAGTACGAGGATTGAAGAAAGAATGAGCAAAGTTGGCTGAGATGGCGATCGCGATTATACCTAGAAATAAATTGAGCGTTCCTAGTCTCAGCAAAACTCTTCCTACCAGAAGAGACACGCTAATACAATGGAGAATGCCAAAATAGATAAACGATGTGGGAAAAATTAAATAACTGCCAAGAGAAACTATGATTGCTGCACCAGCTATTTTGAACCAACGTTGCCAAAAATCACGCCAAGTGGGTTTGAACTTAGCGCGTAGCACCAAACTAATCCCTACCAATAACAAAAAAATAGACGCGATCGCTCTTTGCCAAATTATCCAAGCAAAAGAAATTCCCAAAGGAAAGTTTGTCCAGCCAAAATAATTGAGATCGTAACAAAAATGAAAAGCGATCATCATAATGAGGGCAAAACCTCTTAGTACATCTACAATTTCAAGACGAACCCTGGTATGTGTCATCAATTGTCCCGAATTTGTCACAATTTTGTCCCCAGTTTGTTCCCCAAGATTGTTTAACTTAAACATAGATAAAGTTCGACCGAGAATGGATTGCTTGTCCATTCCCCATCTCGCCCATTCCTATTAAAGTGCAATTATGACATCTATTTATCCTGGCAAAAAAACAACATCTCCTTTCGATCGGCTTAAAGAGAACTTTTTTGGAAATCCAGAACAATCTCTAGAACAAGCTTATCAAGCTGCTTTAACAATTAGCTCTATTGAAGAACGATATTACGAAGGTGAGAGAATCCCGCTTGAATCGATCGATCTTTCTAGCCACTTTCCAGATTCTCTAAAAGCAGAGATAGAAAAAAATTTAGACATTCTCAAACGCAAAACCAAAGAGTTTAATAACAGTAGTTCGGGAGTTGGTAAACTCGGTGCGAATCACTTAGATAAATTAATTATCATTGAAGGAATACAAGCTAAATATACGATCAATCTAAATTATTCATCGTCTTTCTTAACTCAATCTTCGATCGCACCAACAAATTCTACATCTGATAAAAAGCCCTATCCATCGCCGATCAATATTGTTGATGTTACTTCTTTGGCAACTCAAATACCACCTCAATCGCGATCGAATACAAATAAAAGCGATCGATACACACAAGCATCAGATTCTCAAGCAGACGATGAATCTTTTGTAAAAAATAAAAAAGGAGTCCTGCCAAGATCGATCGGTAGAACATTTAATCGTATTGCTGAAGAACTAAATCCCGAATCTGAAGAAAAGGTAGTCGGTAAGTTTCGTAAATCGAGAATACAGACAATTATCTCTCTAAGATTTTTGGCATTGTTAATTGTTATTCCTCTACTAACTCAATCGATCGCTAAAAATTTTGTAGTATTACCAATGGTAGAACAGGTTAGGGGAAATGAAGCTCAAGTTTTTATTAATGCTGAAATGAAGGAGGAAGCACTTAAAGAGTTACGCGACTATGAAGAGGAACTAAAATTAGAACATCTAATTCATAAAACTCCTGCGATCGCTCCAGAAATAAGAGAAGACAAGGTTAAAGAAAAAGCCGACGAACTAGCTACAGAATTCCGTCATAAAAGTAATAGTGCTATTAGTAATGTCTTTGCTGATGCGATCGCACTGTTTGCCTTTGCTTTGGTGTTAGTAGTTAGAAGACAAGACATCAGCGTCATCAAGTCCTTTATGGACAGAATTATCTATGGTCTTAGCGATAGTGCTAAAGCCTTCATCATTATTTTAGTAACAGATATCTTTGTCGGTTTTCATTCGCCTCACGGTTGGGAAGTATTGTTGGAAGGAATGTCAAACCATTTAGGAATTGCAGCCAACCACAGCGCTATCTCTCTGTTTATCGCAACCGTTCCCGTAATTATGGATACGATGCTCAAATATTGGCTGTTCCGCTATCTGTCTCAAATGTCTCCTTCTACTCTGGCTACTGTCAAGGGAATGAATGAATAATTATTTTGTTCATGGTTCATAGTTCATAGTTCATTGTTCATTGTTCATAGCTAATAGCTAATTGATTTGATTATTGGAGGTTTAATATAGTGACACCGATCGATAAAAATTCTAGCTCTAACAAAGTTACGCCATTATTTTCTTTAAAACAAAAATCGCAACCATCTTCTTCTCAAGACAAACAAACCTCACCCAAAAAACAAAAACTGGTTGCATCAAGATCGTTTCGGGAGAAATTTAAAATTTATACGGGAGAACACATACATGGACTTCAAGTTATTGTTCGCTTGGGAGAAACTCTCCTGCACGGGATTGTTCCTTGGATCTTGGTTTGTGGTGGATATGGTTTTTTAGTTTCTTTAGCCGCCCAAACTGGAAATTTACCTGCTTTTTTACGTGAAAATAAAGTTCTTCCTAATGTTGTTGTCTGTCTCAATGTGATTTTGAGTTTGTTATTAGTTTTCCGTACCAATACAGCCCACGATCGCTTTTGGGAGGGACGAAGATTGTGGGGAGCGATGGTTAATGTGGTTCGTAACTTAGCTCGTGGTATTTGGATAATTGTTGAAGAACAAGGAGCAAAAGATCGTACCAATAAAGAATCTGCTATGCGTTTGCTAGTTGCCTTTGCTATGGCTATGAAACTTCATTTGCGGCGAGATCCGATGAATGCAGATTTAGTACCGCTGATGTCACCGCAACAATATCAACAACTTCGATCGGTAAATCACGCACCCCTAGAAGTGGCTTTTTGGATCGGAGAATATTTGCAACATCAGTACGATCGTGAGCGACTTAATGTCTTTCAACTAACTTCTTTACACGCCATGTTAGATGAAATGGTCGATATTTTGGGAGGTTGCGAGAGAATTTTAAAAACGCCAGTTCCCCTAGCCTATACGATAGTACTCAAAGCTTTGTTAGGAGTTTATTTTATCGTCTTGCCTTTACAACTTGTAGGTGGATTGGGATGGTGGACAGGTGCGATCTCAGCTCTTGTCAGTCTTTTGTTGCTAGCTATTAACGAAGTCGGTGCGGAAATTGAAGAGCCTTTCGGTCACGATCCTAACGATCTGCCTTTAGATTTTATCTGCAAGACAATTCAACGCAATATTGAGGATTTAATTGAACTCGCCCCTAATTCGCGTCAAGTTGTCGATTGGAATAGAAAGGCGGCTTAATACACTGTCGCGATCGAGCTTATTTTCATTCAACATTTCAACATTCAATTGTCTTCAAGGAGAAAAACAATGTTTTTTATTAGCACAGACAGCATGGTATTAATCGACACAGATAGCTTCAATGCTTTTACTAATTTTGTGGGAACTTTGTCTTTTTTCATTACCTTAATTTGGATACTCAGATTTGCCTCGCAAATGGAATAGGGATTAGGGGTTAGGGGCTAGGGTGTAGGGTGTAGGGTGTAGGGAATGTTGTTTTTAAGGAGAATTTAAAGCTATGAAAGACCAGTTTGATTATCAATTTAAAAGTCTCGATCGACATATGAATAGTCTTCACCAGAAAAATACTAGGCTTC
>CAZJTL010000291.1:0-4099 GCA_964548905.1 uncultured bacterium | reverse complement strand
GCTTATAAGAATTTTTCTTATTCTAATTCAATTTACGGAAAGTGACAGAAGAGGGCTAAGTCAGATGCTCTAAATAAGACTGGTAACAGCCTCAGTAATCTTATTGTTGGTAATAGCGCCAATAACACCCTTAAAGGATTAGATGGTAAAGATAATCTCAACGGTGGCGCTGGTGACGATCTTCTCTTCGGTGGAAAAGGAAACGATCGCTTTATTTTCTCTAACAAATTTATTTTCTCTAACAAAGAAGCATTTACTACTGCTAATTTTGGAGTAGATACGATCGCTGATTTCGAGAAAGGAGATACTATTACTTTAAGTAAAACAGCCTTTACTGCTTTAACTGGCGATATTAATACTAAGTTACCAGCAAGTAATTTTATGGGGATCGACACCGATCTTAATAACGAAGTCGAACAAGCTTCCTTAAAAAGTGCGGCGATCGTTTACAATTCAGGTACGGGCAACCTATTCTACAACGAAAATGGTAGCGATAGCGGTTTAGGTAACGGCGGAAAGTTTGCCACCATCGACGGCGCGATCGCCTTATCGAATGACGATTTCTCGATCGTATTTTAACGAGAGAACAGAGAATATTGTTACCATTTTTGATGTTTAAGATGAAACTCGTTCAATAAACTTGTTACTTCTGCGTCACTAGTTTGAGAAAAATCATCATACCAAAGACTAATAGAGTGAAAGGGTTCGGGTGTTCTCAGACAAATCAACTCGTCCACTTCAGCTTTAAATTCTTGGTATACCGAACTAGGTGCAACAGGTACAGCAACGACAATTTTTTTGGGTTGTTGTTGTCTGACGATCTCGATCGCTGCTTTGAGAGTCGAACCAGTAGCGATACCGTCATCAACTAAAATGACAATTTGTCCTTGTAAATCGGGAAGAGGACGACTACCTCGATACAAGCGATCGCGTCTTTCTAGTTCTTGTCTTTCTCTCTCAGTAACTAGTTCAACTATTCCTGCGGAAATTTTCGCTTCCTCTAACACTTGTTGATTGAATACCTTAACATTGTCCATGGCAATTGCACCCATGGCTAACTCTGGTTGTTTTGGACAGCCTAATTTTCTGACAATACAAACATCTAAGCTAGCGTTGAGTGCTTTGGCAACTTCAGAAGCTACGACTACTCCACCGCGAGGAAGACCGATTACAATAACATCAGTACGGTTAGCATAAGCTTTCAATTTGTTAGCTAGTAATTTTCCCGCTTCAGTGCGATCGCTTAAAATTTTAACCATTCTCTCACCTCCATAGCGATGAGATGCCTACCCGATCTGTTTGTTGATGTTCCAAACTGGTTGAGAATCCTACAGCCCTAGCTCAATTGCTAGTCTTTATATAATTTGACTTGAATCTGTATAAAACTCGCTTGAAAGACCAATAACTTCTAGAAATAGATAATTCCTTACTGTTATGCTAACAGACTGGTCTATAACTAGCGATCTGTTCTTATTAATATTTATTTTAATCTTTTTAATGGAGCCGAGCAGAGTCGAACTGCTGTCCAAACTGGGTATTTACTGTCCGTTCATTCACAGGTTTAGTCTTTTTAGTCCTCAGACGGGAACCGTCTCTTATCCCAGACGGTAGGATGCACTGGTGGTAGTCTTAACCAGTTAGCCTACCAGAGACCACTAACTGGAGCATCCGTTGGGGTTATGTCTGTAATCCTTAACGGAGTCAAACTACAGACGCTCGAACCGTGTTTAGGTTATTAAGCAGCTACAGGAGCAGCTTTACGAGCAAAAGGAACGATGTTGTTCGCAGTTACATTTTTTTTGAGTCTTTGATTCACGAGAGGAGACTCACTCTCGACCTGCATCGCGGGTAAGCTTTCGCCAACCTGTCGAAACCATTACGGCCCCTTGCTATTTCTATATGTATTATAGACAATTTAGCATTTAATAACAACGTTACGAAAGATTGAGCGTTGCTTCCAGAGTTATCTTTAGAGCAGGCGATCGCTTTAAACTATTCTGAGAATTTAAAATAAGCCATTTCAGATCATGTTTCCGATCGTTCGTCCCCGCCGTCTTCGTCAAAATGCTATGTTGCGCCGTATGGTGCAAGAAACTGTCTTAACAGCTAATGACTTGATTTATCCTCTCTTTGCTGTACCAGGAGAATCAGTCGCCAAAGAAGTTAAATCTATGCCTGGAGTTTACCAGCTTTCTGTAGACAAAATTGTCGAAGAAGCCAAAGAAGTCTACGATTTAGGTATTCCCGCCATTATTCTCTTTGGCATTCCCGAAACCAAAGACGCAGAAGCTACGGGTGCTTGGCATGATTGCGGTATCGTGCAGAAAGCTGCAACTGCTGTCAAAGAAGCAGTCCCAGATCTAGTTGTCATAGCTGACACCTGCTTGTGTGAATATACTATTAGTGGTCATTGTGGCTATCTAGAAGTAGGAGACTTAACGGGTAGAGTTTTAAACGATCCAACTCTAGAATTACTCAAAAAAACCGCCGTCTCTCAAGCAAAAGCTGGTGTTGATATTATTGCACCTTCTGGCATGATGGATGGCTTTGTAGCGGCTATTCGTCAAGGATTAGACGAAGCTGGTTTTGAGGATTTGCCTATCTTATCTTATGCAGCTAAATATGCTTCTGCTTATTATGGCCCTTTCCGCGACGCAGCAGAATCAACCCCACAATTTGGCGATCGCCGTACCTATCAAATGGATCCTGCTAACGGGAAAGAAGCGCTTAAAGAGGTAGAATTAGATATTGCTGAAGGCGCAGACATGCTGATGGTAAAACCCGCTTTAGCTTACATGGATATCATTTGGCGAGTTAAAGAAATTACTAATCTACCTGTCGCTGCTTACAATGTTTCGGGTGAATATTCAATGGTGAGAGCAGCAGCGCTAAATGGCTGGATTGATGAGAAGAAAGTAACTTTAGAGACTTTAACTAGCTTTAAACGTTCTGGTGCGGATTTGATTTTAACCTATCATGCTAAAGATGCCGTGCGTTGGTTGAATGAATAATCTTTACATTGGGGCCGATCGCCATCCTCGCTTAACAGCAATTCGTAATACCATTTATGCATTTAATTTGTTGTAGGGGCGAATGGCTATTCGCCCTTACGATAGAGCGAAATAAGGCAACTTCATAGAGAAAAGAAAAGAATTCCCCAGTATCTTTTTTGAATTTATTGGCAAACCAGAAACAAACGTTAATAACTACTCATTTACTTCTCCAGAGATTAAACAACGCGCTTTCAGATTAGATGGTGTTTTTTCTCCTAGTAATGAGTCTCTTGATGAGCCAATTTATTTTGTAGAGATTCAATTCTATAAAGATGGAGAATTTTACGATCGACTCTTTAACAGCATATTTCTATATTTCAGCCAATATAAGCCAGAGAATCCTAATTGGTATGCTATTGTCTTTTATGCCAAAAGAAGTCAAGAAACACCAATACCTGCAAGATACAACGCTCTAATTGAACCCCACTTACGTTGTTTTTATCTCGACGAAATTGAGATAATAGAAAATGAATCTCTTGGACGAGGAATAATTAGATTAGTAGTCGAAAACGAAGATCGAAGTTTTCAATTAGCCAAACAATTAATCGAGAAAACAAGAGTAGAATTAATAGATGAAATCAAACAATTTCAAGCTCTAGAATTTATAGAAACAATAGTTATTTACAAATTTCCTTTGATGAATAGAGAAGAGGTAGAAAATATGTTGAACTTAAATTTATTGAAAGAAACCAGGGTTTATCAAGAAGCCAAAGAAGAAGGTAAAATTGAAGGAAAAGAAGAAGGAAAAGAGGAAAAAGCCAGAGAAATTATCTCTAAACTATTACAAAAAGGTTTTAGTATTCAGGAAGTAGCCGAACTATTAGAATTAGACACCGAAACAGTAAGATCCGCCGTACAAAGTTAATTAAAATCTATCGCCAGAGATAGTTTCCACACCTACTACAACTCAAGCGAGCTAGGTAATGTCTCAGTCGAGTGTTTTCTCCTTCTATACGAGTCATATAGGTTTTCAGAATTAGATGGTCACAATCATCAATAGACCTCTTGCAAAAGTAGCTAACGATCGCCATAATTTAGCCCAAATC
>CAZJTL010000290.1:0-4268 GCA_964548905.1 uncultured bacterium | reverse complement strand
GCGATTTGGGCTAAATTATGGCGATCGTTAGCTACTTTTGCAAGAGGTCTAATCCAAAACAACTAATAATTAGAGTGGCTAAAATATTAACCAATCGGTTTTGTTGTAGCATTATCCGATTCCTCCACAGTTTAAATTTAATTGCAGCAAGTCCGCTCATGGCTATAATTTTAATCTCAGAATTAATGCGCTCCAAAGTTCTGACGATCGTTGAAGTATCGAGGGATGGCATCATTAAGTCGAGCAGAACAACAGCAATCTCATCTTTATGTTGTGCATAGAGGGCGATCGCGTCTACTCCATCATTGGCAATAATCACGCGATAGTTATAATTTTCTAGTGTAGCTTTAGTAATTTCTCGAACCGAAGCTTCATCGTCAACCACCAGAATTAGCTCTCCATTGCCTTTGAGTGATTCTAAATCTTCAACAGATTGAGTTGTTTCAACGTTTTCATCGGCGGGAAGGTAGAGATTAAAACTCGTTCCTTTGCCAACTTCACTATATACGTTAATAAATCCTTGATGGCTTTTGATAATACCGATAACGGTAGACAATCCCAACCCCGTTCCTTCTCCTGGTTCTTTGG
This sequence comes from uncultured bacterium, assembly GCA_964548905.1. Classification (GTDB taxonomy): domain Bacteria; phylum Cyanobacteriota; class Cyanobacteriia; order Cyanobacteriales; family Xenococcaceae; genus CAZJTL01. The sequence goes on along the minus strand of CAZJTL010000290.1, from coordinate 3,680 downwards.
TGGTAAAGAAAGGTTCAAAGATTCGTTCTCTAGTTTCCTCTGAAATACCAATCCCCGTATCAATAATAGTAATGACAACATAATTGCCAATTTTGGCATCGAGATTCATCCTGGCATAGCTTTCATCAACCTGTAAATTTTCTGCTGTTACTGTTAAGATCCCTCCTTCTGGCATCGCGTCACGGGCATTAATAAATAGATTCATCAATACTTGATGCAGTTGCGTTGCATCCCCAGAAACTAGCCAGAGTTCGCTTGCCAAATTCAAGTTAATTTCAATCGATTTGGGAAAAGTCTGTCTGGCAACTTTTACTACTTCTGTTACAATGTGTGCGATTTGAATCTGGGTTCGTTCTCCTTCTGCGCCACGGGCAAAAGAAAGAATTTGTTTGACCAAATCTGCTCCTCGCTTGGCACTTTCTTGCGACATCTTCAGTAGCGACTGAACCTGGCGATCGGGATTATTAAGTTTGAGAGGGAGTAAATGAGCGGCTGCTAGAATCGGTGTCAGAATATTATTCAGATCGTGAGCAATACCGCTAGCTAACGTACCCAAACTTTCCAGGCGTTGAGCGCGGAGAAATTGAGCTTCTAATAGTTTTTTCTCGGTGATGTTGGTGACAAAACCTTCTAAATGCGAGAGTTCGCCATTTTCGTCATAAATACCTCGCCCTCTTTCCCAAACCCATTTCTGGGTGCCAGATTTGGTAATAATTCGATATTCGCACTCATAAGGCTGTTTAGCTGTTACTGCTTGTTGAACTATATTCCAAATACTTTCTCGATCGTCGGGATGTATGTCTTGCCCACAAGAAATTGTATGCTCAATTAGATATTCTTCCTGTCGATATCCAGTAATTTCCAATACACCTTCGCTAATGAATTCAGGAGTGTAGTTGGAATCGTTTGCTACTTGGTATACGTAACCTGGTAGATTGTCAATTAATGTAGTCAAACGACGTTTGTTTTCTTGCAAATTTTCCTCTGCCTGTTTGCGATCGGTAATGGCAACAATTGCCGCTCGAGCCAATGCATACTTTTGAAATTCGAGCAAGCACAATGTTTCTTGAAGTTGTTGCTCTGCCTGACAACGTTCTTTAATTTCCTGCTGAAGTCGAACGTTAGCGCTAGCAAGTTCTGCCGTCCGCTCTTGTACTTGCATTTCTAAGCCGTCGTTAATTTGCTTTACTTCAGCTTCAGCCTGTTGTCGTCGGCTCATTTCTTGCTGTAATTCCTGATTCGCTCGCTCTAATGCTGTCGTTTTTTCTCCAACTTGTTGTCGCAGCATTGCCACTACGCTCAATAACTCCACCGGATCGATCGCTTGTAGCAAGTCAGTCTGTGTAATTATTCCTCTTAATTCTCCTTGCGCTCCCATAACCACCAAACGTCTAATCCATCGTTGTTGCATTTCCTGTTGTGCGAACCAAAGAGAGTCTTCGGGTGGGAGAATAAATAGGGGAGTACTCATCACCTCTTCTGCCTGGATCTTCGACAAATTCAACTGTAAAATTTGAAATTGAACGATGTCTCGCTCGGTAATTATGCCAACAGGTCGAAACCTAGGCTCGTCAATTTCTTCCTCTGTTCCTTCTCTCCTTTGCACTTCTTCGGTAATAACCACGCAACTAATCCGATGAGATTCCATTAGTTTGGCAATTGTCAAAATTGATGCTGTGGGGGGAGCGCGAACGATGTCTGTAGTCATCATCTCGTCTACAGTTTTGAGTTTAAGCAGATCGATCGGTCGCAAAACTTGTCGAATTTGACTGGGAGTTACCAATCCACTCAGGTGTCCTCGTTCGTCTAGAATTGGTAAATGATGAATCCGATGCCAATGCAGTAGGGATAGGGCAGTAAATATAGTTTGGTTGGGCGATCGCTTTAAAGTAATAAGTTTCCGAGTCATTACTCGCTCGATCGTAATTCCGTTGAGATCTCTTTGAGAGACAGCAAGCTTGAGAGCGTCCCTTTCTGTAAAAATACCAATTGGTTTTTCCCCTTCAACTACGAGTATGCAACTACTGCGTTCTCGATTTAGCAAATCAAAAGTTTGGGGGCTATTTGTCTTCAACAACTCGCATCTATTTTCTTGAGCCTTACTCATTAGAGCGATCGCCTCGCTAACTGGTGTGTTGGGATTTGCAGTTAAGGGTGTGCGATCGATAACTGAATCTAGGAAAGGCAAATCGAGCAAGGAATTCCGAGCAAACATAATTTAGCGGATGCAGTATATTGACTGCTGCTTATCCAATCAATTAATAATACTCTAAATCCTAAGCCAAATGGCTTATTTTATGATAAGCTTGCTCTTATATAAGCTTATTCTTATTATTAGAGCGGTAAGCGGAAGGCACTTATCTACCCTCCGCTCTAGAAAAATACTCCCTACTGAAACTGTGCGACCTGTTGAGGTCAAAGGTAAGAATCCTCTTACCGTCAACTTCGTGAGACTATACGTCTCATAACTAAGCAATCTATAGAGGTTAAATTCCTCTCTACCGAACCCAAGGTATGAATCCCTTTACCCAGGTTTTGTTAATTAGCAATTAATAACTCTCGGTGCATGGGAAAAAATGCGGCTCTGCCGAAAGTCGTCTTTAGGTATCTGCTAGGGAAGTTACATATGGTTAACGTACAGTTAACTCACTCATCTTGTCGAAATAGGGGTATTCGAGATCGAACCAACAAAAATCCGAGAACTAAGCGAGAAAGAAGACTTAGTAATAGTTGGAGTTTTTACCAACTTCGCTCATTTCTTGAGTACAAAGGAATTAGATATGGCGTTGAGGTTTTGGCAGTTCCACCCCAATACACGAGCAAAACTTGCCATCGCTCTCTTGTTTTATGTCACGTCGATTTCTTTGGTAAGCTAGGGTCGCCACCAGTTCCTCCACCTGAGATTGTTTGTAACGATCTGCCTCTCTCCAGCAGATAAACGGAAGCAGTACGAGAACAATGACAAGAATTCCCAGTAATGGATGGTGTTGTCTCCCTGTTAGCACTCCTAGGAATATGACAAGAAACCACACGATTAAAGCTATCCCCAGTCCATCATAGGTAGCCCCCAAAAACCAATAACGGTTGAGGAGGGTATAGGATGTCATTAACTGTTTCGATTGCCGAATCTCCGTCCACATGCGAGTGTAGAGGCGCTGCATCAAAAGTTTTCTCTCCTTAAATCCCATTGTGGCAGCCTTCTCGTAATACTCTGGAAACGGCACTTCTCCTAATCGGGCATAATCTTCGAGAATGTGATAGAGGAGCTTGGGAAAATTATCCCTGAACAATTGGGTACGGATCCACCTCCCAGAGATAAAGCAAACCATACCCAGAACATAACAGGCGATCGCGATCGCTGCAATGCCTAGCCCACCAGTTAGCTGCTTGGGGAAAGTTTCTGGAGCCAACTGCCTCCAGGCAAAGGCAAAGGCACCCAAACAGGTAGCTCCTGGCACGAAAAAGGAGAGGAATTCAAAGCCGAAGAGGTAGCCAACATTGTCGAGAAAAGACTTGAGAAGTTCGCCAAATAAATCTTTCATGTACTATTATTTCTATACATAAAGCGCTTCTTTAGCTTATTTTACCCAGGTATTTTCCCAATTTTCTGCTATAAACTTTCTAACAAGATAATAAGTAAGTATCTAAACAGAATTAATTACACACTGTATTTTCCCTCT
>CAZJTL010000289.1:0-4277 GCA_964548905.1 uncultured bacterium | reverse complement strand
ATGAACTATGAACCATGAACTATGAACTATGAACCATGAACTATGAACCATGAACTATGAACTATTAATCATGAACAAAGTGTAGTTTTCTCTACCTAATTAAACCTTCTTTGTTCGGGCATAAAACCCTACCTTGCATGGGATCGTAACCACACTTTTCTAGTTTTATTTCTCTTAATAACATAAGAATTGAGGTTAGAAATAAATCCTTAACTCGACCGCTCAATTCCAAAGAATTGTTAATAAAAGGAGAAACAGTTATGGCAATTGTTCGTTACAATCCTTGGCAAGAAATGAACTCCCTACAACGTCAATTAAATCGTCTTTTTGATGATGTCATGACTCCTACCAATTGGGGTGAATTTAGTAATCTTGCTAAAATTCCAGCAGCCGAACTTACTGAAACTCAAGATGCAATACATCTCAAACTCGAAGTCCCTGGCATGGATGCAAAAGACTTGGATATTCAAGTAACAACAGACCAAGTTTCGATCGCAGGAGAACGCAAATCGGAAACCAAGACTCAAGAAAAAGATGTAACTCGCTCTGAATTCCGTTATGGCAAATTCCAAAGAGTAATTCCAATGCCCACACGCATTCAAAACACCAACGTTAAAGCCGAATACAAAGACGGTATCCTTAATTTGACTCTACCTAAAGCAGAAGAAGAAAAAAATAAAGTAGTGAAAGTCAATTTAGGTGAAGTTAGTGCTTAGGTTTGTCTGAGGATAATAAGACGAATGTAGTCATATAAACTAATAGTTAAGCCCAGTTGCTGTTATGGTAACTGGGTTTTTTATGGAGGTTTTGACAATCGGATTTAGTATGATTTGGCTAATCTATTCCCCACTAATTTGAATTAAAATACTACGACGACGAGGCCCATCTAATTCAAAAAATAATACTGATTGCCATTTCCCCAAGGCTAATTGACCATCAACAAGAGGAATGGTTTCACTGTTGTTAAGCATCATGGCAATCAAGTGGGAATGTGCATTTATTGGTTCATCAGGCGGAACATCTCGTAAATGCAAGTCGTTGTGTAAATATTTATCTGTAGGTGGTGCTAGCTTGTGAAAATGATTTTTTAGGTCTTCGAGTAATCTAACTTCGTATTCGTTAATAGCTAAAGCGGTTGTCGTATGACGAGAAAAAACGATAACCTGACCGTTTTTCATTGATATATTGGCAAGAATTGTTTCTATTTTAGGAGTTAGGTTGTGAATATTGATTCCTGCTTCGGTTTCAATCTCAACAAATTGATTAATAATTGTCATTCAATTCGATAATTATGTCGATCGAGACGTTCTTTAATCTCATTTTGCCATAGAGCTAGCTTTTCTTGAAATTCGGGTCGATCGAGGTCTTTACACCAAAGTACAAGGGCATCTTCTCCAGTTTTTGGATAGTAATTTTTCCGTCTTCCTGCTATTTGAAAACCAAATTTTTGATACAAGCTCAATGCAGGTTGATTAATATGACTTACTTCCAAGGTCGATCTGGTTAATCCTTGCTTTGATGACTGTTTCAGTAGACTGTAGAGCATTAACTGCCCCAAGCCTAGATTTCGGTAATCTGGATGAATGGCGAGAATAGTAATGTGAGCTTCTTCTAAAATTGACCAGAAACAGCCCATCCCTAAAACTTTGTCTGAATCATTTTCTTTTGTCAAAATCAGGAAAATTTCGCTGCTTGGACTGGCTAATTCTCGGCGATAGCTATCGAGCGTCCATAATTCGCCAAAACACAATCGATCGAGTTCAACTACTGCATCGAGAAAATTAGCGGACAAAGGAGTAATGGTTAATAAATTCACTGCCTGATAATTGTAAACTGAGAAGAAGACCATTTTCTAGGATAGTCATTCCTGAAATTTTTTATCGAGCGTTAAGTTAATTAGCCATCAAAAAATATTTATAAACCGATCGAAAAGGAAATCTATGAATAATAATCCTCCTATTCCAGTAGTAGTTAACGGTGCTGCGGGCAAAATGGGACGCGAGGTAATTAAAGCAGTTGCCCAAGCAGAAGATATGATACTAATAGGAGCTGTCGATCGCAATCCAGACTATTTAGGACAAGATATTGGGGAAATAGCAGGTTGTGGCGAGTTAGAAATTCCTGTTGTCAACGAGCTACAGAGTACTTTAGTCTTGGCTACTCAAGAAAAAGTCCAAGGCGTGATGGTAGATTTTACTCATCCAGAAGGAGTTTACGACAATGTTCGTAGCGCGATCGCCTATGGAGTTCGTCCCGTTGTTGGTACTACTGGACTGAGTAGCGAACAAATTAAAGATCTAGCTGATTTTGCCGAAAAAGCAAGCACTGGTGTCATTATTGCCCCTAATTTCTGCATTGGCGTAATTTTGCTGCAACAAGCAGCCATGCAAGCATCTAAATACTTTGATAACGTCGAGATTATCGAACTGCACCACAACCAAAAAGCCGATGCGCCAAGTGGAACAGCAATTAAAACCGCCGAAATGTTAGCCGAGTTGGGAAAAACTTATAATACTCAACTAGTCAAAGAGAAAGAAACAATTACTGGTGCTAGAGGTGCGCTTGCTGAGGAAAATATTCGCATTCATAGCATTCGCTTACCTGGTTTAATCGCTCACCAAGAAGTGATTTTTGGCGCTGCTGGACAAATTTATACCCTACGTCACGATACGATGGATCGTTCCTGCTACATGCCTGGGGTTTTATTAGCAATTCGCCAAGTAACCCAACTCACTTCCCTAATTTATGGGTTAGAAAAGATATTATAGGTGTTGGTTATTGGTTATTTGTTATTGGTTGTTTGTTATTTGTTCATGGTTCATAGTTCATGGTTCATTGTAAAAAAGGGAACAGGGAAAAAACTTTTGACTCTTGACTTTTAACTTTTGACTTTTAACTTCCTACTTCCTACAGAGAGGGCAACCACAAGGGATTGCCCCTACTTTCTACTTCCTACTTCCTACTTAAACAATGCTAGTCCCATTGACTCGTGAAAAATTCGAGCAAATTATTCCGATAATCGCTACTGGCCCTCAATATGCTTATTATTGGGGCAAACCTCCAGATTTTTTGCGGCGACTGTTAATATCTGTCGTTGCTGTTGTGGTTATTTGGTTGTTGGGCAAACTTTTTGGTGAGGGTGGAGAGGGGTTCGTTTTAATTTTCACCGTGATAGGTGGTTTATATTGGTTGTGGAGTCCTATTTATTGGGCAAGTATGCGAAATTCCTCGTACCGACGCTTTAAGTATAGTGGTTTTTGGCGCGGTCGAGTTGCCGATGTATTTATTAGCGAAGAGTTAGTCAGAGAGGATCAAACTTTTAACCAAAGAGGGGAATTAGTAGTTGTTGAGAATCGGGAGAGATGTTTGAATTTAATTTTGGAAGATGAGACGGGATTTCAAGCGGAGGTTCAAGCACCGCTACGTCGAATTCACAAGGGAATTAGACCAGGCGATCCTGCTGAATTATTAATTCTGTCCAATCAGCCAGATTTAGGTAAAATCGACAAAATTAGCGATGCTTATCTTCCCGTTCAAAACTTTTGGATTGGTAATTATCCCTGGCTACAAAGAGATGTTTTTACTGAAGTCAGCCGCTCTCTAAGCGATCGCCAGAGATATTCATCTCCAGATAATAGGGATCCCAACGCTAAATATATAAGAAAACGTAGGGGCAGCGATCGCGCATAAACCGTTTAATCCATGCAAAAGACGCAGAAGTAGAAGTAATGTACGAAGAAGACTATTATCTGTGGACACAAACCATGGTTGAAAAACTCAAAAATCAAGATTATTTAACTATAGATTGGGATAATCTGATAGAAGAAATTGAGGATATGGGTAAAAGTCAAAAACGCGCTATAGAAAGCTTATTGCTGCGTTTGACAGAACACCTATTAAAACTTAAGTATTGGGAAGCAGAAAAACAAAGAAATAAAAGGCATTGGGAAGCAGAAGTGGTTAATTTTCGTGTTTTGCTCCGTAAAAGATTTAAAGAATCTCCCAGTTTAAAAGCGAATTTAGCTGAAATTTATGAGGAAAATTTACGTGATGCAAAGCGATCGCTGAGTAAATTATTCGACCTACCCGAACAAATCGAACTAACTCTAACGCAAGTTTTAGATGAAGATTGGTTTCCCTAATAAAAAATTAGATTAGGTATTAAGATTTGCAGTTAACGTACCAAAAAGCGTACAATTAAAAGACGATTATTGACTAAAAAATGAAAAATATATCGGCAAGTAATGCTCGTGCTTCACTCTATCGATTAATCGACG
>CAZJTL010000288.1:0-4294 GCA_964548905.1 uncultured bacterium | reverse complement strand
CGCCGCCGCCGCTCATTTTGAAGGCGATCCTTGGGATATTTTAGCTAAAGGCGCACCTGTTACTTCTGCTTTGCCGATCGGTACTATTTTGACCTTACCAGCTACTGGTTCGGAAATGAATGGCAATTCAGTTGTCACCAAATGGGAAACTCGCGACAAACTTTTCTTCAGTAGTCCTCTGGTTTTGCCCCGTTTTTCCGTTCTCGATCCTGAAACTACTTTTTCTCTACCACCTCGACAAGTGAGCAATGGTATTGTTGATGCCTTCGTGCATGTGATGGAACAGTATCTAACTTATCCTAGCAACGCACCTTTGCAAGACCGCATGGCAGAATCGATTTTATCAACACTAATCGAAGAAGGGCCTAAAACCTTAGCCAATCTTACTGATTACGATGCTAGAGCCAATGTGATGTGGTGTGCAACCATGGCACTCAACGGCTTAATTGGTGCAGGAGTACCGCAGGATTGGGCAACCCATATGATCGGTCACGAATTGACTGCTTTGCACGGCTTAGATCACGCGCAAACCCTGGCGATCGTTCTCCCAAGTGTTATGGCATTCAAACAAAACAACAAACGAGAAAAAATCTTGCAATATGCACAAAGAGTCTGGAAATTAACTGAAGGTAGTGAAGAGCATCGGATCGATAAAGCGATCGCCAAAACGAGACAGTTTTTTGAAGCAGTAGGCGTTCCCACTCATCTATCTAACTACCAAATTGGTGCAGACGATATTCCCAATGTCCTGAAAAATCTAGAGACTCATGGCAGAGTAGGGTTAGGAGAAAAGCAAGACATCCAACTCGACGCGGCTGAGAAAATTCTTACTCTAAGTATTTAAAAAGGGAACGTTTTGAGTGGAGTCAATCGCCATGACATGAAAAAACTGGCTGCTTTGTTAGAGGCAGTAGTGATTGAAGTTCCAGACTCCAAAGAAGTAGAACAACATTTGTGTTTGGATCGTGGTTACGATTATGATTCTTGTCGTTATGCTGCTAGTGTCAAAGGCTATATCCATCACATTCCTGACAAAGATGCTCCTGTTCCTGCACCCAACGACCCAAATCGCCATCCTCCTCGTCGTTGGGTGGTGGAAGTTGGACATTCCTGGTTTAACCCTTTCCGACGTTTACTTATTCGTTGGGAGAAACTTCCCTCTCGTTACTTGGGATTTGTTCAGCTAGCAGCTTGTCTGATTTTGTATCGTAAGCTCTTAATATTTTTCGGATAGGCTCTTATTCGAGGCGCAACCGCCTGGCGGTTGCGCTTACTAGGCATAATTATCATTTTGATTTTTGAGTCCGATTTTTGGGCAATTCTTGTTCGCTCTATCCCATGCTGTGACTATCTTTGAATTATCTTGTCACCCCGTGTAGATTTACTTCAAGAGCTAGAAAGCGATCGCGCCCCGACTCCATACCCAATATCTGACTAGTGGACTGACACAGTTAAAATAGTGCATTAGTTTTGGGCTGCGATCGCGATCGATTCCTCATGAGTCAAAAACTGGATAAAGATGTTTGAGTTTGACTCTCAAGAACCTCAAAATAGCTGAAACCCATATATATCAACCAAACATCTAAATCGAAGTTAAAAGCTTGCCATATATAAGTTTGAGGCTTTTTTCCCGCCAGAAAATGTCTAAGTCCCGCTAGAACGTTTCTTAAGCAAGAGCCGCTAGAATTTTATACTCAAGCTCGTCATTAGGTAGACTCGGACTGTAGTTAACTACAACTGAGGCAGAAGCTAAATTTATCTTGACGTTCTGAACCTCAGGAATTGATTCCACTTTTGCTTGCAATTGTTTAGCATAAGCTTCCTCGTAACGCAAACGAGGCACCCGCAGCCTTATTCGCCCCTGCACTCTATGTAAGATTTGTGGGAGGTCTACTTTCTGTAGAGCTGGACTAAAATTGGCCTTTCTGAGAGTTGCTTTTTTGCTAGTCATTGTATCTAGACCTTGTTGAACTTCGAGATAATCGACAAGAGCAACCAAATAATTTTGGATCTTGATTAACCTCTCATACCCTTCGAGCTCCTCAACTCGCTCTGCCCGATCGATAGCTTCGATTGTTTTATAGACAGTTTGATATTCAGACAGAGGGGAATTATTTCTCAGATCCTTTTTAATTGCATCTACAAACTGATATGGTGATACAATGTCATATTCACAAACATTATTCATGGCTGTCCTCTCAACAGGTTGGATAGCTAATTTGCCGAGACCGATCTGTTCTCCATAGGAAAAGTGGAAAGCATCGCCAGGATACTTGTAATCAGCAAAGGTATTTGCAATTTTTGTCACTAGCTCATAGGTTTTACTATCCTTTGTGTAAGGACCATAACGCAAAATGTAGTACTCCCATGTAAAATATATTGCAATCAGGTAAAGGGTTTCAAATGCTGCTGGAGAACCAATATCATATGCATCTGGATAAGTTTTCTTAAATGCTGCCAATCCTTGATGGTGAAGAATGTGATCCAGATGATTATTCAACGATACACCTGATATGATTAAAGGATTGATATACAGAGCCGCAATTTTGTCTTGTTCCAGGGCGATTTCAAATTTTTGTTGTTCAGACCAAGTCCAAACCGACCAGATTGCTGTTGCTGCTGCTGAAAATATGGAAAGTATGATAGTGAATTTCCCAGGCTCCATAATAAACTCCTCCTCTAGAATAAATGCCATTCCGCGATTTACAACTTTCATTCAATTCCCTAATGCTTCGCTCTGAATTCGGCGATCGCCGCTTTTGAAGCATTGTTTGATGCTGCACTGATAAGGAATGCCCAGCCACCCCTACGGATTGCAAGTCTAACCGTCCACCAAACTCTGCATGATTCCGTCGTTCCAGTTCATCAATCACATAGCTAATATCGCGTGGTCGATCGATAAACTCGCTGGTTAAAAAGTAAGCCGACGACAGCCCTTGCTTGAGTTCTTGCACCTGCTGTACATCGCTTCCGGGATGCTGCGGTAATGCTACCAAAAAGCCATAGGAGGCTAAATGCTTTGCTCGCGCTGCAAAATCTTCAGGCTTAGAGCCTAAACCATGAGACAAAATCAGTACGGGAGTTTTTCCGGGATGCCACTGCTGCGGCTCAAAGACCAACACATAAAATTGGCGATTACGGTTGGCGTCTTTTAATACCCAGCGTTTTTTCTGAACGCCCAAAGGTCCCATCTGGCGCAAATCTGGTAATTTCGCAAAGTCTACGGTGGCTCCACTAAGTGACTCCACACTGGAAAAGGATGACATTTTCTGAATGAAAAAATCCGTTGCCTTGTTTATCCGTTCCAGCGCTCGAAATCTTTTCAGAACAGCTTCCATATCAATATAGACATCGACTGGCAGCTTTTGCAGCAAGTTGAGCAGCGTTAATCCTTTCGAGTCGAATGCAGCCAGCACTAAACCTGCCCGAAGGGATTGTTTCCCATTCAACCAACTCGGAGTTTGAATATATTGACCAAATCGATCCAGAATGTCATAACCTAGTTCACTGTTGAAAAACTGCGACACCTCGAAAGGCTTAATATTTGAACGTTGAACCAAAAGTTCTCGAATCTTCTGCTTGGTTCTATCATTGGCTTTAGCGATCCCGAAGTAGAATTTCAAATCTGAGTTAATCTTCCCAGTTTTAGCAAAACTTTCTAGAGAACTGACATCTAGTGATTCGATAAATGGACCATATTTGAAATAAATCTTTTCTGCTGCTTTTCCTGGCAATGCGGATAACAAGACTGAAATAGTTCCCAGGATAAGGAGTCGTATTGGCTTGAAGGACGAGAACCATTTAAGTGTAAATAGACAAGTATTACTTGACTGAGAGATGCTTGTCTGTATAAATCTTTTTTTGAACATCTGAAGATATTCTCCAAATTTCTAACAACGTCTTCAACACTGAGTCAGGGTTGAGACTAATTGAATCAATGCCCTCTTTTACTAAAATTGTCAGGTTTGTTCGTAAGCCAACCATAGGTACCGAGTGAGTCAAACTTCAAATTAGATGACCAGCGCTTTCCAGGGAACTCAAAGGTGCGATCGCCCTCGAAACGTTCCCTTGAGTTAGCTTGATTTTGAACAACAATTTTATTGGCTCTCAAGCACGAAAACTTGTTATTTTTACCCGAATTGTTGCCGACCTCCAGTATTGAAACTAGGCAGCATTGAAATCGGACAGACAAAATGCCTGCCCCACAATCAATGGACTAGAAAGTGAGCTTTAACTCACCGTTGGGTTGACTGTACTCTGGCACCTCTATCCGAACAGCGGGAGTCTTCCAAAT
>CAZJTL010000287.1:0-4348 GCA_964548905.1 uncultured bacterium | reverse complement strand
AATATAACGAGTTAGCACAAAACTTAGAAATGAAGTTTTATGATGCTAATCAATACTTTTCTAAATATTTACTCTTTGCCAAAACTGACACAGAAACCGTAGTAAATCGCCTATTCCCTGCCTATCAGGAATACGTACACTTGTACTGGCAAATCTTAGAGCAAACTGAGCCTCTCACCGATCCAGAAGACATTCAAAGAATCGTCAAAGCCCAAAAGGACTATGATTGTTATAGCGCCGAACGCGATCCAGCTCATGGTCTATTCAGTAGCTATTTCGGTCATGAATGGGCAGAAAGATTCCTCTACGAATTTTTATTTGAAGATGCAGTTCCTTTAGCTACATCGGTTAAGAGGGGATAGAAAGGGGGCAGGGGAGCAGGGGAGAAGTAATGAGTAATGAGTAATGAGTAATAAATAGCAAGTAGCAAGTAGCAAGTAGCAAGTAGCAAGTAAAAAACTTCTGCCTTCTGCATAAAAGCCTTCTGCCTTCTGCCTTCGCCATGAACTATGAACCATGAACTATGAACCATAAACTATGAGTTTATATCAACCTTTTTTAGACTATGCGATCGCTCTGTTGCAAGAGCGTCTGGATTTAGAGCCATATCCAATTCCAGAAGGGTTTGAACGAAAAGAAGCTATTACAGGTAAGGGAAAAAGACAAGAGTTAGTAGTTACTACCAGTTACGCTTTTAAATCTGCCAAATTGAGGCAAATTAGAGCCGCACATGTCCAAGGTGGAAACTCTTTGCAAGTTCTCAACTTTGTTATTTTTCCCCAAATTAATTACGATCTTCCTTTCTTTGGGGCAGATTTAGTAACTTTGCCAGGAGGACACCTGATCGCATTGGATATGCAGCCTTTATTTCGTGACGATCCAGCTTATCAAGCTAAATATAGCGAACCAATTTTACCAATCTTTCAAAATCATCAACAGTATCTAGAATGGGGAGGAGATTTTCCCCAAGAAGCTCAACAATTTTTCTCACCAGCTTTTTTATGGACTCGTCCTCAAGCTACGGAGATAGTAGAGACTAGAGTTTTTGAAGCTTTTAAGGATTATTTGCAAGCCTATTTAGATTTCGTAGACAAAGCAGAAGCAGTAATCGATCGACAACAATTAGACCAGATTTTACAAGCACAAAAGCGCTATCTCAATTATCGTGCTGAAAAAGATCCTGCTAGAGGTATGTTTACTCGTCTATACGGTTCCGAATGGACAGAAGAATACATTCACGGTTTCTTGTTCGATCTCGAACGTAAGCTAGTTAAGGCTTAAATCCACTCTTGGGGCTAGGGATTAGGGAGCAGAGATTAGGGTTAGGGGTTAGAGAGCGGGGGAAGAAAAGTATTACTAAACCCTACATTAATACTGCTGCCTGCTGCCTGCTCCCTACTCCCTTGTTCGCAATGAACCATGAACCATTTGCTTAGCTTAAAATAGAGATAAAAAAGCAGCCACAGAGGACGGCAAAACTATGACGAAGCTTATTGGTATTCTCTTACTGGTTATTTATTTCGGAGGAATCTGGAAATTTTGGAAAGGTTTTACTAAAACTAATTTCAATCCCAGTTTACCAACCAAAATAGCTTTGGCTCTATTGTGGCCGGCTTTATTCGTTGCTAATAAATCTTATCGCCGTAACTTTCAGAAAGCGCTGAAGGGCTAAAAAATATCAAGAGAGAGTAATTTTAATTGTTGATGGGATGGATTTGGCTGATTGGCGGAACGTCTGAAAGTGCATTGCTAGCTAGGGCGATCGCCACAGCTAAACTACCATGTTTAGTGACTGTTACTACGGAATCAGCCGCAGCACTCTATCCTCGATCGAGCGATTTATGGCAGATACATATAGGCAAACTCGATGGCGAACAAATGTGCTTATTTTGCGATCGCCAGGGAATTGCAGCGATCGTTGATGCTTCCCATCCTTATGCAGTACAAGTCTCTCAAGCCGCGATCGCGACTGCAACAGAAAAACAGATTCCCTATCTTCGTTACGAACGTCCAGAATTACAAGATAAATCGATTCTGACAGGCGATCGAGTTATTGAATTAGATAGTTTCCATACCTTGCTTCAAGGTAATTATCTTCTACAACAAAGAGTTTTATTAGCAATAGGCTATCAAGCTTTACCTCTGTTTAAACCTTGGCAAAACCGTGCTGTTTTATTCGCTCGCATTCTTCCTGCTATTAACTCGCTTCAGGTTGCTCTTGAATCTGGCTTTACTAGCGATCGCCTAATTGCTATTCGTCCTCCAATTAGCGCAGAATTAGAGAAGGCTTTATGGCAGCAATGGCAAATTTCTTTAGTGGTTACTAAAGCCAATGGTAAAGCAGGAGGGGAAGATATTAAAAGACTAGTTGCTACTCAGTTAAATATTCCTCTGATTGCGATCGCTCGTCCCAGGATCGACTATCCTCAACAAACTAACGATCTAGATGAGGTGATTTCTTTTTGTAAGAAAAATTTAGGGGGTTAGGGAACAGGGACAGTAGGAAGTAATACTATATTTCATGTAAATAGTTAATGATTGGTCGAGGAAAATCTATCTGAGCAGCGATCGCGTTATTCTCATCTACAAAAAAGATTGCAGAATTATTTCAATTTACCAGGAGGAATAAATCTTATTTCTATTCTTCTTCTACTTTCATCTGCACCGCGATCGATCGACGCTAATTTTCCTGATGGTAAATATAATTGTGCGGCGGAATAAGCTCTAAATTTTATATTTTTTAAATTACCTGTCTTTTCTAGTTCTTGTACTACTGCCAAGGCTCTCATTAAGCCTAGATCGGCGTTAGAACCAGGATTTAATTTGCCTACAGACTGGCTACCTTTGGCGACAGATTCTAATGTTGAATCGAGATTACTGGCGCGATTGTTTTCTTGTCCATCGGTATGACCGATAACTTGAATAAAATCTATTTCTCTCTCTTTAATGATAGTTTTTATTTCTGGTAATATTTCATTTAAAATATATTTTTTAAGTTCTGGTGTTAATTCTGCACTTCCAGATTTGAATTTAAACTTTCCTGACTTTTCATTGATGACGATCGGTGAAGCAGATTGTAGTCTTTTATTTAGTTGTTGAGATTGAATTAAAGCTAATAGTAAAAATAAACATAAAATCATAAAAGCGTTAGACATTAAGTCTGTAAAAGACTGATAAATATTGAGTTGTTCTGGTGTTTGGTGGTATCGCGATCGCCTAATCATTTTTAAATATTTTTAAACAGTTTTACTGAATAATACGATTAAATTTTTCGTTGATTTTTTGCAGTTGTTGATTATAGCTATCTAGCTGTTGAGAAGATTTATTTAATAAGCGATCGCTCAAGGTAGATAAACCTGAGTTGACTTGTTCTCCATGTTGTTTGAATTGAAATAGCAATTTTTCTAGTTCAGATTGAATGCGATCGAAGCTAGCTGTTTCTAATTCAATTCGTTTGTCACTAGATTCAAGAATTTGAGTCGAATGTTGATTGAGATTATTAATTTGTTCGACTAGTTTAATATTTTTATGGGCAGATTCATTAATGGTTGCGATCGCTTTATTAAGAGAAGGAATTGATTCGTGTAATATGGCTGTCGATTCTGTAAATTGGGATGGAATAACTGATAATTCTTTGGTTGCAGTGGCTAATTTATCGGCAAAATCGGTTTGTTGAATTATTTCGGAAGCTTTAATAAATCCCATAGCACTATCTTGTAATTTCTCGGAAGCTTGTTGTAGTTGACTATAAACTTGTTCGGCTAATTGGACTGCTTGTTGGTGACTTTCAGTTATTTTAATAACTTGATTTCCTAAATATCCTGTTGACTGGGAAAAACTTTTTTGAGTAGTTGCTAAATCTTTAGTAAGGTTTTCGAGATGTTCAGAGAATTTACTTGCTTCGATTTTTTCTGAGGCTTTTTGAAAAGAAATGGTACTAGTTTCTAGGCAATCGCTAGATTTTTTAAAAACACTAATTACTTCTGCAATGGTTTTAACTTGTTCTTTGAGAGAAAATGTTGATTCTTGAAAATTATTAGTACTTGCAGCAAGCGAACCAGATACATCTTGAAATCTACTAACGAGACTATCTACATTATTTTGGAAAGATTGATTTGCTGTCACCATTTTATTTGCAGCATTTCCAATACTAGTTTCTAAAACTTGTCCGACTTTTTCATGAAATCTAGATAAAAATTCTTCTTGTTGTTTTACCATGCGATCGATCGCTTTATCGAGACGAGTTTTTCCTTCGATCGAGGTTTGAAAGATATTGTCGAGATAGTCTTCTAAGAGACCTCTTGCAAAAGTCAGAACAAAATAAGAGAAAATAATTCAAGACCTATAG
>CAZJTL010000286.1:0-4379 GCA_964548905.1 uncultured bacterium | reverse complement strand
TTTTGTCTCCCGCGATCGCGATCGCAAATTATTTCTGACTTTTCAGACATCCTCTTAAATTTCGACTAAATTAGGACAATTTACTAGAGATATTCTCCTGCTAGGGCTGATGTTGGCGGTTTAGCAAAAATCATTCTTCCTGCCGAAGTTTGTAGGGCAGAAGTGACAATTACTCTTAATTCTTCCCCAACATAATTGCGCCCTTCTTCAACAACAACCATGGTTCCGTCTTCAAGATAACCAATACCTTGAGATGGTTCTTTGCCTTGTTTGAGAATTTTTAACTCTAAAAAATCACCAGGCAAATAGATAGAACGTATAGCTTGGGCGAGATCGTTCACATTGAGAATTGCTACTTTTTGTAAATTAGCAACCTTACTGAGATTGTAATCGGTAGTAAGTAAAGTACTGTTAATTTCCTGAGCTAAACGAATCAATTTAGCATCAACCGTAGCAATATCATCATAGTCAGCAGAATGAATGACAATGCGCTGTGGAAAAGCTTCCTGCATCTGATTGAGGATATCTAAACCGCGACGACCTCGAATTCTTTTTTGGTCGTTGCTAGAATCAGCTAATTGCTGTAATTCTTCTAAAACAAATTTTGGCACCAAAATTTGTCCTTCCACAAATCCAGTCTTGAGTAACTCCTCAATGCGACCGTCGATAATACAGCTAGTATCAAGAATTTTTGTCGATACTGGTTGAAGTGTACCTTCAGCTACTAGCATCGTTTCGATACTGTTGGGATTGATTAGTCTTAAAAAAGTACGCCCATGGCTATCAGCGAGACTGACACCCATAAAAGAAAACATGACGCTACCTAAAATTGCCATCATCGGTTTGATGAAAGCAAATTCTTCAGGGATGGGGAGGAGAAAAATCGGTGCTAATACCAAGTTAGCCAATAGCAGTCCAATTACTAGACCGATCGCGCGAGTAATAATCGTTTCGATCGAAGTACTGCGAATTCTAGTAATTAAGCGGCGATAGGTGGTTTGTACCAATAAACCAACTGCCAAACCAATAATGGCAGAAAATCCAGCTAGGACAAAACGCAAGCCTTCAACATTGGACACTTGTGCCAAAACGCTGTTTGGCAACAACTCCAAACTGTCTGAACCTAGACCTATTGCTGCCAGAATACATAGAGTGATGATAACGACATCAACCATTGTTCTGATGTTAATGAATAGAATAAATGATTACAGTGAGATTGAGCAAATTGATTAGCAGATAGATATCTGTTAGTCAATATTACCTATTATATCTTTGGCACACTCGATCGTTTGTTAATTTAAATACTGGCAACACTTTCAACAAAAAAAAGTGAGAACCAAAGCAGTTCCCACGTTTGTGTAGATAAGTTTTTACTATCTAGATTGCTAATTTAGTTTTAAATTTTAGTCTTCGTAAACTCTACACTCATCAGCATCGGGGTTATTGCTGCAATATTGTTCTAGAGAAGTTTGCTCTTTTGTATTTTGTTTCTGATGGGCAGCTTCTGCTTGCAATTCTTCAACAGCATCCCAAGCAGCAGCGCATCCTTCAGAATTTGCTCCTTCGAGATTGCAGACTTCTCTTGCTTGCTGACGTTCTAATTCAATTTGGTCGTGGATATTACTCATTAATGTTATTCCTGTTAGTTACAAAAAAAACAGTCAGCTTTCTGTATTTTTATGATTCTGACCGAAGATAGACACCAGATTTAGTTGTATCTTATCGAGCTGTTTAGCTTTGTATTTATTTTTATCGTTTTCAATTTTATCATACAGACAAATGCTAGCAGATTGAACATTTGCCTCCAAAATTTGTTAGTATCCTAAGTCATATATAGACATTGTCTCTTGCCAGACAAATATTTCCAGATTGCAAAATAATGGCTAATCATTTTCAGTGGATCAACGCTCTCTCAACTCGTCCATCTCTGGAAGCGGCGATCGTAGAAGTGGTAGATCGCCTCAAGCAATCTTTGTCAAATCCCGTCGATTTGGGTATTGTTTTTATATCTTCAGCTTTTGCTAGCGACTATCAGCGTGTAGTTCCCCTTATTTTAGAACATTTGCCCATGCCACTGCTAATTGGTTGTAGTGGTGCAGGTATTGTTGGTATGGATGCTCAAGGAAAAGCAGTAGAAATGGAAGGAAATATTGCTTTGAGTTTGAGCGTTGCTAGTTTACCTGGAGTTGAAGTTCATCCTTGGCAAATTTTTCCCAAGCAATTACCAGATCTCGATAGTTCGCCAGAAGCTTGGATCGAAATGATGGGTATTTACCCTGAAAAACAGCCTCATTTTGTGTTGTTGGCAGAACCTTTTTCATCTAAAGTAAATGAGTTGTTGGCAGGACTTGATTTTGCTTATCCTGGATCGGTGAAAATTGGCGGTCTAGCTAGCGTCAATTCGATGATGGCTCAACATAGCTTATTTTATTATGCTGCTAATACTGCAAAATCGATCGCTTGGAACAATGAAGTCTATCCAACTTCCGAATCTTCAAATTATGTAAATATTGAGGGGATAGTAGGTGTAGCTTTAAGTGGCAATATTAGAGTTGAAACTATAGTAGCGCAAGGCTGTCGTCCGATCGGCAGTCTTTATCAAGTAGATGAAGGAGAACGCAATATAATCTCTGCTTTGACTGATGTAGAGCGCAAAGAACCAGCGCGATCGCCACTAGATTTATTACGCGGCTTAATTCCCACTTTAACCGAGGCGGAACAGCAATTGTTAGAGCAAGCTCTATTTATTGGAGTTGCTAGAGATGAATTTAAATCTCAGCTAGGACAAGGGGATTTTCTGATTCGTAACCTTTTGGGAGTAGATCCCCATACAGGAGGGATTGCTATCGGCGATCGCGTTCGTCCCGGCCAGCGTATTCAATTTCATTTGCGTGATGCTGAAGCTTCTGCTACTGACTTGGCAATGCTACTACAACAATATCAGCAACATCATCACTTCTCTGTTGGTGGTGCTTTAATGTTCTCTTGTCTGGGAAGAGGTAGAGGTTTGTATGGCAAGCCTAATTTTGATTCTGAGTTATTCTGTCGCTATATTAAGAATATTTCTCTATCAGGATTTTTTGGTAACGGCGAAATTGGTCCCGTAGCTGGTAGTACATTTTTACACGGTTATACCTCTGCTTTTGGTATTTTTAGGCCGAAGTTTTAAGTTCACCGACCGAAGGCAGAAGGAAAAAAGTCTAAAGTCTAAAGTCTAAAGTGTAAAGTTTTCTTACTTGCTACTTGCTACTTTTCGTCTCCCCCTCTCCCCCTCTCCCCTACACCCTAGCCCCTAATCCCTGCTCCCTTGAATGCGTAGTTAAAATTTTGTAAAGAAATTAAGGCAATTATTAGTGCTTTCTTAAAATTTCAGTGAAATTGCTTAGTTAAGACTAGTATTTTCACGTAAAAATGATCAAAATAAAATGATTATTTTAAGTAATAGCTTCAGATCGAGCCAATCAAGATCTCGAAGAATTTACTTAGCTAAGTAAGCTTCAACTGCTCGCAGTTACAAGCCATATTTCTCAGAAAAAACGGCTATGACAAATGGTAAATTGAATCAAAAAAACACTTCAATTCTCGAAATTAACAAAGGGAATGAATTTAAACAACAAGGACAGTTAGCTGAAGCAGTTAATTGTTACCGCCAAGCTATTGCAATCGACCCCTTAGCGGTTGAAGCTTACCAATTGTTAGCAACAACTTTAAAACAACAAGGTAATACGGACGAATCTGCTAGATATTATCGTCAAGCGCTGGAATTGAGAAATAATGCTTCGGCTCTCACCAAGCAACAACAAGGAAACTTACCAGCATCAGCAAATTTATTAAATTCAGCTTTTTCTTTTCAAGCTCTTAATCCCCAAAATAAGCTAAAAACAGCACTAATTGAATTTAAACTTGAGAGTCAAAACTATCTTGTTTCTCTGGCCTTATCAGAACCAGATAATTTGGCTTTAAATTACAAAAGTAAAACTGAAATAGTTCAAGCAATCTTGCAAAAAGCACTTGATGCTAGCGAAGCAAAGAATTGGCAATCGGCAATTTTAGCTGCCCGTCAAGCACTTGAAATTGAACCTCAATCGGCAGAAACTTATAAAATTTTAGGCAATGCACTGCAAAAATCGGGTCAAGCAGCAGAAGCGATCGATTGCTACCATAAGGCACTCGCAATTCAGCCAGATTTAGCTGAAGTATATGCGAGTGTGGGCGATTTATATTCCCATCAACAAAAGTGGCGACAGGCTATCGATTATTATCAAAAAGCGATCGCAATCAATCCGAAAATACCTACTATTTATCGCAGTTTGTCTGAGGTTTGGCAGCAAGTAGGAGAGCCAAGAAAAGCACTCGAATGTATTTATAGAGCGGTTCAA
>CAZJTL010000285.1:0-4451 GCA_964548905.1 uncultured bacterium | reverse complement strand
TTTGTACCTAAAATGTATGTAGCGAACATTTAACCCCATTATGTTGGGAGAGCCGTAGTTGCTGAAGGAGTGGAAACAGTAGAAATTAAAAATTTATTGCTAAATCTTGGTTGTGAATGTATTCAAGGTTATTTATTTAGTAGACCTTTACCTGCTTCTGAAGCTACTAAGCTACTCCAAGAGTATCAATATCATTAAATTTCATCGCGCCATTCTTCAACAATAAAGGAATTTTTTTCTCCAATTTTTACATAAAAAAGTCGATCAAATCCTTCTTGTAAACTCGGAAAAATTAGCTTTTTTTTAGTAGCATACAGGGCAACATCGGGAATAGTTTTAACTCGTGATCGATGATTATTTCTTTTCAAACAATCTTTAAGACGAGATTGAAAATAATAACCAACTATTTCAAATTTTTTTTCTTTAGCTGGTTTAATATATCTTTGTCGGTCTTCTGGACGAGGGTTAGTATTATCAATAACAAAAGATTGTTTTGCTAGTAGACAAGCTTGGAAAATAAGTTGCTCTCGATGACGAGTTTTTAACATATCCAAATTAATGCGAATATGGGTATTAAAAAAGCGATCGAGATAAAAAGAAGATTTTCCTGCTGCTTGTAAGCCAATAAAAATGACAGCTTCCATTTTTTATTAACATCTCGTTACTTATTATTTATCCGTGTTTATCTGTGTTTATCTGCGGATTGTTTATCTGCATTTCGTTACCAAAAATATCCTTCTTCTACCGTAGTCTGATGCTTACTCGAATCGTATTTGAGTAAATATTCCCTAGCGATCGCCTCTTGTTCCCTAAGCAATTTCACTTCATTTTCTCCGACTTCTGTATCGGTGGAAAGCAAAATAACTTGATGGGAAGCAGTAGGAAAATATCTTTCTACTAAATTATTTCTGTGAGACGAATCCAATCTTCCTAAAGGAGTGTCGATCGCGATCGGTAAATTACGTCCCGATACTCTCGCCAATCCCCATAAAAAAGCGATCGCCAGTAATTGTTTTTCTCCCGCAGAGAGACGATGTTTTGGTACTAATTTTCCCTGTAGATCGTAAAGAGAAATACTAAAATTTTCATTCTCGATCGCCACTCTATGCACTAGATCGGATTTATGTAATAAATAGCGAAAACATTCTGTTACTTCTCCCTCTAATTTATTTAATTTTCTCAGAGTCAGACGTTCTTTAAACAACTTGAGAGTAGCTTGTACTTTCCCTGCCGATTTAATAATATGTTCGTCATTATGAACATCGATCGCCTGTTCGCTATACTTTTCTAATTCCTTTTTTGTTTGCGCGATCGCTCTTTCTAATTCCTCTCCTTTACGTTTTGCTGCTTCATATTCTGCTTGACGACTAACTAGTTCTTTTTGCGCTTTCTCCAGTTCGTCGTGTAATTTTTGATAATCTTCTGGCGATGCAGCAGAAGCTAATTGTCTCTCTGTAGAATCTATGTCGATTTCAATTGCTTTTAATTTCTCTAAATATTCTTGTGTTAATTTAGTTTGAATTGGTAATTGATGTTCGATCGTGCTTTCAAATTGCTTTCTTTCCTCTTCAGTCAATCCTAAATAAATGCGATCGCTACCATGAGTTTCACTATCTAATTGAGCGTTTTCTTTGGCTAGAAAATCTTGAATTTTTTTTACCTCGATCGCGCCAATAGATAAAAGAGATAAATAATCTAATAAACGGCGATCGCGTTCTAATAAAATTTCCTTGGCTATTTCTGCTTGTTGAATTTTAAATTCAGTTTGTGCTTGTATTTTTGCATCCTTTAATAAGGGTTCAATTAATTTCAAAGGTAAACTAGCAGCAGCAAGATTTCGTAATTCTTGACGTTGTTGTTCGGCATTGAGATCGAGAGTTTTCTTTTGGTTATCTAATCGACTTTTTTCAGCAGCAATTTTTCCACCTTCTACTCTAAACTTTTCGGCTGCTTGTTTATGAATCTCCTGTGCATTGTTTGATTTTTCAAAAAGACTTGCTAATTCCTTTTCAACCTTTTCTTTTGCTTCTTTATGTTGGCGAATTTTTTCTTCAATTTCTTCGATCGTCGCTAATTGAGCTTTACTCGCTAATGACTTTCTTTTTCTATTTACTAAAATATCCAGATCGATCGCCAATCTTTCCGCTAATTCTAATCCTAATAAAGATTGAATTGCTTCTATTACTGAAGACGGTGGAGTATCCAAATCTGCTAACTCTTTTACTTGCTCTCCATCAAATAAAAATAAATTAGAAATACCCAAAGGCAATAAATTTTCAATATATTCATCCCAAGTATTAGCTAAACCAGTATCGGGCCAGTCTTCTTCGTAAATATTTAAACTATCTTTTCCATCTTTAGGGTTTTTTGTCCAAGTTCTAACTACTCTCAATTCTTTCCAAGCATCATTAACAATATGCTCAAAAATCAATTCAATTCTAGTTACTTCTTCAGGTTTAGATTGACTATTAACTGCTTGTGACAGAAACTCACTATAACCTAGATTTCCCCTGGTAGAACATTGAGCGCGTTGTCCGTATAAAGCCAATCTAATTGCATCCATAACAGTAGTTTTTCCACCGCCATTCATACCGCCGAAGAGAATAATTGGACAAGAATTATTATTATTTTCTGGGCGCAAATTGATTACTTGACGACCATAATATGCACCAAAGTTTTCTAAAATTAATTCTGTAAAAATCATGATTGAATATTTTTTAGCGAATATAATTCGCGTCTATACAAACAAAGTTCGCCTACGCGAACTAGGATTAGTTTTGAAAAACTATAATTTATTTTCTTTCTCAATTTCCCAGGTAGTAATTACAGATTGTTGACGATGATGACTTTCTTGATTTCTAATATAGTTAGCTACTTTATCAATCGCTTCATGGCTAACTGTAAAAGCACCATAGCTACCTTGCCATTTAAAAAACTGATTCGGTTTAATTACGTGAGTAATAAGATGAGAAGAACTTCCTTTAATTTGTTTAATCAAATTGGCAACAGTTACAGTTGATGTAAATCCTGTTAATAAATGAACATGATCTTCAATACCACCAATAGCAATAACTGTACAATTTAACTGTTTACATTCGTTGATGATAGCTGCGTATAATGGTTCTTTAATATCGGAAGTAATTATTGGTAATCTGTCCCAAGTTGCCCAAACAAAATGTAAATACATTTGTGTGAAATTCGCTCTCATATTTTTCTTTATTTAAGAATTGCCTGTAATTTAAACCCGCGTAGGCGGGTTTTGTTTGTTTAGATGCGATTTCTAATCGCTAATCGCTAATCGCTAATCGCCTCAAATCATTAAAAAGATATCATCAATATTCTACAGAATAAATTCTGATGCTAGACAAACTAAGTCCGCCTACGCGGACTATACTCTAAAATAATAGAAAATAATATTCAATCAATCCAAATAGGTAGGATATATCATGAGTAATCACCCTAGAATTCCTGATGCAGAAACAAGAGCGCGTTCAGTAGCTAAAATGAGAGAATTAGTAAAACGGATGGATGCTCATATTTTAGAACTAGATGAATTAAATGCTCGCCTAGAAGCAGATATTCGTAATAGTCCATTAACAGCATACCGTTTAGGTAAAGCAAAAAGATCGATCGCTCCTGAAGAATTATCTCAGTAGCGACTGTCTTGATTGTCAAGCGATCGCACTTTTTAGCGCATCAGGTGACAGAACTGGATTTAATTCTTCTCAGTCTGGGTAGGAAATTTAATATTTGCCCAACTTAACTGTTTAACTTTACTGGTATCTCCTTCACCCGCAGCAGTTTTTAAATCTCGTTTCATGTGTGCATTTTGAATTGCTTCTTCTTTATTTCGAGAACTAGTTTCAAAACACTTTTCTAGATTTCCATAGATACCAACTCGATGAGATTTAGTATGATATTGTCTCTCGGTATCTAATAGTTTCGCCATCAATTCTAAGTGCATCGCATCATTAGCACAAAGTTCTTCTAAAACATTCCATTCATCAGCACCTAATAAATGGTTATCCGCACCAATACGAACATCTTTAAAAGGTTCACCCATTACTTCTTTATATATACGAGGCAAACTATCATCAAACTCGTGCTTTTCTTCGAGCCAAATTCTTCTGATTTCACTTAATTCTTCAGGAGTAATTAAACTAATATCTTTAAATTCTTCAGGTGCATTGTCACGAATTTGAACTTGTGCTTCTAATACTCTTCTTAACCAATGTTCTCGCCAATATTTAGTATAAGGACCGGGAATAGGTTCTACAGAAATTTTACCATCAACATTGCGTTCAAATAGTTCGACTTTTCCATAGATACGGCGGAAGTCTCTTTTATCGCGATCGTTTTGAATATCTAGTTCGTTACGGATATCTAATAGAGGTTGCAACCATTCTTTCTCTTCATCGTTTTGAATCATTGCCTCCATCGATTTATCTTTA
>CAZJTL010000284.1:0-4533 GCA_964548905.1 uncultured bacterium | reverse complement strand
GTTTTAAACGTTCTTCTCTCTGCTGAACGCGCTCATCAAAGCCATTAAATTCCGTTTCAACTGGTTCTCTAGGATGAGGTTGTTGTGGAGAAGGTGAAACATCATCATCCCAAGGACTGGGAATTGACATAGAAGGAATAGTTACGGGAATCTCTGATTCACCCCAATCAGACATTTGAACAGTTTTTTCTAGGTTTTCTTCGGGTTTTTGGGCAGCAAATGCCGAGTTAACTCCAAAATTCTGACTAATTTCGGCTTGTAAATTAAAACCGCATTGACCGCAGAAAGTAGCATCGCTTTGTACTGAAGCCCCACAATTAGGACAGCCAATAGTAGTTGGCAGGGGAGCGTAACAGGCTTCACATTGTGAAGCACCTTCAGGGTTTTGATGGTTGCAGTTTGGACAAACTATCATCGATTTTATATTCCTCTATACTTCTAACTGATTAGTCTCGATCTTTCTTATCGGTAATTAATTGTAAGAAAAACTGATTTTTACTTGAATAACTCAAGACTAATTTTGCTTGGAAAATGTCGGTATCTTACCATTAGCCATAGGCTAATTGTTGCGTTTTGGCAATTTTTTCTCCTGCTTCTCGATCGAGTAGCCACCATAGTTCTCCTGCTGGCTCGATCGAACGAGATGGATATTGTAAATTGTCTCCATCGGGTGCAAAAACTTGTTCTAGGGCTGGTTGTTTGTTAGCACCTGTCACCACAAATAAGACGCACTTAGCTGCATTAATTGCAGGGATAGTTAAGGTAAGACGAGGTTGTCCGTCTTTATTTCCTACCGTGACGATGCGATCGCGCTCTTGAAGCGCTTCGGTATGAGGAAAAAGAGAAGCAGTGTGTCCATCGTCTCCCATTCCTAACAAAATTAAATCGAAGTTGGGAAATTGTCCCGATTCAAGCTGAAAAAATTGCTTGATTTCGGTTTCGTAATGCTGGGCATCAATTTGAGGATCGTTAGCACCTGTAGGCATCCCATGGATGTTAGCAGCGGGAAAAGGAACTCGATCGAGCCAAGCTAGACGAGCCATATTTTGGTTGCTATCGAGATGATTGGCAGGAACATAGCGTTCGTCACCCCAAAAAATATCTATTTGCTCCCAAGCAAGAGAACACTGACTGAGAGCTTCATAGATTGGTTTGGGAGTATTACCACCAGCTAAAGCAAGAGTAGCTTTTCCTCTGGCGGCGATCGCTTCGTCGATTTTACTGGTAATAATTGCCAGCGATCGCTCTAACAGTGCTTCTCGATTGACTAAAATTTCTAAATTGGCTTTCATTTGACTCTAGCTCACATTACGAACAACTTTGACTATTAAAATTACGCATCTACTGCTGTTGAAAAAATTAAGATTATTTCGATCGGGTTTGATAAAAATATTGAAAAATATAAATAAGCATTGATATTCTGACTCTTAACTTGTTTTCATCCTGCTACTCAAAATGGGAAATGTTACGATCGGCTGATTAAAAAATATTGATTGTTGCTATGCTGACATCACAATTTACGTCTCTTGCTTCCAAATTAGTAGCTTCTATCTTAATTATCTCCTCTCTTCTAGATTTCATTACCCTCGCCATTCCTTTTAAAATTCAAGATAGGGCTTGGCAGCTTACTTTTACAGGACAGTTGGTCGATCGAGGAGTTGTTCCTCTAGTGGGAATAATCTTCCTATTACTAGGATATTGGATTGAGAGTAATACTAGTACAGCTCATCCTGGCAGTAAAAAATCAAAATTTGACCTAAGAGTTCCAGCTTTTATTATTTCCAGTATCCTAGGACTGATTTTTCTCTTGCTTATCCCTTTACACATCAGCAATCTTGGTCAATTTAATTCAGCAGCTCTAACTCAAATCCAGCAAGGTGCAGAACAAGCAGAAACTAAAGTAAAAGCTCAATTTGAAGAATTATCTCAGCTTGCTAATAATCCAGAAAATATTAAAAAACTTGAAGCTGAAATTCAAAACCTCACTCTAGCAATTGGTAGCGGTCAACTACAAGGACAACTCCTCAATCCCTTACAGATTCAACAACTAGAGGAGCGCAAAAAACAATTACAAAATTTCCAAGAGCTTGCTAAAAATCCTAAAAATATTAGCAAAACTCTCAACGAACTTCAAACCCAAATCCGAGGGAAAAAACTCGAACAAGAAAATACTGAAAAAACCAGAATTATCAAAGAAGGTATTCGGACTGGTTTGAGTAGTCTGTTATTATCGATCGGCTATATCGCGATCGGTTGGTTGGGATTGAAAAGTGTTAAGAATTAGGGATTAGGGATTAGGGATTAGGGACTAGGGAACAGGGAATAGGGTGTAGGGTGTAGGGCAAAAGTAGCAAGTAGATTGTATCCTATAAGGAAAATAAACATACATATTTATTTTCATTTGTCAATATCTGCAACAATTATTTGCAAAATTATATAGAATATAAATTGAAACTTACCAATACAGTTAAAGGGAGAGTTTGCGCTTCTACTCGCAAGAAGCTGGTCTACTGGACTAGCCGTTTCTCCAGCTTACAGAGTGCCTTGTCCTTAATTTCGACTTGAAATTATTATTCCACAACCTCAAAGCTTTATGTATGAAAACTTTGCATCGATTCTGTAAACAGGCAGATCTAGCTGCTACTTGTTCTCCTCCCCTGCCGTCATGTTGCTATCGCTCAGGGGCTTCCAAACTGCGAGGTACTTTCCTGTGATCCAACGCTTCAAGCAGGATTTAAAAAACGACCTAATCGCAGGTCTTTTGGTAGTTATTCCTTTAGCTACTACTATCTGGCTGACGATTACTATTGCTAGTTGGGTAATTGATTTTTTGACGGAAATTCCCAAGCAACTTAATCCTTTTGACGGTTTTGACCCTCTAGTTACCAATTTTTTAAATATTACAGTTGGATTAGCTGTTCCTTTGTTGTTTATTTTGCTAATCGGCTTAATGGCGCGAAATATCTTCGGACGCTGGCTATTGGATGTTGGCGAACGAGTATTACAAGCTATTCCCTTAGCAGGACCAATTTATAAGACTTTACAGCAGATTTTAGAAACTTTTTTTAAAGACTCTAAAACCAAATTCCGAAGAGTAGTAATGGTAGAGTATCCACGCCAAGGAGTTTGGAGTTTGGGATTTGTAACAGGAACGATTAGCGATCGCCTTCAGTCTCGTTTTCCTAAAAAAATGCTCAATGTTTTTATTCCCACTACTCCCAACCCTACTTCAGGATGGTATGCGATCGTCTCGGAAGATGATGTAATTGACGTTGCGATCTCCATTGAAGATGCTTTTAAAGTACTAATTTCTGGTGGAATCGTCAGTCCTAGTGAATTTGCGATCGAGGAAATTAAGCCCGAAGATCGAACTCTCGATCGAATCGAAACTGAAACAATCGCTAAAAGTCAGTAAGTTTAATCAAGGCAAATTGTTCGCGATTTGCTGTTAGCGTTAATGATAGCTATTCTTGGATTATAAAATATCAGATTGACAAGAAACTCTTTTGAGCTTCATCAAGATTGAAAAATTCGATCTTCGATCGCCAATCGCTGCTAGAGTCAATAAGTATTTGCTTTTATATAAAACTATTTAATTCCATATGCCACCTCGCAAACAACCTCGGAGTATTGCTCGCGAGCTAGCCTTATTGAGCTTAAGTCAAGTTTCTGGCTCACCAGAAAAAATTGCCAAGCAACAACTAGACGATCTTTTGATCGTAGCAATCAGAACTATTACTGCGGAAATTCAGGATACTTTAGAAACTGCGTCGGCTGAAGTTAAAAGGGGTGGCGATCGCCTGAGTGAAAGTGAAACTCGCGCCAATAATCTTGAGGGTGCGAAAACTATGGTCAATGATGCTTTGGAGTTGACACAAAAGGCGATTAACCGACTGGGTATAATTGTAGAATTACCAGAGTTTTTACAGCTAGCTAATCGAGCAGAAGTACAAGCCTATGCCCTGCAATTAATTACAACTGTTTTAGAAAAACGCTCGGAAATTGAACAAGCAATCGAACAGGTTTTAGTCGCCTGGCAATTAAGTCGTCTACCATTAATCGATCGCGATCTTCTTTTACTAGCTGTAGCCGAAATTTTGTATTTAGAAGTACCTAAAAGAGTAGCGATCGACGAATCGATCGAATTAGCCAAGCGCTATTCCGATGAAGAGGGTTACAAATTTATCAATGGTGTACTCCGCCGAGTCACCGATCGACTGGATAATAAGGGGATAGAGACTAGGGGATAGGGGCAAGGAAGGGGTTAGGGTGTGGTCTGTAGGGGGTAGAGAAAGCCGAGGGAGCAGGGGAAGCGGAGGGAGCGGAGGGAGACGGGAAGACTTGGGGACAGGGAGAAAAGTAGCAAGTAGGAAGTAGCAAGTAAAAACTTTTGCATAAAAGCCTTCTGCATAAAAGCCTTCTGTCTAACCCCTAACCCCTAATCCCTCTCATTCTCGATCGGGTTAATTTTTTCCCAACTTACAGTTTTTTTACCAATCCGAAAAATTAGTGAGTTGGCTAAGCCTAGTGTTT
>CAZJTL010000283.1:0-4614 GCA_964548905.1 uncultured bacterium | reverse complement strand
CCCCATTATCAACGCCACTACCTACTTTATTTAATAATTCCCTAAAACTATCACCCATAAAACCGGGGTTAGGGGTTCGGGGTTAGGGGCTAGAGAAGCAGGGGAGCAGAGAGCCAGAGGAGCAGAGGGAGCAGGGGGTGCAGAGGAAGCAGGGGAGAAATCAATGAACCATGAACAATGAACTATGAACCATCCACAGTATTACTTACAGATACATTATTAGAACTAAATTGTACTTGTTTGTTAAGTATCTCACCTTTTGATGATTTAGCTAATTGTCTTACCAAGTGACAAAAATGAGCAATAGGAGGAACTTCGAGGCGATCGCTGGTAGTTACCATGACTACTTGGCGGGTGAGATTAGTTTTTGAGGCTGAGCGATCGCCGTTTGTATTGGCTATTTCTGGAGGTTCGGCAATTCTGCGTACTGCCAGAGTAGAGTCGCCACTAACTTCTATTAGGGCTGTTTTAGGCAGTAAGGCGATCGTATCACCTTGTCTGACTACACCACGAAAAGCATCTAGGGTATTGAGTTCGATGACGGGTTTGAGTGTAGCGTTATAACGAGAAAACCATTCTTGAACTAAACGCTGCATCCCGTAACCATCTTTAAAGACTACATGGGGATAGTTAACTAATTGTGTCCAAGGGACTTCTTCGTATTTGGTTAAAGGATGATTTGAGGACATCAATACCTCAATTTCTTCTTCGTAAAGAACTTCTACCACCATTTCGGGAGAAGAAGTCATCAAACGGTTATGCATGACGATCGCCACATCAATTAAACCATCTCGAAGTACTTTGAGCGCGCGATCGCTACCCAAGGCAGTAACTCTTAATTGCACCTCTGAATAATTAACGCAAAACTGTTGCAGCACAGGAGGTAAATAATGAGCGCAGACAGAATGAATTGCTGCTATACACAATTCTGGCTGTTTCCCTTCAATTAAATCGGCACACGCTTGCGAAGCTTTTTCCCACTCTTGGCAGATTTTTCGGGCGTGAGGTAATAATTTTTCTCCACCCAAAGTTAACTTAGCCACAGATGTACGGTGAAACAACGCCACGCCTAAGTCTTGTTCTAGGGATTGGATTTGACGACTAATTGTTGATTGTGTCACCCCACATTTACGGGCTGCTTGTCCGAAGTTCCCCGTGTCTGCAACAGCCAAGAAGGCTTGCAACTGCTCGATCCGCATGATTGCTCTAGAGAAATAATGAGAATACTATTGCTTCATAGCTTCTTGAAGATAACCAATTTAATTATTGAGTTTAGTATCAATTGAGACAAACGGGGCTAGGAGGCAGGGGGGCAGGGGAGCATCTTGTGCAGGGGACAATTCGCAATTCGCCCGTGCAGTGGCGCGGGTTCGCAATTCGCAATTAAAAACCTGCTGCCTGCTGCCTGCTCCCTGTTTTGCAATGAACCATGAACCCTGAACTATGAGCCATGAACTATGAACTATGAACTTAGTTGTAATTAAAATTTAAAAATAATTTAAAAAATGTTTAGCTGATGCAAGACTCGATCGTTAAGATACGAGCTAGCTTTTAGTTAAGAATGATAATCTAGTTGCCAAATCTAGATATATTAAATTGTCAAAGTCACTAGCTGAAATTAATTAAATTCATGAGTGTATCGACTGAGAAATCAGAACATTTTTGTTGGCGAATCAAACCCCTTCTCAAAAAGCTCTATCCTCAAGAGACAGTGGATAAGCTCATCGAACAATTGTTGAGTTTGCTAGACAAACATTCTGCCGATTTTAAGCAAGAGAATTTGAGGAAATGGAGCGAAAATAACGTCATACTAATTACTTATGGAGATAGCATTTACAGTAATTCAGGTGAAAAACCTTTAGCAACTTTATTTAATTTTCTGACACAAAAATTACAAGATACAATCACTGGGGTACATATATTACCCTTCTTTCCCTACAGTTCCGATGATGGTTTTGCAATAATCGACTATCTGAAGGTTAATCCAGAATTAGGAGACTGGGAAGATATCAGTCGCATCGCCAGCAAATTTAACTTGATGGTAGATTTAGTTATCAATCATATCTCCAGCAAACACGAGTGGTTTGAGCAATACAAACAGGGACTTCCTCCAGGTTGTAATTATTTTATTGAAGTCGATCCTTCAACAGATGTATCGAAAGTTGTTCGTCCCCGCAGTAGTTCCCTATTGACTAAAGTAGAGACAGTCAATGGAGAAAAATACGTTTGGACAACTTTTAGCAGCGATCAAATCGATATTAACTTTGCTAACCCTGATGTTCTGATTGAATTTATCGAAATTATTTTATTTTATGTTAGCCGAGGAGCGAGATACGTTCGTTTAGATGCCATCGGTTATCTGTGGAAACGCCTGGGAACTTCTTGCATTCACCTGACGGAAACTCACGCCGTAATTAGGCTATTGCGGGAAATTCTACAGATGGTTAATGCTGATGTTGCTTTAATTACTGAAACTAACGTTCCTAACGGTGAAAACCTTACTTATTTCGGCAATCGGGACGAGGCGCACATGATTTATAATTTTAGCTTGCCGCCCCTACTTTTGAATGCTTTACTACAAGGAAGATCGGATCATCTTAAAACTTGGATGATGAGAATGCCTCCTGCACCGATAGGTTGTGCCTTTCTTAATTTTACCGCTTCTCATGATGGGATTGGCTTGCGTCCTGCAGAAGGATTATTGTCTGAGGATGAATTTCAACAGCTAATCGATTCAGTAGAAAAGTTCGGTGGTAAAGTCAGCATGAGGAAAAAAGCAGATGGAACGGAAAGTCCTTATGAAATTAATATTTCTCTGTTTGATGCCCTCAAAGGAACGGTTAAAGGAGAAGATAAGTGGCAAGTGAAGCGCTTTATTTGCGCGCAAACAATTATGATGTCCCTGGAAGGAATTCCTGCTTTTTACATTCACAGTTTTCTCGCTACTCATAACGATTTGGAAGCGGTGGAAAAGACTGGCAAAAAACGATCGATCAACCGACACAAATGGCAATTAGAAGAATTGCAAGAACAATTAGCCGATCCCCATTCTCCTCATGCTCTTGTTCTAAAAGAACTTTCTCGTCGGATTAAAATTCGTCGCTGTCAAAGTGCTTTTCATCCTAATGCAACTCAATATACGTTGCATCCTTTAAATAAAGCCTTATTTGTATTTTGGCGACAAAGTATATATCGCGAACAAAGTATATTTTGTATTAACAATCTCAGCGATCGCACCCAAAAACTACACCTATCAGCAATTAACTTAGTCGATACAGAAACTTGGTATGACTTAATTAGCGGACAGAAAATTGAAGATATTTACGCAAAATTAACCCTGAAACCTTATCAATCAGTGTGGCTGACTAATAAAGTTTACACCGAGGAGGATATGACAGGAGACAGGAGACAGGGGACAGGTGATTTGAGATATTGAGATTAATTCACCAAGAAATATATAGCAATCCTAAATGATTCGTGAAAAATTTCTGTTGCCTGTTGTCTGTTGCCTGTTGCCTGGATTATCAATTAACTAACAACTTAAACAGGACTGCTATATGACTGCCCTAACAGTATTTTTTAGTTCTCTGCTGGAATCTTTGCCATCTTTGTGTTTGGGAACTGTTATTTCTAGTTTACTGCTGGTATGGGGCGATTCTCCTCTAAAAAAGTTGGGGAGGCCTAATTCTTTCGTGAGTGCGGCGATCGGCAGTTGCTTGGGCTTGTTGTTACCAGTGGGTCAGTATGGTAGCTTACCAGTAGCTAGACGTTTATTACTTCTGGATTTTCCTACTTCGGTGGCGATCGCTTTTTTAATTGCAGCACCAACTCTAAATCCGATCGCGATTTGGATTACTTTTTCTACTTTTGCCGATCGACCCCACCTAGCTTGGTTGCGCCTAACCTTGACTCTGGCGATCGCCTTCTTAGTAGGCTACTTATTTGGTTTTCACAAACAAAAGCACAGTTTAATTGAGACAGAAGAGACAACAGATATACAGCCAACTTCTTCTTTGCTACAAACAGGGACTCTAATCTTACCTCAAGCAAAACAGGGCGCTTTTAGCCTAGTTATTGCTAATGCGATCGAGGAATTTGTAGAGTTAGGTATGTTTCTAATCATTGGCTGTGGGGCGGCGGCGATCGTACAAACGATCGTTCATCCAGTAGAAATTTGGTCGATCGCCTCAACACCAGCGATCGGCATTCTAACGGCAATTCTCTTAGCAACTGTATTGTCTGTCGGCTCTTTTGCTAATAGCTTATTTATTAGTTCTATTGCTGCTCACCTAACTAACGGCTCAATTTTAGCTTTTCTTCTAGTTGGTTCAATTATTGACTTAAAAAGCTTGAGTTTAATGCTATCCAGCTTATCCAGCAAAGCCGTAACTTATATCATTGTTTTAGTCCTGCAACTAACGTTTTTGCTATGCTTAATCCTAGATTTTTATGTTAATTAAACAGGGAGTAGGGAGTAGGCAGCAGGCAGCAGATAGGCAGAAGGCAGAAGGTTTTAAAGTCAGAAGTCAGAAGTCCGGAGGCGGAGCATCTCCGGCTCCGCAGAAGTTTTTACTTGCTACTTACTACTTGCTACTTGCTACTTTCCCTACACCC
>CAZJTL010000282.1:0-4631 GCA_964548905.1 uncultured bacterium | reverse complement strand
ATGCTTCTAACTCTGGTGCTGCTGTAGGTTATGGCAACGACTTAATTCAAAACGTTGACCAAACCAACTTACAAAACCAACTAGGTTACTAAAAGTCAAAGTAGAGAGCAAAGCTAAGCTGAATAGTACTCGTTACAAAAGCTTTGCTCTGCTGGCTTTTTCTAAAAAATTTAAGAATTAAAGGGTAAAGAGTTTTTCCACTTTGTCTGTTTGTATCTATGATAAAGGTGAGTATATTAAATACTCTAGACCTCGATAGACGACCTCAACGCTTACATTCTTTAATGAGGTCGTCTATTTGTAGCGAAGTGACACTATAACGCTTCGATCGCTTTGGATTTTTAAGTCAGAAATAAATGCTCCACAGCTTATCAGAATTTGAACTTTCAGCGATCGGCGAACTAATTATGAGAAAAAAATTTAATTTTGCTATTCGTCTTCACGATAATTTATTGACATTTTCATCACAGCTTTAAAGAGTTTTGCGACAATTATTGCTATCCAAAATTTCAACTTAACAAGTCAAATTTAAATATCAACAAGTACAGCACATTAAATTAAAGTCCAATTGAATATAACTTTTCTTAAGATACGATCGCAGCCTCAAAAGCTGATTTTTTCTAAGTAGAAGTACAAGATTGGCTTGATTTGGTGCGATCTCGATCGCATACTTAGCTATTTATTTTTGTTAGGTTGAAACTGCTTCAAATGCCTTTAAGCAAACATGATTAATAACCAGCTTACAAAAACATTTTTTGAAGAAATTAAGCATAGCAATAATTTGTTAGCAATTATTATTTCCTCTCAATTTGACAAACCTGGAATTCATTTTTTTACTCCTGATAGTTTTTCTCAGCAAATTGCTTACATGAAGCATCCTACTGGAAAAATTATTGACCCGCACGTACACAACCCAGTTGCTCGTCAAGTCTTTTATACCCAAGAAGTTTTGTTTATCAAAAAAGGTAGAGTGCGTATAGATTTTTATAGCGAAACGCACGATTACCTAGAAAGTCGTTCTTTAATGGCTGGCGACGTAATTTTACTAGTTTCTGGTGGTCATGGCTTTGAAGTCATTGAAGAGTTAGAAATGATTGAGGTCAAACAAGGCCCTTACGTCGGCGAACAAGATAAAACTCGCTTTTGTCCCCTTCCTCAAAATAAAGCTGCTTAATTTATGAACTTGGCGATTCCAGTTAACGAACCTTTACTCAACGGTAATGAGAAAAAATATCTCAACCAGTGTATCGACACTGGTTGGATTTCTTCAGAAGGACCATTTATCAGACAGTTTGAGGAACAATTTGCTACTCGTGTAGGACGCAAACACGCGATCGCCGTGTGTAATGGTTCTGTAGCTTTGGATGCAGCGATCGTCGCTTTAGGGATACAGCCAGGAGATGAGGTCATTTTACCTACTTTTACTATTATCTCATGTGCGGCGGCAATCGTTCGCGCTGGTGCAATTCCTGTTGTTGTCGATAGCGATCCACTGACCTGGAATATGGATGTCAACCAAATCGAAGCAAAGATTACCGACAAAACCAAAGCGATTATGGTTGTTCACATCTATGGCTTACCTGTCGATATGTCACCCGTAATCGCACTGGCACACAAATATAATTTAAAAATTATTGAAGACGCAGCCGAAATGCACGGTCAAACCTATAAAGGTCAACCCTGTGGAAGTTTCGGTGAAATTAGCACTTTTAGCTTTTATCCCAACAAACACATTACTACAGGAGAAGGCGGCGCGATCATTACCGATGATGACTACTTAGCCGATCGCTGTCGTTCTCTGAGAAATCTTTGCTTTCAGCCGCAACAGCGTTTCTTGCACGAAGAATTGGGTTGGAATCTCCGCATGACTAATCTACAAGCAGCTTTGGGGTTAGCACAACTAGAACGTTTAGATGAATTTGTCGATCGCAAACGTCGTATGGGTAAGCGCTACACCGAGCTACTAGCCGACTTACCAGGAATAGAATTACCTTTACCTAAAACTGACTATGCCGATAATATCTATTGGGTATATGGATTGGTTTTAAAAGAAGAAGTTCCCTACGATGCCAAAGAAATGATGCAAATGCTAGGCGATCGCGGTATCGGTACTAGACCATTTTTCTGGTGTATGCACGAACAACCAGTATTTTGGAAAATGGACTTATTTAAAGGAGAATCTCACCCCGTCGCCGAAAAAATGGCGCGTAGAGGTTTTTATGTACCCAGTGGGATGGCTTTATCTGAAGCACAGATGGAACGAGTAGCAGAAGTCCTTAGAGAAGTGTTGAGTAATTCATAATTCATAATTATTTGGTCAGGGGTCATAAGTTAAGAGAACAATTAGCAATGAACTATGAACCATGAGCAATTAACACTAATACTCAATCATACAAATAACAAGGAATATTTAAATTATGTCAGTCTTCGCCAATTATTCTCGCTATTACGATCTTTTGTATAAAGATAAAGATTACCGAGGAGAAGCGAAATTTATTCATGAATTATTGCTAACTCATGCACCCAATGCTAAATCAATTTTAGAGTTGGGTTGTGGTACTGGTATTCATGCTGAGTTACTAGCAAGATTTGGATATGAAGTTTATGGCGTAGATTTAAGTGAGGGAATGCTAACCAAAGCACAAAACCGTTTATCATCACTAGAACCAGAATTAGCTTCTCGACTTAAATTTACTCAAGGCGATGTGCGAAATGTACGGGTAGATCGAACATTTGATGTAGCAATTTCTTTGTTTCATGTTATTAGTTATCAAACCAGCAATCGAGATTTACAAGATGCTATTGTTACCGCCAAAACTCATCTTAAATCAGGCGGCATTTTTTTATTTGATTGTTGGTATGGCCCTGCTGTTTTAAGCGATCGCCCTGCGGTAAGAGTTAAACGTTTAGAAGATGAAGAAATCATCGTTACTCGCGTCGCCGAACCAGTTATGTATGCCAATGATAATTTAGTCGATGTTAACTATCAAGTATTCATTAAAAATAAATCTACTCAAGCTGTAGAAGAGTTAGAAGAAACTCATAAAATGCGTTATTTATTCAAGCCAGAGATTGAATATTTATTTGAGCAGAATCAAATAAAATTGCTCGACTTCGGTGAATGGATGACTGGTAAACCTGCAGGATTTAATAGTTGGGGAACTTATTTTATTGGTTGTAGTTTATAGTTATTTGTTGTTTGTTCGTTGTTCATTGTTCATTGTTCATAACCTAATTGTAGCTTCCTTCTCTCCTCTGCGCCTGGAGCTTCTCTGTTCCCTAATCCCTAACCCCTAGCCCCTAATCTCTTTTTTATGAAATCATCTTCTATCTTTTTTTACGAAGGTTATGTTGGCATTGCACCAACAATTATTAATCTCTCAAAAATGTTAAATAAACAAAAGAGATTAATCACTATCTATGGAATGCAAACCAACTATCCCGATCCTGGTAAATTAGGAGATTGCGTTAATACTGTTTATTTTCGTAAATATAATAAAGTATATAATTACTTGCGAGCAAAAGGGTTTAAAAATTCAGTTTTAATTCTAGAATTATTATCTTATCTATTACCTTGTTTATTCGTCGAAATTAAAAAACAAATTCAAGCACCAAAACAAAAAAGTTTAAATATTGGAGTCGATATTTATGGCTCGATCGCTGCTTTAATATCTTTTTATCTATTCAAGCGTAAATTTTTAATTTTATCACTAGAATTACACGAACCAAGTAGATTTAAAGGGATTGCTAGCTTTATTGGTAAGTTAGCTAAATTAGCTTACGAAAAATCTGAAGGCTTGTTGATTCAAGATGAAGATAGATTCAAAACTTTTTGTCAGTATTATCAATATCAACACGAACAAGTATTTTATTTACCTAATTCACCAATTGCTGAAGATAATTCAACTCAAAATTTACAATCAGATAAAAATTTCTTTAGAGAAAAATTTAATTTAACTCAAGAACAATATCCCTGTTTGCTAGTTCAAGCTGGCATGATTTGCAATGCAGTTTACTCTAAAGAATTAGCGCAAACTTTTACTCATATTGATAATGGATCTGCCTTAATTTTTCACGATCGCGGACAACGCAAAGAAGACCCTTATATTAAATCTCTTAGAGAAATAAATTCAACTAATCTATTTCTATCTTTAGAACCAGTTCCCTTCGATCGCATTGACGAAATCTTTTCCTCAGCAACTATTGGCTTAGCTTTTTATGCCGATTTAGGTAATAATTTTTCACAAATATCGATGGCATCGGGTAAATTACCGCAGTATTTAAAGCATGGTAAACCCATCCTAGTAAATGCTCTACCATCTCTATCTCGATTAATCGAACAATATCAAATTGGCTTTGCAATTAAAGATCCTACTAATTCTGAAGAAATTAAATTAGCGATTCAAACAATTTTAAGTGATTACGATCGATACAGTAAGAATGCTCGATTTTGTTTTGAGCAAGAGTTTGATTTTGCTAAAAAAATAGAACCACTTTTATCTTATGTTGAGCAAAAAAGTTGCTGATAATTATCAACTCCCTTTGGGAGAGGCAACAGGCAACAGGTAAGATTTTCTATCAATAGACCTCTTGCAAAAGTAGCTAACGATCGCCATAATTTAGCCCAAATC
>CAZJTL010000281.1:0-4733 GCA_964548905.1 uncultured bacterium | reverse complement strand
TTATGCACTGCGATCGCGACATTTTCTATTTTATTAAAAACCTACCCTTGAAAGGAGGGGGGAGCAGAGGGGCGGAGGAAGCGGGGGAGGCGGAGGGAGCAAGTGAGAAAACTTGCTTACTTTAGACTTCAGACTTTAGACTTTTATTCCCTTCTGCCTCCTGCCTTCTTTTCCCCAACCCCTATCCCTCAATTAATAAGCTCTATAACGAGGAAAAGTCGGTAGCTCGATCGCCGCTAGGGATTTACGTTTTTTGCTAGAAGCTGCCGCAGCTATTATTGGTGAAGGCGAGTTAGAAGAAGAAGCAGTGGCTCTGTTGGCAGTTGTTTCCAATCTCTTAGCATTCTCAACTTGTTCTTTGTTGGCTGCTAAATAGCTTTCTTCATGACTGTGGAACGGTAGTTTGGGTGGAATTACCGATTTTGAGGGTGAATCAAGCGTTTTTTCAGCTTCTAAAGATCTAGATTGCTCTTTTTCAGGCTCTAGCTTAATAGATTGGTTTAAATTTAAATGTTCAATGCCTTTTAATTCACGATTGGGAATCGACCACGCCTCAATTGGCTGTCCATTAAGATTCAAAGTAGTGCTGTCTAATTCGTTCAAGATCTCCTGCTGCCTCGCAGCAGGAGCTGTGTTTTGTTCTAAAGCTGTTTTATACTGCAAGGTATAGCGCTGCTGTCGATAGAGACGAACACTCAATTCTCTAGCTTGCTGCTCTGTTTCTAGTAGTTTGTACTGTTGTTCGTGATAGCTTTCTTGTAGAATCGCACACTCTCTTTCAATGCGAGCTACCTGCTCTTGACTAGCTTCTAACTTGGATAATAAATTCTCGATCGAGGTTTGTTTTAGTTTAACTTCTTGACGAACTGCTTCTAATTCTTGGAGTACTCGATTAAATTGCTTTTGAGAGTTACCCAGTGCTTCAGTTTGCTTAGCAATTAAGCTTTCTGCATTTTCTGCTCTTTGTTGCTGAGTTTTTAACTGTTCCTGAGACTCTGCTACATGTTGCTCTAGCTTTTCAATCTTTTTACAAAAATCTCGATTCTTTTGACGCAATTTGTAAGCGCGATCGCTCCAATCGCTTGCTGGCTCTTGACAGGCTTGACGCTCTCTCAGATCGCCTTCAGCACTAGGCTCAATTGGCTGAGTCACATCTAAATCGTAGCGCTCGACTTCGCTTTTAACTTGAGAATCAACTGAAAAATTATGACTAGAATTAACATCACTCATGGCGATCTATAGAGATAAAATCAATAAAAAAAACTTTAAATTTTTAAATTACTTCGATCGTTTTGGCTAATTACAGCTTATATCTCGATTAATCAAAATGCCCAGATCTGATTCACAAATTGAAAGAAGTAAAAAAACTTGCTTACTTTAGACTTCAGACTTGAGAATTAAAACCCTTCTGCCTCCTGCCTCCTGTCTCCTGCCTTCTTTTGACAGTTTTTTGTAAGTCGCATTATCCTATTGCATGAAAATTGCCACCTTGTAGAAATCTATGGATAATGCTTTCGTTCAGAGTTTAGTCAATCAAGCCCTCGATATCGGACAAAATTTAATTGGTGCAGTTTTGCTTTGGATTATAGGGCGTTGGTTGATTAAATTAGTAATGCGCGCGCTCGGTAAAGGTTTGAAAAAGAGCAAAATCGACTCCACTTTGTTCAAATACATTACCTCAGTAATTGGCGTAACCTTGCAAGCGATTCTAATTATCTCTATTTTGGGATTGTTTGGAGTACAAACTACTTCGTTTGCTGCACTTTTTGCTGCTGCTGGTGTAGCGATCGGTGCTGCTTGGAGTGGACTGTTATCTAATTTTGCCGCAGGCGTATTTTTAGTTTTATTTCGACCCTTTCAAGTTGGAGATGTTATTGCTGCGGCGGGAGTAACGGGAACAGTGAAGGAAATAGGGATTTTTGCCACGACGATCGACACCTTCGATAATGTGCGGACAATTATTGGTAACAATAAACTTTTCGCCGATAACATTCAAAATTTTTCTGCTAACCCCTATCGGCGTGTAGATTTAACCGCTCAAATCAGTTATAAAGCAGACTCCAAAGCGGCGATCGCTCTCATCAAAGAAAAATTAAGCCAAATTCCTAACATACTCAACGAACCATCTCCAATCGTCGATTTGCTAGAATTCAACCTAAATGGATCGGTATTAGCAGTTAGACCTTTCTGTAAAAACGAAAATTACGGACAAGTTTTTTTCGATACCAATCGTAAAATCCGCGAATCTTTGGATGAAGCTGGTTTTGCTGCTCCTGAGCCATATTACGTTTTGACTGATAAAGCTTAACCAGACAAGAGACAAAAGGCAAAAGCCAATAGTCTCAAAAATTGGAATTTGGTCTAAACTTCAAGTTAACCAGGCAGCGATTTTAATCGCTGCCTAATATACAAAGATGTTAGTTTCCGCGCTGCCCGTTTATTCTTTATGAAAAAGAAGTTAGACGCATTCTCGATCCTCGTCATGGAACTAAGTTAGTTACTATCGAACGCGCTTTAGAAGCTTTAGGTAAGAGAATAGAATTGCAAGTGATTTAACTTAATTCAGTTTGTAGACATCTTTTTACGACTTAAGACTTAAGACTTATTTACCTTCTGCCTTCTGCCTTCTGCCTTCTGCTTTCTGAAAACTGATAACTAATAACTAACCAAAAATGTCAAAATAAATGCAAATTAGCATTTTTCAAGAAACCAAAGTTGAATCAGTTTTCTTCTCAGTTTGATGTTGTGGTAGTTGGTTCTGGTGCTGCTGGGCTATATGCAGCTTTATGTTTGCCAGAAAGCTATCGGGTTGGTTTGATTACGAAAGATAAGTTAAAGACAGGTGCTAGCGATTGGGCGCAAGGAGGTATTGCAGCAGCGATCGCGCCTGATGACTCGTCCAAGCTGCACTTCGAGGATACTCTTAAAGCAGGTGCAGGACTTTGCATACCCGAAGCCGTTCAATTTTTGGTAGATAATGCCGCAGCAGCGATCGCCTCTTTAGTAGAAATGGGCGTAGCTTTCGATCGCCACCATAATCAACTAGCCATGACGTTGGAAGCAGCTCATTCTCGCCCCAGGGTGCTTCATGCAGCAGACACTACAGGAAGAGCGATCGTCACTACTCTAACTGAGCAAGTTTTGGCACGTCCCAATATTGAGGTTATCTCTGGTACTTTGGTTTTGAATGTGTGGCGTAATCCTCAGACTGGTGTTTGTCAAGGAATTAGCGTAATCAAGGGCGATCGCTTGAGCTGGATTGAAGCGAGTGCTGTAATTTTAGCAACTGGCGGCGGTGGGCAAGTATTTTCTCATACGACTAATCCTCAAGTCAGTACTGGGGATGGTGTGGCGATCGCAGCTAGAGCTGGTGCAATTTTAAGAGATCTTGAATTTTTTCAGTTTCATCCTACCGCTTTAACCAAAGCCAATGCACCTCATTTTTTAATTAGCGAAGCAGTTCGAGGAGAAGGAGCGCATTTAATCGATCTTCAAGGTAAACGTTTTGCTTTTGATTATCACCCTGATGGAGAATTAGCGCCTCGCGATATAGTGAGTCGTGCTATTTACAGTCATCTGCAAAAAACCCAAACAGATCGGGTTTATTTAGATTTAACTCCTATTCCCATCGATCGTATTCGCTATCGCTTTCCCAATATTATCCAGGTTTGTCAGCATTGGGGTATTGATGTTTTCAAAGAACCAATCCCAGTTGCACCAGCAGCTCATTATTGGATGGGAGGAGTAGCAGTCGATACCATGAATCGTACTTCTATCCCAGGACTCTATGCAATTGGAGAAACGGCGAGTACTGGAGTGCATGGCGCTAATCGTTTGGCAAGTAACTCTCTGTTAGAGTGTGTGGTGTATGCGGCGCAATTGTCGAAAATAGAGGGAGTAGGGAGTAGGGAGCAGGGAGTAGGGAGTAGGGAGCAGGGAGTAGGGAGCAGGGAGCAGGGAGCAGGGGAGCAGGGGAGCAGAGGAGCAGGGGAGCAGGGGAGCAGGGGAGCAGAGGAGCAGAGGAGCAGAGGAGCAGGGGAGCAGGGGAGCAGGGAAGCAGAGGAGCAGGGAAGCAGGGAAGCAGGGGAGCAATTATTAGCAATTAGTTTTGAAGGTTTAGAAGCAGAAATTGAACTAATAGCTTCTGTGAGGAAAGAGTTACCCGATTTAGTCTGGAAGAGTGCGGGTATTTGTCGATCGCAACCTATCTTAGAACAAGCGATCGAGCAAATTCAAGCTTGGCGTACTAAGTTAGTTGCAACAAATTTTTATCAAACTCTTTTTTGTGCATCTCCACAACAAGAAGTCCAGTTTAATTTTGCTAATGCAGCAGAACAATTAAAACTTTGTGCAGAAACTTTTAATCTTCTTGATATTGCCTATTTAATTCTCAAAAGCGCGGCTTTTCGGACAGAAAGTCGTGGTGGACACTATCGCACAGATTATCCTCAAACTGAGGTTAGTTGGCAAGTTCATACCTTGGTTGAGAAGGTAGAAGATGAATTTCAATGGCAAAAATCATCTAACTAAAGATCGACAAAACGGAAGTTAGCTTGACCTAAATCATTGATGTTGACGTTTTTAATCACAATAT
Source organism: uncultured bacterium (assembly GCA_964548905.1). Classification (GTDB taxonomy): domain Bacteria; phylum Cyanobacteriota; class Cyanobacteriia; order Cyanobacteriales; family Xenococcaceae; genus CAZJTL01. The sequence goes on along the minus strand of CAZJTL010000281.1, from coordinate 139 downwards.
AACTTTCATTTAAACCTGCACCACCAGTAAAACTCCCTAAGTCATAGCCCAGTAATGGTCTAGCGTAAAGATAAGTATCAGCACCTATTTGCAAGAACGCAGACTGCAAACCTTGATTCATCCCATTCTTGAAGTCACT
>CAZJTL010000280.1:0-4759 GCA_964548905.1 uncultured bacterium | reverse complement strand
TCCCGAACTCGAGAGTGAAACGCGATCGCGGCGAAGATACTTCTGAGGTAGCTCAGTGGGACAATAGTTCGATGCCAGGTTCTTTTTTACGCAAACCCCATTCTTTTCGAGTGGGGTTTACTTATATTTGTAAGATCTAGATTTTACAGGTATTTTCAAATCTGTGACTCCTCTATAATGGACTGGTCTAAACTCAGTAGATTGGACATTATATGCAGAAAATCTTTAATAATTGTTTGACCGCTCTTAGGCACAACCTCTTTCTTTGTTTTGCTGTTTTGTCTTTAGTAATTAGACCGCTACCAGTCAAAGCAGAACTGCAAATGTACAATCCCATTCCTCTTCCTATTAACCAAGAAATTTCCGATAGCATTTCAGATCGGGATATTCCTACGGGAGAGGGAGGTTTTGCTCGTGATTATTTTGTCAATTTAGACGAAGGAGATCAGGTCGCGATCGATCTGACATCTGATGATTTTGATAGTGTTGTAGTTCTAGTAGCTGCTGATGGTACAACTGTTGCAGAAAATGATGATGGCCCAGATGGATCCACTAATTCTTTGCTTTTTGCTCGTATTACGGAAAGAGGTAGATATATTGTTAGAGTTCGCGCTTTTGGAGAAACGGGTGCTGGCAAATTTATACTCAAACTTACCCGTTTGCGACCAGTGGAAAGATGAAATAAGCTAGCGGGGATTTAACTTTTAGCGTCAATATCCCCGATCGCAATTAATGATTAATTAAACAGGTTGACACGCAAATGTATATAGCTTCTGTCCAGTTACCTAAGCTAGAAGATTGCTCTTTTAACTCGGCTGCAAAACCGTGCTTGAAAGTTTCCTTTCACACGGCTCCTCAAAAACATAGTGCTTTAGATGCATACTTTTATTGGTAAATAACTTGGCATAGGAATGTAAATGGATAGTATGTCCACTTTGGCAATTAGCTATAAAAATCCAGTTGTTGCCGATTTTTTTCCAGTATTTTTCCCAAATAAATCGAGCTGATTTACGAGGATGTCGATATTTTGCCCAACTCCAAAGCTTTAACGATAAAAGACGATCGCGCTGATGAAAAAATTTTGGCTTCACCAATAATGAATAGTAGTTTACCCATTGTTCGAGTTTGGAGTTTAGCAGTTTAATTAAAACTTCTACTGGAGACGATTTAAGTCGATCGATCGCTTTGGCTATTTCCTGATAATGTTGTTGTACTGCTTCCTTGCTAGGCGTAACAACTGTTTGAATATTACTCCGATTGTTTTTCCTCCCTCGAACTTGTCTAAGATGGAAACCTAAAAAATCAAATCCTGGTTGCTGGCGTTCATAGCAGTCTATTGTGTTAGCAAATGACATCTGACAAGCACTTAAATTTAACTTGTTTTCCAGCAAGCATTGCGACCAAATCAATGCAAAATGTTTAACTATTTTTTGGTCATCACTAATAACTACAAATTCATGTTTATATTTGATAATTTGTAGTTGACTTTGTTGGCGATTGCTGTATTTTTTTAAAGCTTGTTTGATGATTTTATTGAAAACTATATCTGCCATTAAAGAAAATAATTCAAAACTAATTTGTTTGGATTTATATTTATCGAAAACATGATTATTTTGAACTATTTCCCAATTTAACCAAGTTTTAATTTGACGATTGAGTTTAGGAAAAATATTGATCGCTTTTAGTAATTTTTCTTCTCCAAAATCGAGATTATTAAGATTAAATTTGACTTGGAGAACAAATTTGGGACGATCGCGGATAGCATTAACAACAGCTTTGACAGTAGCATGTTTAGAACGCTCAATCTTCACAGCAAATAGAGAATTAGATTGCTGTAAGTCTTGTTGTTGAGCTTGCCATTCTGGCTCTAGCGACATTAAGGCAAGAACTTGCAAGGCTTTGTGTTTAAGCTTGTCAAGTTTAGCCATGGGAGCAATTTTGTCTCTCTTGTGTGAGTTTAGTTTCAACTCTTGTGCTAGGTTGATGATTATTGCTGGCGATCGCAAATTAGAATCATCTTGTTCGATCGCTTGTTTGAGCGCTAAACATTTTGCCGACGAGGAACTAATCAAAGTTTTTTGTAAACGACGACCTACTTTAATATTGCCAAGCATAAAAGCTCGATAAATCCGCTTTTGCAACTTCAAAAGACGACGTTCTAGTTGTCGCCAGAAAATTTCGCTTTTGCATACCGACCTAATCTCACGATTGGTTTTGGTCCTATTCATTGCTAATTGTCGTTTTACCTTCTATGTTTTCGCGAGTCTGTGGGCATATCCCGATCGTTACAATTAGGCATTAGCTTTTGACTCGATCCTACCTACCCGCAGCATTTGGCTAGCACCTACTCAATTGTGAGAGCATACGGGAGGTTACTTCGTTCCTAACACTCATTGGTATCTGGCTTTAGAGTCCCTCTTTCCGCCGAGTCTGTTGTGGGTGCAAGCAGTTGCCGTAGAGGTACAATGCCTGAAAGACTGTGGCTCGATTTCGCCCCCGCGTATCAGCCTAGTTTCGCGGGATTGCCATAACGACGGCTCATAACGAGGATTCGCTTACGCTACTCATAACCAGTTGCTAGAGGATAACTTATAAAAAGGCTCTAAGTCATTGCCCCATTGCTCCCCGCTTCAGGCATCGATCGCTAGTCTTATCCTGGGGGAGTGCTGTCACTCCTGCACCTGGAGGGTTGGATTTGAAAAGGGTGTAGGGTTTAGGGTGTAGGGAAAAGTTGTGCTAGTTTGACAATCGATAATTACTCGCTACATACCAATAAACAATCGCCAATTCTCACCAACATGAGTGTTAAGTTGTCAAGGTATTGAGTTTAAAATACCTTGCGGATAATCCCCATTCTTATAGCTAGAAAGAATGTTTCTATCCAACGAATCGCACCTCTACAACGGCACCGTAAGTATCACCTGTATGTCCGCCCAGTTGACGGTAAAAGTAATATCCTGTTACTAGGGCGATCGCCAGACCAGTAATTGTACTGATTAATGGGATCGACCATTGTGCTGGATCGAACCATAATGACAAAGCGCCCAATCCTACTAAGAAGAATAGCCCTAATGAAATATCTGGAAAAGGACGAATAGCTTGTTTATGAAACGCGCCTTTACCAGTTTCTCTCAAATAGGGATAGAGAGCGATCGCAACTACTTGTCCCCAGCGACTCCAACCAGCAGCGCCGATCAGAATAAACATACGCCAAGAATTTAAATCGCTTAACGCAGCCGTTTTAAGTAACAAAATAGTTGCTGCTGCCATCACTCCAAAAGCACCTGTAGTACTATCCTTCATAATTTCTAAACGGCGTTCTGATTCGTTAGCTGCCAAACCGTCGGCGGTATCGATCGCGCCATCAAGATGTAATCCACCTGTAATAGCCAGCCAAATAGCAACAATGATGGCACTGCGGGTTAAAGACGGCATGGTTAACCAGGATAAACTCAGATCCAAAAGTCCCAGTAAAGAACCGATTAGCAACCCGATTACAGTTGCCCAACGAGCGATACGTTGCCAATCTGTCCAATCGATCGGCAAGGGAATAATTGTATAAAAAACTACCGCACCCAAGAGAGAACGGGCTAGTTGTTTTGCCCACGGCAGTATCGATCTCCAAGAAAATGCTTGCATAGACTGACACTTAGTTAAAACTTCACAGAAAAGCTACGAATTCTTAAGCTATGATTGTTTCGTAACCAACTGTATTTAACAGCAAAATACTTGTATGGCACTATAAGTTTTTTGTCTGAAAGACTATTTCCCATGAGTCAAGATAATACCCCACACCATATACCGGCACCTTGCATAATCGATTCAGGCACGATTGTGAACAAAGATGATATGAAACGTTTGTTGAACGATTTATATCGCGTTCGCTATGTTCATACACTTGATGGCAAATTACAAAGCGAAGGTGAAGGAGCGATCGTTGAAGTATTTACCGATCCTCATCAATCAACTTTGATTGCGAACGGCAATCTTTACCTCAATATTCAAAGTTTTGACTATTTGCAATTAAATCAATCTCCTCTTAAAGAAACTTATTTCGATCTGATTCAGGATAATCGCCAGTTGCGACTCATTCCTGCATCTCAGTCTTTACAAGGAGAAGAAGCAAACAGCGATTTGGACGCTTCTACGATCGAGGATATGGTGACAAAGGTACTCTCAGCTAAATGGGATGTACAATTTGATGATGAAGATTACTCTTTTTAAGGTTAATTGTTCATGGTTCATGGTTCATTGGAAAAAAAAGGGACTAAGGATTAGGGGCTAGGGATTAGAAAAGTCAAAAGTAATCTGCTGATAACTGAAAGCTGAAAGCTGATAACTATTATCCGAATTACTAAAAAAACTTGTGGGTTCTTTTTTCTTCGAGCATCAGGCATCTTGCAGCCATACTAAAGCAAGAACGGGTATTTTTCATACTCCTCATGGTGCGATCGAAACTCCTCGATTTATGCCTGTAGGTACTTTGGCAACAGTCAAAGGTTTGACTCCCCAGCAGCTCCAAACAACGGGAGCGCAAATGGTTTTAGCAAATACTTATCATCTGCACTTGCAGCCAGGAGAAAGAATTGTCGAGGCGGCTGGTGGCTTACATCGGTTTATGGGGTGGAATCAACCAATTCTGACTGATTCTGGTGGTTTTCAAGTATTTAGTTTGAGCGAGTTGCGTAAAATTACCGAGGATGGTGTGATTTTTCGCTCTCCTAGAGATGGCAGTATGATTAATCTGACACCAGAGCGA
>CAZJTL010000279.1:0-4783 GCA_964548905.1 uncultured bacterium | reverse complement strand
GGAGCGACCGTAAGACCCCAAGAGAGTAAATCTCGGAAGGCTGGTGCGAAACCCCGCAAGGGAAAGAAGCAGAAACCTAAATAGTGATGTTTAGGAATCCTCGTGCGTTGACCGAAGGGAATCCTTTAGGACACGCCGAGGAGGATGTCAATATAGCGATCCCATGCTCCCTTTCTTACCATGAACCCTCCCAGTAATCTTCCTTTTGAAGTCGTTAACAGAATTACTCGTAGCGGAACTACTTTTGAGCTTTTGCAATATAAGCCTCTTGCTGGTGGCGATTCGATCGCCGCGATCGAACAACTTCACAATCTCAATCGTGCGGGAGTACATCTTTACCAGATTCGCATTTTCCTCGATTGTGATGCGATTCGTACCGAACCAGGTTTATTACAATTCCTCAAAGGACAGATTGAGATGGAAAGTTCTACAGAGATAGAAGAGGAAATGAAAGGCTTTGTCAAAGGTTCGCTTGCTCCTGCACGTACTGGAGAAACTCTGTTTAAACCACTCTATCGGGGTAAAGGAGAGATTTACTTAGAACCAACTTTTGGACACTATTGGTTTATGCAGCTAAACAATCAAACTCTGTATGCCGATCGAGATTTATTTTGCTGCTGTGAAGATACAGTTAAAGTAAGCGCACACAAAATCGAAAGTTTTTCTGCAAGAGTAACTAGTAGTCAGGGAAGATATCAAACCAAAGTTAGCGGTGTAGGAATCGTCGTTTTTCGCATCCCAGTACCATTAGCAGAAGTTCTCGAACTTCGTCTCGACAATGAAACTCTTCAAGTAGACGGTTCGATCGCTTTGCTTCGCACTGAAGGCATTCATTTTAGCGTTGAAAAACCATCCAATCCATTGAGGAGTACGCTAACTAATAGAGAAGGACTGCTACAGACTTTTAGAGGAACTGGAAAAGTCTGGGTTGCACCTACACAGCCATTCTATAGACTGCTTGCAGAAGTCAGGGAAGAGGGATTAGGGATTGGGGATTAGGGGCTAGGGGGAGAAGAATTGATTTTTTAATTATTAATGCAAAAAATCGTCTAAATCTGGCACATCTACCCAACGCTTAGTTTGATGGGATTGATGAGTAAGATCCATCAGTAATTGCGAGTAAACTCCTTCTTTTAAAGATGGAGTCATAGATTTACCTGCATCGATCGCGCCGATCCAGCGATCGACCACGCGCACAAAAGGTGCTAATCTGCCATCAGGAAAAACTTGCGGAAAAGCCAATCTCCCAGGAATCTCTACTTCAGTTAAAGCCTCTGGTGCTAGTGCAGCCATTAATTTAAAGCCGTGAACGTAATCTTTGAGATTATCGCTACCCAAAACTAAAGTCCCGCGATCGCCATAAACTTCTAGCCAATGTCCCCTTCCTGCATATGTCACCGAACTAATTGACAGTTGACAGGGCGTACCATCAGCTAATTCCATCATAATTAAACAAGTATCGTCCGCATCAACTGGCTTCAATTCTCCTGTATTGGGATCGGGTCTTTGTTTAATGGCACAATTTAAATTAGCGCATAAACTTTTGACCGAACCAAAAAGCCAATTAATATAATCAAAAGCATGAGAACCAACTGCACCTAAAGCACCACCACCCATATCTTTCTGAGAATACCAGTTCCAGGCGCGATCGGGATTAGCGCGAGATGTTACCAACCAATCGATTTTAATCAAACGTATTTTACCCGCATACCCCTGTTGTAAATATTCTGCCAGTAATTGCCAAGCAGGAATAAAGCGAAACTCAAAATCAGTCGTTGCAACTATCCCTTTTTGGGTTGCCAAATCGTAAAGTTCTCTAGTTTCATTAACCGAAAGATTCATCGGTTTTTCCAGCAATAAATGCTTTCCTGCGGCGATCGCGCTTTTTGCCATCTCGTAATGTAGAAATGGTGGCGTAGAGATACTGACAGCATCAACTTCTGGTAAAGCCAGAATTTCCTCCAGGCGATCGCTAGCATAAGCAATCTGATGCTTTTGTGCAATTTGTTTAGCTTTGGCTAAATCTTGGTTCCAAACAGCCACTATCTCAGTACGATGATGGTGTTGAAAACCAGGAATATGTATTTGTTGACCAAATCCAGTACCAATTACCGCTACACCAATCTTATTTGCATAGTTCATGGTTCATTGTTGATGGTTCATTGTTCATTCCAAAATTAAGTTTAGAGGAATTTGCAGGCGATACCTATCTAATCTTCTAATTGCTGAACTGAAACATCCACAGCTTTAACGTCGATAGTACCAGGGGGAGTTGAACGCAGAAAACGACCATCTTCAGATTTGAGAGTTTCTCCACAACTCGGACACCTAAATTCTGTCTTATTGAATCCAGTTATTTCGTAACTACAAACTGGACATCGATCTTGAATTAAGTTGCGTTGTAACCACCAAGTCATCCCCAACCAAGCCAATACTGGCAAGATTAGGATTAAGGCAAAAATAATCAGGAAGCCATTGACAACCCAACCCAAACCAACCGATCCGAGTAAAACAGCGATCGAGATTAGGGTGATAAAAACGCCTAAACCAGAATTGTTGAATTGAAAAAATTTAACAAAGTTACGATCCACAGTTGTTGATTGAATGCATATCTTACTTCTATCCTAGTCTAGATTCAAAAGTAATTAGCTAGGCAAAATTAAATTTATAGGCAGAGAGGCAGAGAGGCTCAGAGGCTGAGAAGCAGAGAAGCTCAGATGATGATTGTAGTTTAGATGATCATAAAAAAAACTTCTCTTCTGATGAGGTTATTCCTGCACGAGGAATGACAATGAATGCTCAAGGACAAATTGTTTTAACTGCTTATCCTACTCCTAAAGTCTTTCATACGAGAATCCGATTCTATGAATGCGATCGACTCTAATGACATCATTCCTGCTAGAGGTGTTGCATATAACGAAAAAGGACAAGTAGTATTAACTCGTTATCCCACTCAATACGCAAGCGATCGCCCCTTAAGTCAATCTATTTAGTTTAAGTGTTTAAACGAACTCGATCTAACTAAAATCTTGCATCAGTTGCAATAACCGACAGGGAATTAATTCCCTGTCTTATAGATTAAGTCCATTGAAATGGACTAAAATTCCAGTCTAGTCGTCAAAAGAGCGACTTTTTGTATTAAGCAGCGATTTCAATCGCTGACTGACTGTCCTAAAGCATGATTAATCCTTGCCTCGCACCAGCGATCGCAGCTTCAGTACGGCTAGAAACATTGAGTTTGCTAAAAATAGAACTGATATGAAATTTAACTGTATGCTCAGAAATATTGAGACGACGGGCAATAGTTTTATTTCCTAAGCCTTCAGCTAACATTTGCAGTACTTCAATCTCTCGACTGGTAAGCGCTTGAGTCAAAGACAGAGATAAACTTCGACTATTAGTAAGAGTAAGCAGAGAATCGATTAAGTCTGGGTGAATAACAATTAAACCAAGTAAAACTGAAGCGATCGCCCCTATAATTTCCTCTCCAGATGCCTCGCTTGGTAAAATACCTCGCACACCCGCAGCCAAAATTTTGGCGATCGCCCCAGGTTGCCAATCTTCTATTAAGGCGATCGTATAAAAGTTGGATAGTCCAGAAGAGAGCAGCAATTCTTCATCTCCATCTTCCCAGAAAATAAGAACTAAATCTGGTTGCAATTGTTCGAGTTTTGCTAAGTCTAGAGTAGAAATGCTACCGATTATTTCCAGATTTCCTCTCAGTAAAGGCACACCGTCGGAACTTTCTAGATTCGGTAATAAAATAGACTCCAAACCAACTCGAATAACTTTAGATTTAGCGACGATCGCAACTCCAATCAAACTGCTGTTGTCGGAAAAACTTTGTGACATAAGACTATATTCGCTACCATTGGCTTACCATGGCGCAGGAAGTCTAGAAGCAGCCAATCATTAGGATGAGAGCGATCGAGAAGTTGCCATAATTGGTCGGGAGTTTGCCAAGTTTTTCCCTTTGTACCTATCAATAAATCTCCTGGATGCAATCGAGCAAGATGAGCGGGACTATCTGCTTCGACAAGGATAATTTTTAAGGCGTAAAGAGGTTGATTTTGCCAAAAAGCCAGTACTGGTTGTAAAGTTACACCAAGATAGGGTTTAGGTTGAGTGTAGAAAGAGTTAAGAAATTGCTCTACTGTTTTGCTGGCAATTGCCAACCCCAAACCATTGACGATCGCCGTATTAATCCCAATTACCTCACCGCAAGCATTAGCTAAAGCACCACCAGAATTACCAGGTGCTAAGCGCACATCTGTAAGTATGTTAGGCGATCGCGGCTTAAGATTGTGAATAATACCAGTAGTGACGACTCCTTTTTCTCCTAAAGGATTGCCAACCGCTAAGACAAATTCACCTACTCGCAGCCGATCCGAGTCGCCGATCGCAGCAGCAGTCAGGTTAGAATCGTTAACTTTGAGTGCAGCTAAATCCCGTCTTGGATCTTTGGCAATTAATTTAGCATCAACAGTTCTTCCATCAGAAAATTCCACCTTAGCGATCGAACTTCTCACCACATGAGCATTAGTTACGATCGTGCCATCATTCCTCCAAACAACACCAGAACCAGCACCATGTCTACCTTCTCGCACATAGACAGTAGAAAGACGCACTTTTTCGGCTAGATTGTTCAATTCAGAACTAATAAGTTGATTGTTCATGGTTTCTTATGGTTCATTGTTCATAGTTGATTGTTCATTGCAAGAAGGCAGGAGGCAGGAGGTAAATAAGTCTGAAGTCTTGCGTCATAAGTCTGAAGTTTTTTACT
>CAZJTL010000278.1:0-4849 GCA_964548905.1 uncultured bacterium | reverse complement strand
ATTAGGACATTTCATTCTTTACTATTATCAGATCATCCCGCAGGGATGCAACGCCGAATTTCTTCCGTCGGTGCATCGGGAGGCATTATGGGTTTAGTCGGCTTTTTAATGGTTTTGGTGGGTAAGAATCGTCGTTTTCTACCATCAAAGTTTCTTAGGGGACTTTTACTTGCAGTTTTTTTGACTTTAGCAACTGGTTTGTTAGCGTCTCAAATTATTGATAATGCTGCTCACCTAGGAGGCTTATTAGGTGGAATTATGCTGGGAGTATGCTTAATTCCTCAACATCAACCAACTTTGCCGATCGCTGTCTCTTCTGCTTTGTCAAGAATTGGCATCTTGGCAAGTGTAGTTATTGGTACGATCGCGATCGTTGCTTGTTTAAAGATGCTGTTTTCTTAATTTTCAACTCCCACACCCTAATTCCTAATGTCTCACGTCTATTCCTCTCCTTCTACCTGAGAACGATATTCTGAAGCAGAGAGAACATCTGCTACTTCTTCATCAAGGTTATTAACCCTAACTTTAATCAACCAGCCTTCTCCATAAGGATCTTCAGCGATTAGTTCTGGAGATTCAATCATCGCCTCGTTTCTGTCAACGACTGTACCAGACACAGGAGGATTTAAATCTTCTACCGCTTTGACTGATTCGATCGTACCAAAGCTTTCTCCCACTTCGAGTGAATCTCCTATTTCAGGTAATTCCAAAAAGACGATATCCCCTAGTTGATCGACAGCAAAAGCACTAATACCGATCGTAGCAATTTCACCTTCGATTCTCACATATTCGTGACTGTCGAGATACTTTAAATCTTCAGGATAATCAAGCGCCATATCAACTTCTCCATGCTATTAACAAATTTAAAGTTTAGATTCTATTCGTCTAGGTTTTTAGGAGCTATGGATTAATCTAACTCGATTCGATCGCAATTGCGCTTTAATACTGAGACTTTTATTCGCGATCGAAGAGATTTGGCAATCGAACCAGCTCTAATAGCAGACAAAAGCAACCCAAACATCAATATCAGCATATTAATGACACACTTGTCACTAGTTTTAGGGAAATTTGTTAATGGTTCATGGTTCATTGTTCATAGTTCTAGTTCATTGTTCATAGTTCATTGCTAATGGCTAATGGCTAATGGCTAATTGCTAATGGCTAATTGCTAATTGTGTTTACTTCAGACTTCAGACTGTCTTACTTTAGACTTTTTTACTTGCTACTTCCTACTTCCTACTTCCTACTTCCTACTTGTCTCCCCTGCTCCCCCTCTCCCCCTCTCCCCTACACCCTACACCCCACACCCTACACCCCTAATCCCTAGCCCCTAGCTCCCTGGTTCGCTAATAATATACATTTAATTGATTAAAATCAAATTACTCAAAATAACCCTTAATAATGTCTAATATTAACTTTGTCTTACCTATGAGTTTTTATGATACGACCGTAGCGATCGCGATCGCCCTAGGAGCAATTTTATGGGTTGAACTGGTACGAGATTTTTACCATGCTCTATCCCATGTTTGGCAACCCTTGTATCGTCTTCATGTCTGGCATCATAAGGTGTTTCGACGGGATTTATCCGTAGTTAGCGACACCATCTATCGTCAGGCTCATTGGTACAATGATGTTCCAGAAGCTCTAGTAATGCTGCTGTTTAGTTTAGTACCTTGGTGGTTTACCTACAATCAAAAACTAGGACTAACTTATCAAGGTTCAGCTTGCTTGGGTTTTCTATATACCTTCAGCTTTCTACTTAGTGCGATCGCTCGCGGTGCTGGAATACCTTACGCTGATGAAGTTACCGATTTAACTCATCGTCAAGGAGATTTTGAGAGTGTACCCTCCACTTGGTTAGTTAATCGTCCTTATCACTGGCGACATCATTTTGACAATCAAAATGCTTATTTCTGTGGGACTTTCACCTTGGTAGACAAACTAATGGGAACAGCGTTATCCCTTAGAGGGAAAAAAGTTGCAGTTACAGGTGCATCGGGAAGTTTAGGGCGATCGCTATTGAAGCACTTACATCTCAACGGTGCTAAAGTTACGGCTTTAACTTCTAGTGCAAATGAGATCGAACTAGATCTAGATGGGAAAAGATTAGCGATCGAGACAATTCGCTGGGAAATTGGCAAAGAGTCCGAACTAGCAGCAATTTTAGACAAAGTAGATATTTTAATTCTCAATCATGGTATTAACGTCCATCACCAGAGAGATAAAGAGGCGATCGACAAGTCCTATGAAATTAATACTTTCTCCAGTTGGCGCTTATTAGAGTCGTTTTTTGACACTGTTCGTACCAACGAAGATATAGTGCGTAAGGAAGTTTGGATCAATACTTCTGAAGCTGAGGTAAATCCTGCTTTTAGTCCTCTTTACGAACTGAGTAAGCGAACATTAGGCGATTTAGTTACTTTGCGCCGTTTAGATGCTCCTTGTGTAGTCAGAAAGCTAATTTTAGGACCTTTTAAGAGTAATCTCAACCCAATTGGCGTGATGTCTGCGGACTGGGTAGCAAAACAAATTGTTAAGTCAGCAAAAAGAGACATTCGCAATATTATTGTCACGATTAATCCCTTAACTTGGATTCTTTTTCCTCTCAAAGAGTTGTGTGTGTCGAGTTATTTTAAGTTGTTTAGTAACGACTCCAGAAACTAATCGCTACTTAAACTTGTTTCTCCCTAGTTGAATAGAACCGATCGATAAGTCTTGATTAGTCAGCACATTATTATAGGTTTGGGTTATTGTACGTGAACTAAAATTAGGCATTTCTTGTCTGCATCTAGAGCAAAACCAGGTAATTTTTCCATGCTGAATACAACGAAATAAAATAGAAGAACAACAAGGGCAAAAATTCATAATTTTCTCCTAAAATTAGGCTTACTAATGAGGGCTATCAGCAATGAACAATGAACAATGAACAATGAACAATCAATTATTAGTGATTGAAACTTTTTCGTAAGATAAAATTGATATTGTTGTATTCATTTCCAGACTTTGACATTGAATTTTATCGGCTAAAATGGCAGTTATATTTGTATTGGTATGAATTTCTAATTCAGCTTCTGAAGGAGATTCAAAAATAAGGCGCTGCCCAGGCAGAATAACTCGTTCAAAATACCAATTAGCAATATTAGTAATACGAGCAATTTGCATACTACTTGTGTTGTTGGTGTAACAACAAAGAATAAATGAGGAAAAATCGTTAATTTCGGAAGAAGAAGAAAGCATAATTTTAAAAAAGTGCTAAAGAAAATTTATTGACATGTCATGCCAATATCTGTTCTATAGATCGAGACTATTTTTTAGGTAAAAACAGTCGATCGATAAAATCGTTACCAATTTTATTTTGGGTACTAAAATATTCAGGCACTATCCATTACCCTTTTGCGCTCATAACGATCGAGATAGAGTTCAATAAGGGATAATTTGCCTATGAAAAATCAACCCCCGCTCTTACCTCTATTCGGTCTTTCTAGATTAAATAGAAGAGTAGAAGGCTGGATAGAAAATTTTAATGTTTAGAAAAATTCTGAGAAATCGATCGAGAAAACAAGCAAAATATTCAGATAAAGTAGACTAGTAGCTTTCCAATTAAAATGATATTCAAGCTACATAGTAATTCTTTAAGTTAGCTTGGCTACAATTCGATCGATATTAAGTAAAAAAATAGATGAAGAGTTAGGATTAACTGAGCAACTAAATTGAATTTTAGCAATGAGCTTTTGCCAATTAGTTCAGCTCAATCAGATATTTAATGGCTTAAGTATTGTCTAGATTGAAATACAGATAGTCTAGAGACTATAGCGATCACCTATTTTTTAAAATTTTTCCATTGCTCCTCGCTTTCTCTAATAGGCACAGTGACTAAATTTAACTCATAGTTAGGAAGAAAATAATAACAATAAAAACACCACAATTTTTCGAGCATCACTAATTACCTCAAAAAAATACTACTGCTTATCTAAGCTTAAAATTAGAAGTAAACTAAAACTATTTACTAAGCAAGCGAAACACTATCTTTAGCAACTAATTCTTTAGTGACTACTTGAGTCTGTTGTTGGTTGCTAACTTTTAAAGGATGAACGGTTTGAATCCAGATAGCTAAATATAATGGATGTTCTACAATCAAAGTCTCCAGATTTTGACGATCGTATTTTTGACAAAATCTAATTGCCTTAGCTTGTAGATTTTTAGAAAAATCTGGACCTCTAGTATAAGTCTTATCGTGGAAAACTACTTGAGATTTTTGCTGTTTTTCGTTACGAAAAATGCCATAACGTTCTAGTTCTTTCAGGCTAATTCTAACCATAATCTAAGCTAGTCAATTTCTAAATTATCTAAGACAACTTAACTGCAAGTTCGGATTATCTTGATAATCCTAGTTAGTCGATCTTCCAGAATACAAAACAATATTATTTACAATTGTAAATAATCAGCTATTATTGTCTGGAAAAACCACTAATTTAGTCAGAGTTTATTAACTGATACTAGTAAGTGATAATACTAACTATTAGCTAAAAATCATTCTGATTATAAGTAAAAGTATGTAGTTAGAAGTACATAGCCGCCAACTGTAAAAATACTTATCTCAAAAGATTAAGATAAACAAATTAAGTAATAATACGCAGGATGGATCTAAATTGCTATGCTATTTCCAATAATTACTTTAAGTATCTTTATTGATTCGTAGTGTTCTTAATAATTTATTTAGCATATTTTTAAAAATCTTAACATTAAAGAGGAGGTTGATGGTAGAAAAGCGAGCTTTCTAGCAGAGGAGCAGGGGAGCGGGGGAGCAGAGGAGCAGAGGAGCAGAGGGAGCAGGGGGAGCGGGGGAAGC
>CAZJTL010000277.1:0-4879 GCA_964548905.1 uncultured bacterium | reverse complement strand
AATTTGGCGCGATCGGTATACGTACAGTTTGGCAAGTCGCAACTAGCGCATACCAAAACAGTCGCAGCGATGAAACCCGTGAAAATATTCAAACTTGGCAACAAGAATTAGCTTGGCGCGAATTTTATCAACATTGCTTGTATTTCTTTCCAGAGTTAGCACAAGATGCATACAGAAAAGAATTTAAAGATTTTCCCTGGCAAAATAACGAACAACATTTCCAAGCTTGGTGTCAAGGAAAAACAGGATATCCGATCGTCGATGCAGCTATGCGACAGCTAAACGAAACTGGATGGATGCACAATCGTTGTCGCATGATTGTGGCAAGTTTTTTAACCAAAGATTTAATTATTGACTGGCGTTGGGGAGAAAAATATTTTATGCAGAAGCTATACGATGGCGATCTTGCTACTAATAATGGTGGTTGGCAATGGAGTGCATCGAGTGGGATGGATCCTAAACCTCTACGTATTTTTAATCCAGCTTCTCAAGCACAAAAATTCGATCCTGAAGCTGACTATATTAGAGAATGGTTGCCAGAATTAAGGTCACTAGATACAGAGGAATTAGTGACAGGAAAAATTGCTAGTTTAGTATGTCATCAATATGATTATCCACAACCAATTGTTGACCATAAAATACAGCAAAATAAATTTAAGCAACTATATAAGCAACAAAAAGAATATTCATAGATGGATTAAAGCTTCCACTAAAATCTGATTTTGCTCCTCAGTACCGATAGAAATGCGTAATTTATCTTCTAATCCTGGTTGCTTGAAATAGCGCACCAATATTCCTTTGTCCTTAAGTGCTAGATAAATCTGTTCGGCATTGCCTTTGGGTGGTTGTACTAGCAAAAAATTAGCTTGAGATTCTCTGCATTCAAAGCCTAATTGCTTGAGTTCGATCGCCAGTTTGGCACGCGATCGCTTTACCATTTCTGCACATTCATCTTTATACAATCGATCCCGCATTGCCGCCGCCCCAACTGCACAGGCGATCGCATCAATATTATAGCTATCTTTAATCTTATACAATCCACTCAATAACTTAGGATTCGCAATAGCAAAACCCAGACGCAACCCTGCTAGAGAATAGCCTTTAGATAGGGTACGAATAATCATGACATTCTCAAATTCCTTTACCAAAGGTAAAGCTGTCTCTTCGGCAAAATCCACATAAGCTTCATCGATCGCCAACACACCAGAGAGTTGTGCAGCTAATTGCCTTAAGTCTTCCAGAGGAACCGTATGTGCTGATGGACTATTAGGAGAAGCAATAAAAGTAACTGCACCGTTAGCGGCTACTAATTCCGCGATCGGCAAGCGATAGTCATCTGGATAAGCAATTTCTACACATTCCGCAGGCTGCATTGCTGCTAAGGTACGATAGAGAACGTAAGTGGGCATAGGATAGACGATCTTTCTTCCCAAGTCGCCGCAAGCACGCACCAGCACATTTAATAATTCATCGCTGCCATTGCCAACTATAATCCAGTCAAGGGGAATATCTAATACATCACTGACTGCTTCTCGAAAGTCATTAGCATAGGGATGGGGATAGCGTCGCAACCATTCGCTATCTAGATTACGGAGAACGGCGATCGCTGCTGGAGAGGGTGGGTAAGGATTTTCGTTAGTGTTGAGTTTGATGATGTCGGTTCCAGGTTTGGGTTGTTCGCCAGGAATGTAACCAACCATGGCATCAACGTTAGGACGAAAAAAAGAAGTCATAAGTATTTTAGAAAGCTCCAGATTTTCATTGTAGTGGACTGACACAGCTAATTTATTACAAAAAATCCACAGATAAACATTGCGATCGCGCCAGGAGAAATTCATTTAAATGCTTGAAATTACTAGTATTAAAAATCCTCTGATTAAGCAGATTCGTAAGTTACATCGTGCCAAGGAAAGACACGAGGCAAATTTATTTTTATTGGAAGGAACGAACTTATTAGAGTCTGCTTGTAAATGGAATTATTCTTTAGCGACTGTTTGCTATACCTCTGATTGGAAACAAAGATATCCTCAATTATGGGCAGAAATTCGGGAGAAAGCCCAAAGAATGGAGTTAGTTACCTCAGAAGTTTTAAGTGCGATCGCCACAACGGTTAATCCTGATGGGGTAGTAGCTACGGCTGTTCGCCAAAGTAGTAATCTCAAATTGTCAACTGATTTGCAGTTGGGTTTAGTCTTAGAAAGATTGCAAGATCCAGGTAACTTAGGCACAATTATTCGCACTGCTGTTGCTACTGATGTTGATGGTTTGTGGTTAAGTGACGATAGTGTCGATCTAGATAACCCAAAAGTGTTAAGAGCGTCGGTAGGGGAATGGTTTCGCTTACCAATGGCAAAAACTAAGGATTTAAAGATGTTGGTAGAGAGTTATCGCCAACAGGGAACGCAAATAGTTGCTACGTTACCGACTACTTCTGTTAATTATTGGGATCTCGATCTTACTCGTCCAACCTTAATTTTATTGGGCAATGAAGGAGCGGGGCTATCACCCGAATTAATCAATTTGGCTGATGCTCATGTCAAAATTCCTTTACAAAACCAAGTAGAATCTTTGAATGTGGCGATCGCTGCCGCCCTAATGCTATATGAAGCACAAAGACAAATTGCCAACAAATCTATTGACTCGGCTATTTACCCAACTTAGCATTTGTTTCCTTGTTAAGCTTAAGCTTGTTGGCTGGCAAACGATTAAAACGCCACCAAGTCCTGCGATCGACAACTGCCAAGCTACAAATAATGTTGCTTTGGTAAGTGAATGGCTATCTTCGAGAAATCAATTGTCCTCCAAGTAAATCAATGTGGGATAATCAGCTAAAAAATAGTCTATCTACCTAAACTACTGCGAGAAAGTTGAGCTAGTGAAAGTTTTACTGCTACACAATCGTTACAAGTTTATCGGCGGCGAAGAAACAGTCGTTCGAGCAGAACAAGATTTGTTAAAAAACCAAGGACATCAAGTTGACCTATGGGAAATTAGTAACGATGGCATTGTCGGTTTGCTAGGAAAAGCCAAAGCGGCGATCGACTCGATTTATTCATCCTCCTCCAAACAAAAAACAAGCGATGCGATCGCTCGTTTAAATCCCGATATCGTCCACGTTCATAACTTTTTCCCCCTTCTCTCTCCATCTGTATACGATGCCTGCGATCTAGCTAAAATCCCTGTCGTGCAGACACTCCATAACTACAGACTTGGTTGTCCTAACGCGATGCTTTTTCGTCAAGGTAAATCTTGTGAAGATTGTCTCGGTCATAAGCTTCCCTGGCAGGGAGTTGTCCACGGCTGCTATCGAGATTCTCGCGCCGAAAGTGCTGCGGTGGCTGCTATGTTAGCCTTTCATTGGTGGCGTGGAACTTGGCAAAATCGGGTTAATGCTTATATTGTCTTAACTGCTTTTCAAAAGGAAAAGATGATTATGGCAGGTTTACCCGAAGACAAAATTTACATTAAACCTAATTATGTCTGCGAACCAATTGTAGGGGCAAGGCAATGCCTTGCCCCTACCTCCTCTGAATACGCCCTCTTTGTGGGCAGAATTTCCATAGAAAAAGGGATTACTACCCTGATTGATGCTTATTTGCAACATAATTTACGCATACCTCTAAAAATTGCTGGTAATGGACCATTACTTCCAGAATTACAGGCAAAAGTGCAAGCAGCAGGACTAGAGCAGGCGATCGAATTTTTAGGTCATCAGGACAAGTCAGCAGTGTGGCAATTGATGCAGAATGCACGTTTCCTGGTTTTTCCTTCAATTTGGTATGAGACATTTGGCTTAACCATGGTTGAAGCATTTGCCTGTGGCTTAC
Organism: uncultured bacterium; assembly: GCA_964548905.1. Lineage (GTDB taxonomy): Bacteria > Cyanobacteriota > Cyanobacteriia > Cyanobacteriales > Xenococcaceae > CAZJTL01. The sequence continues at coordinate 1,052 of CAZJTL010000277.1, read as the reverse complement.
CAGTAGTAGCTTCGCGCCTCGGCAGTATGGCAGAAATAGTTGAAGATGGTGTCACAGGTTTGCATTTTGAAGTGGGCAATGCCAAAGACTTAGCTGAGAAAATGCAATGGGCATACGATCGCCCAGAAGTAATGCAACAGATGGGAAATAATGCCCGTGGTGTCTATGAAAACTATTACACTCCTCAAGACAATTATCGACAATTAATGGATATTTATCAGGCAGCAAAGGATATGACATGAATTCCCTAGAACAGAAAGAATCCAATTTAGAAGAGTATTATCAACAACCACAAGAAGATTACATCGATCTCAGTCAGTATTGGTCGATCTTAAAACGGCGTTGGTTGCCAGCTTCCCTAGTCTTGGCAGCATCAATTCTAGCTACAGGTTTAGTCACTTTCCTGCAAAAACCCATCTATCAAGCAGAAGGCAAAGTTTTATTCAGAAAGATGGAGATGGATGCTAATGGCAAGGTAAAAGAGATGGGCAAAGAGTTAGGCACATTGAATTCCTTAGCTATTCAAGCGATCGAGGAATTCGAGCTAAAAAACGAACAAGGTAAGCCTCTTAGAGTCAGTGAATTTCAGAGTAACTTAAAAGTACAACCGCTTAAAGAAACCAATGTTCTCGAAATTTCTTACCAAAGTACTGAACCAGAAAAAGCGAAAGCAGTAGTTGGACGCTTGATGGATTTATACATCCAGCAAAACATGAGTGCCGATCGCGCTGAAACGGTTGCTGCACCTCAGTTTATCGAAAATCAGTTACCCAATAACAAACAAAAACTAGAGCAAGCAGAAGAAGGAAAATCGACAATTTCGATTAACTTAGCTTTAATGCTCTCTCAATTAGGTTTTACTGCTTTACTAGTAGATACAGATATGCGTAATCCTACCCAACATCAACTTTGGGGAGTCGAAAACGAGCTAGGGTTGAGTGACGCGATCGCTGGAACACAAGAAGCAGAAGCCATTATTACCAATGTCAAGAAAAATTTATAAGTGCCTAAACAAAATTAATTACATATTCTTTTCCAAAATTGTTAAGCAC
>CAZJTL010000276.1:0-4896 GCA_964548905.1 uncultured bacterium | reverse complement strand
GGATCATGCTGAGACGATTAGCCTAGTTTTGAACTTTTCAGACATCCTCTTACAACTTTGGCAGTCTTTTGCTAATTGTCCTAGAGATGAGTAGAAAGGTTGTTTGTTAGTTATAGATGTTTGAGAGATAGATTGAGTATCGAACAGGTCGATCTGTTGGGTCATTTTTTAACGCAACAATTTTTTCTATTCTCAAGTCACGCGATCGCGTGTGTGGGTTGCTAATAAGCAAGATGAGCGGCGGTAGATAAAATTTGTATCATTCCAAAATCTCTGTTCCGTCCGCTTTATCAACTTATTAGCTGGCTGTCATTTGACATTTTTTCAATTTCTAAAATTCGTTTTCCAATCCATTCGCTGATTGCAGGGACAACGGCATTACCAAGGAGTCTCCCTCTACGACCGTCCATCCGGGAGGAAACCCCATAAGCCGCTCCCACTCTGTCCACGTCAAGTTTCTCGCCACATAGTATTGGTCGGTCTGAATGACCTCCTTGATGTCCTCCAGTTTGGGCACGTAACGTGGGGCAGATGCTTTTGGCCATGGTGTACCCGAAGCCACCGCGACGTTGTACCACAAGCGGATTGTCTCCGAGAGCGACTTGACGAAAACCAAATCTAGCTTTCGTTTTGCTCGGTTCTCTCGACGAAGTATCCCCAGACAATTCGCTGCTGTCAGTAAAGAAGTAATAGGCACGTTCGGATCTAAAACTTGCGATAAAGAATACTCTGTCTCGGTTATGGGGTAAGCCCGCATGGACAGCGTTACACGATACCCATCCCCCCAAATACCCATTCTCTTCGAGCGTGTTGATAACTGTCTCAAGAGCGGTGCCTTCTTCTGCGGAGAGTAAACCTGGCACGTTTTCCATAACCAACCACGTTGGCTGAATTTCTCTAACCAAATCCATAAACGTGAAGAATAGCCCACTTCTTTCTCCGGTAAGTCCTCTTCTATCTGTATTTGCGGTACTGAGGTCTTGACAGGGCCACCCTGCACACCATAGGTCAGAGGTAGGGATAGTTGCTGGATTGAGGGTCGTGATGTTGTCATGTATAGGTACGTGCGGCCAATGGCGCTTAAGAATCTGTTGACAAAAAGAATCTAGTTCACATTGAAACACAACGTTCATTCCTGCTCTTTCAAAGCCAAGATCGAAACCGCCAATGCCTGCAAAGAAGGAAGAAACGCGCATATAAAACTAAATATAGAGGCTAATATTGTAGCCAATCATAAATTATTTACTAATTAAAAGCTAGTGTAGACGATTTTCGTCTACAAAATATTACCCTTCTGATTAACATCTCGCTATACATTTAAGGTGTTAGCGGTGGTTGAAAAGCAAAATATTAGTGGAACAAGGATTCGTCAGGCTAGATTACAACATGGTCTAGATCAGGTGGAATTGGCTGCGGCTCTTAATGTTGACTATGGAGTCAAGCTTGAACAATCTGATATTTCAGAAATTGAACGTCAAGTACGCTCTGTAAAAGACTACGAACTTGATGCAATCTCAAGAGTATTGGATATCGATCCGATCTGGTTACTTCGGGGAGATGACTAATGACAAAAGGGCAAAAAAGTCGGGGAAGACAAAAATTTCTGCCCCTTGCCAGTGTTAGTGAACGAGAAGTACCAGAAAATGTCAAACGAGAGGATTGGTTAGAAAAAGTTTGTCAAGGATTTGTATCCCCTAGTCAAGCAAATAAATCATACTATCGAGTGCTTTTAGAAAAACTTTGGCCTTTAAAACATGGTATTCCTGGCCCCTGTGTGAAAGAAGATCAACTCAGAGAAGCGATTGAACTTTTTAGAAGGAGTCAGCACTCAGGAAACAAACCCTACAAACCTTATGTAGATGTTTTTAGACGCTTGCGAGAACTGCAAGGAGAGGAAGGTGTTACTGGAATTGCGCGAGAAGGTAAAACATACCAACTTGTGAGTTTGTCTTTAAGTGAAAAAAGAATTCCACGAGTCAAGCTTTCCGAAACTGACTGGCAACAAATTCTCGAAAAGTACAACAATAAATGTTCGGTGTGTAACCGAGCCGAACCAGAAGTTCGACTTCAACAAGATCATAAAATTCCACGTACTAGATGTGGAGGTAACGAGTTAACTAATTGGCAACCTCTCTGTGATGAATGCAACAATTTCAAAAGTACGTCGTGTCGTGGGTGTCAGCTAGAATGTAAGAAATGTAGTTGGGCTTTTCCTGAGTGTTTTGCTCCGCTCCGTCTATCTTCAGATAATATTTCTAGGATCAGACAATCTGCCATTAACAACAACTTAGATCCCCATGATTTACTCAATCAGATTGTTGATAACTATTTTCAAACCAAAACGACTGAAACAAATTAATACTTTTGCACATAAACCAAAACTTAGCTACTAAAACAACTAAAATAATCGCGCTGTTTTGTATTGCCAACACATTGATTAGTATAATTAGTAAAAGTTCTGAAGCGATAGCTTCTCTATTTTGCATTAATTAGCTTCGATCGCTTGATACTAATATTGCCATCTGCTTCAACTGTTGCAGATCTAACTGGCTCTAAAACCCCCTCAAAAGCAATCCGAGCGAGTTCTGTAATCACAGCCAAATCGACATTAGCTTCTTCTGCCACTTCAACTAAAGATAATTCCGAGCGATCGCGGGCAATGGCAAGAAAATTTTTAACCCTCGTCACAACAGGATCTGAAGCTGAGGTATAACCTTTAGAGATAGACAATCTCAAACCATATTCGACATCATCTAAGCTAGCAGTACGTCCTCCACCAAGATTAATTCTGGTAGAGTTACGCTCGCGATCGAGATTAGCTGAAGTAATTTGTATTCCCAAATTACTAGGAGTGCCTTGAGAATAAAAAATTTGAAAATTATATAGATGCAACTGTCCTTTGGAATCGGCAGTTTTGACAATTAAATTGGTAATTTTAGTAGTGGTAGCGCCAGGAAATTTAAGCGGTTGGATCGGCTTGAGTAAGACGGTTTTAGCCGCACCACTTTCTAAGGGGAAGTCGGTATTAAACACAATTCGAGAAGCGTCACCCAAACCGAGATAAATAATCGTTTCATCGGTATTGGAAAAATCGACGGTACTGATTCTACCTGGATAGACTCTTATATCAATTCCCGATTGAGAACCGACATTACCGCTCACCTGTTGGTAGCCCATTGAAGCTGCGAGAGGAACGGAAGCAGATGCTGTTGCGTTCAAGGTTAAACTCAATAAGCTGCTGGCGATAAAGCCACAAATAAGTCGAGAATGGGAAAATTTTTGAACTGCCATAGTAGCCGATCGATCCGTGCTAGTTTTTGATGTGAAAGAAGCTGTTAACAAATATGGAAATTTTGGTGTTTGGTTCTACTACCGCTACATTGGGACTGTTCGCCAACTTTTCAATTTGTGCTTGAGAACGTTCTGAAATCCTCTCGGATAAAGGAGTAAAAAATCCATCGAGTACAGCCGCCCAAATTTTTGGGTCACGATTTTGAGTGACAGTAGAACTAGAACTGCCAAAAATGCCAGAATTAAATGTAGAAGTTTGCTTTGGTTCGGTAAAGACTTTGCCGACTTTGCCAATACCTGAGAGAGTACTAATTAGTAAATCTTGACTGGCAATGGTCGAACCGCGATCGAAATATCCTTTGGCAATGAGGGGTAGGTTGCTTTCACCTTTAATTAAAATAGCACCTGGTTCTAAAGGCTGTTGTCGCGCCCTCCCTTTGGCATCTTTGTAAACGATCGCGATCGCACTAGCGCGTACCAATCTATTTTCTTGGTTGACACTGGAAGCTTCAGCCACAATTACAGTACCAGCAGGAAGGGCGACTTCATCCGTAGTAGAAACTAAATCTTCACTCAAGGTAACGGTAAAGCGATTTTGTATTTGTTCGGCGCGATCGATTGATTCATCCCACATTAATGGGGTTGACACGACTCCAGCAGCAGTCGTACCGAAAGCAACTTCACGTATTCGATCGCCTTCATTGAGTCGATCGCTATCTCGATCGCGGTTAAGAATTCCTCTCGCACCTGGAGTCAAATTTGTAGAAAAATCGGAATCGCTAGAGTTACTAAAGCCGACATTAATAACTGGAATTCCCCCTCGATCGAACGTTGTTTTCGTTAACGTAGATTTTGGCTCGATCGTCGGTCGAATTTGGCTGGAATTATTCAAAGTGATCGGTTTTGTCTGTTGTTTGAGAAATTCTGGAATTGCGCCTCGAACTTGACCGAGTTGTGCCAAATCGTTCCAACGCTTAAAAGGGTCTACTTCAGCTTTTGGTTTGCTAGTTGCGATCGCGTTTTGCCAACTGTGACGGGGTGGCGATAGTTGAGTTACCATTCTTGGCGGTGGCGGCGTTTGTATTCTCTGTGCTGGTTGGGGTCGAGCTGGAGGTGGCGCTGTTGGTTGGGGAGATACGGCTGGAATCGGTTGGGGTTGTGGCGAGCGCTCGGAGAGAGCGTATTTTTGATCTCTGAGTGCGAGTTTGCCACGATAGTCTGGTTCGGGAGTCGGTTCTGATATTTCCTCTTTGGCTGCTGGTGCTTCGGCGACAGTTGAGGGAACTTTTGGTTGAATCAGCCACCACGCACCACAAAATCCGAGTAAGATAACACCTACGGCTGTAGCTGTAAAGAGAAGAGGAACGCCTTTTTCTTCGATTGGTTGTTCTGGTGGCAGTTCGCTTTCTAGGGTGATGCGATGCTTTTCTGCTAATTCGAGCGGTTTAGTCGAATTAAACCCTGCTATCTCGTTTTGTTCGGCGCGATCGAGATTATCGGCAATATTATTTTCTTGCATATTTATTTGGGTGCGACTCTTATAGGAATACGCTAAGTACAGGACAAAAATTGTAGAGAGATCTGAAACTCAGAATGTTTCAGATC
>CAZJTL010000275.1:0-4899 GCA_964548905.1 uncultured bacterium | reverse complement strand
CCTGGCAATACCAGTCTAAACCCTATTCTCCGTCTCTCCAAAAGAGTCGCACCCATATGATATCTATGTAACTGGACCTATGGGGCGTATTTTTGGGACAAAAGTTGCTTCAGACCAAATTAACTATCAAATTCCTCGCAAAGGCGATTATCGAATTTATATTGAATCAAGTACTTCATATAACTCTGTAGAGTTCTGCGCTTACTAAAGGCGATCGATATTGAAATTAATTATTAACTAGATGTTTTTTATTTATGTTAAAGCAAACGATTTCATTATTGACTTTTCTTAAGATTGGGTTAATTAACAATAGTGTAATAGCACAAGAGTCTTATCAAGCCAAGTTTGAAGATTTAGAGATTAATTACGTTGCCAGAATTGGTGGTTATTGTAAACAGTTAGTACTAGCCAAAAAAGATATAACATCAGTTTGTCAAAATTACTTTACGCAAATGGTATTGAGTAATGGTCGTGTTATCTATATGATTCCTATTAATGAAGAAAAGGGTTTGTATATTAACTTTAGTGGAGGCAAAGATTTTCAACCTCGTCTAGAAAGATATACTCTTTTGGTAGATACCGAAAGACTTATGAAAGGTGCTGATATGGTATCGCAAGTGAATGTAGTTGGAACTTGTGAAATGTATGGTAATCCAGATCGAGACGAAACAATTCACAACTGTTTTGTACAAGATATTGACGGAGGTGAAATACATTTTCAGTTTGTCTCTCAGCCTGACAAAATTAAAATTATAAATTAGCCAAAATTAATAATTAATTTTGCCAAGAATTAACAGCTTCTACACATCTAACTACTAAATTACCACTTGCCTAATAATCCTCCAACAATCTCACCACCTCCTGTGGAGTAGCAGCAATCAACCGCGCATAAGCAATACTACTTCCTGGTTGCAAAGTAATCGAATCAAATCTATCGATATGAGTCGGTAACATCAAATCTTCCGCATCAGAAATAGTCAGCGTACCACTAAGATAAGTTCGCTCCTGGGGTAAATTACTCATCGCCGTGGTTAAGTCATCATCATCCAAAACTAAATTGGTAACTTTGGTGGTAACAGGTGCTACACGTTCAATACGCATTTGAGACACAATGATTTGGCATTCCTGGGATTGTCCGACTCGGTACACGGTTCCATCTTCGTCTTTGACTAGTAAATCGTTCTGATTCAACGGCTGTAGGACTTCAAAACTTTTCTCGATCGCTGCGATTGGCTATCAGTTATCAATCCAAAACATAAATTCTTCTTACAGTTAACAGTTAACTCTTAACTGTTAACTGATGACTGATTAACTTCTACGGCTAACTTAAACCCGATCTGATTTAAAATACTGCGGACGCTGTTGAGTTGAGGATTACCTTTTTCTGAGAGAGTTTTGTATAAACTTTCACGATTGCGGTCGATCGCTCTTGCCAGTTCGCTCATGGTGCTGTTGGCTTCGACTACATCTCGTAATGCCAATAAAAAGACTTCTGGATTCTCGTCTTCTAATGCGGCAGCTGAGTTAGCATCTGGCTGTTCCGAGCAGGGGACTCCCGCTACAGAACGAGCGGGTTTAGAGGATAAGTTATCGGTTTGTTCCAAAAATGCACCAAACCCGCTCCTACGAATGACGAATGACTTCCCTATCTCTACCTATGCATCATCTCTGGAGAAGCTAGAATTAAAGCGCTACGAAGTTTAGGCTGACTTGCTTCGATGACTTGCTTGGTGTGAGTGGAAAAATTATTACCGAGATTTTGTGCTAGTCGCGTAGATTCGATTTTATGATTTTTGGATAAATCAAAGGCATTACGACTAATCGCGATCGCCCAAGTAACTCGACGTGTCATACTGTCAGAATTTAACCAAGCTTCTTTGGTATTTTTGTAACCGTCAGGAGTCGGACAACCATAAACAGGCATTCCCATCTGAATCAACACTCCAGCAATTCTGCGTAGATTAGGTTTTTCTGGTTCAGTTAACCTAGCGGCTGAAATTACGTATTGATAAGGAGTTTTAAATTTATTGTGGGCATATGTATTGTCCAAAAATTCAGGACTAGTAAATAAACTAGTCAAAACAGATTTAATATCGCCATCTGTAGCTTGAAAACTTTTGCTCAGACGCTCGACTAAACTAGCGGGAGGTTCATCGGCGACAAAATATTGAGCCAATTTATAACTGATGTGGCGAGCAGTGGAAGGATGACGGGCTAAAATATCTAAAGCTTGTTCTACTTCTTGAGCGCCGCTACCTTTGATAGTTTTGCCTAATAAAATTTTATCGCTGAAATCATGACGATTTTTCCAGAAATAAAAACCGTTCCCATCGCTTTTTTTACCAGTGCGATCGATTCCCCATCCTGTTAAAATTTTCGCCAGGGCAACCACATCTTTTTGAGAATAGCCGCCATCTACTCCCAGAGTATGCAATTCCATTAATTCGCGAGCATAGTTTTCATTTAGTCCTTTAAATTCCCCTTTAGCGCCTTTACTGTTAGGGTCTGTGTTTAACCAATTATCCAAATAAATCAACATCTCGGGATGATGAGTAGTTGCACCCAATAGATCTCTAAACTTTCCTAGAGCGTAAGGTCGAATCGCATCTTGTTCGTAAGAAGGGACCCAAATTGTACCCATTACACCTTTACCCATGTAAACATTGAAGTGATTGAACCAAAAATCAACCATTACTTCTTGTAATTGACGACGAGAGGCGATCGAGCGGTATAAACGACTCTGGATCGCTTTTTCTTTAATTTTGGCTACATTTTTATTCACTCTATTTCGCTCTGATGGCGATAATTGGTCTAATTTTTTATTTGGGCCATATTTGCGATCGAGATCGAGCGGACTCAGCTTGAGAATATCTTGTTTTGCCAAATATTTCTCTAATTGGGGAGATTCTGGAATTGACTCGGGATGAAGTTGTGCTTTTAGATATTGGTTAAATCCTTGAGATTCGATTTGTTTAATCTCTGTGGTTGTTGGACCAAAAGTAAGGCGATTGAGCATATGTAAAGTTGGCAAATTTTTGGCTGAGCTTACTTGCGTTTGAGATGCGATCGTTCCCAACCCGAAAAGAATGCCGCAAGCAAATAGTAAAATTCCTAACTTTAGTCTTAGTTTCATAATGGCTACTCTCATGTTTATCTAGGTGATTTGGACTGAATTTGATGATTCAAAGTTCAATTTCATAACTGCTAGTTTGACAACTGTTTTTTAGAGTTTTTGATTTTTTTTAATATTGCTTATCGATTATCAATACTTTCTTAAATAAGGGTAAAGTTTGATTGCGCGAATCAAGATATTACCAGTAGGGGTGATATCTTAATAATTGAAGCTAAAGAAAGCTTCTTGGGCAGATAAAACAGCCTGAATCACAAGTAGACGTTACTAAATAAAGGGAAAAGCTGTTTGATAGTAGATCTGTCTCACTCAAACACAAAACCACCCAAAGCGAAACTGGATACTTTCTCAAATGGAGAAATCGGGAGTTAAGCAAACTAGCGTTGGAAGTTTAATGTATTGCTTCCAGGTTAAGTGAAACTCTGCGGGGAATATCATAAAGAGAGGAAGTCAACCAAGAAGTAGTTCGAGGGTGGTTTTGTTTATGAATATTTTCGTTAGTTCTTGTCACAAGTGACTAAAATAAGCAAACGCATTCACAAATTTAACCAAGGTCGCGATCCTGAATTATTGCAACTTAAATATCAAAGAATGGGAATTAGTCCTTTCTATTTTTTTCGCGGGAGTTGTCATTTATTTTATGAAGATTGGCAAGAAAGCTCGATTTTAAATGATGCTCCTTTAAGTTGGGTTTGTGGCGATTTGCACCTGCAAAATTTTGGTAGTTATGAGAACGATAACGAGATAATTTATTTTGATATTAATGACTTTGATGAATCTGCCTTAGCTCCTTGTACTTTAGATGTGGTTCGATTACTAACTAGTATTTGGTTGGCTTTTGCAGAGAGCCAAGAAGAAGAACTAGATCCAGAAAATTTAGGCAATATTTTTTTAGAAAGCTATAGTAATTCCCTAGTAGAGGGTAAAGCACGATGGGTAGATATTAATAATTCTAAAGGATTAGTCAAACAATTAATTGAAGGTGAAAATACCAGAGGTCGAAGAAAGTTTTTAGGCAGTCGTACAGTTTTAGAAGGCGATCGCCGCCAAATTCTCATCAAAAATGAAAAAACTAGAGCGATATCTAAAGAGCAAAAATTAATTATCAAAGAGCATTTAGAAAAATATGCCGAACAACAAAATAACCCTGAATTTTATCGGTTTATTGATGCAGCATGGCGGATTGCTGGTACGGGAAGTTTGGGTTTAGAAAGATATGTGGTTTTAGTTGAAGGTGAAGGTTCTCCCGATCGCAATTTTTTACTGGATATCAAACAAGCACAAAAACCATCTTTAACCAATTATTTAAAATATCCACAACCTAAATGGCAAAGCGAAGCAGATCGAGTGGTAACTCTACAAAAACGCTTGCAAGCTATGGAGATTGCCTGTTTGGATACTATTGAAATTAACGGTACTAAATTTATTATTCGCGAACTACAGCCAAGTGAAGATAAACTCGATTTAGAAGAAGTGAGCGATCGCCCCAAAAAACTGCAACAGTTAATGATTTCACTAGGGCAAGTGGTAGCATGGTCACTATTGCGTAGTAGTGGCAGAGCTGGATCGGCAAATGCAGACGAATTAATTAAATTTGCCAGTCATGGCAAGTGGCGCAAAAAAGCGATCGCCTACGCACAAGATTACAGCAACCAAGTTAAACAAGAATGGCAAGAATTTTGTAATGGCTAATTGTTCATGGTTCATGGTTCATGAGACCTCTTGCAAAAGTCAGAACAAAATAAGAGAAAATAATTCAAGACCTATAG
>CAZJTL010000274.1:0-4911 GCA_964548905.1 uncultured bacterium | reverse complement strand
ACGTCTCTGACTCTGCACCAAACATGGCACAAAGACAGGCTTTATCCTGGTTGCCACTACTGAGCGTAGCTTCAAACAAACCGCAATAACGTCGTAGTTTCACCTCCGCAGAGTCGCTAGACATCAAGATGCCATCAACGATCCGCAGAAAGCGATCACTATAGCGATCCAGCAGTGCCACCAGCAAATCTTCCTTTTTGGGAAAATGCGTGTGAACACTAGCTTTGCGAATCCCAACTTTTGTGCTGATGTCTTGATAACTCATGCCGTTCACGCCAAGGCGTTGAATCAGATCTTGAGCGACATCAAGGATGAGGGTTTTGGTATCTGCTTGTTCCATGAATAAATCCTATCAGTAGGTAGGTGAGATGTCAACACCAATTTGGAAAATACCGGGATACTGAACCTTCCACTATTTGACTCAATCAGGTGGAGAGCTTAGATTCACATAACGGTCCCAATCAGCGGCGACAGATAGCCTTAAACTCAACACCAGCAGCTTTCGTCCGTCCGCTGCATTGGGGTTGTTATACTGCGCCATCATCTAGCCAATTCTTCAACTGTTTGTTTGACCACTGATCTGACATTCTCTAAACAGCAAGAGCCTTGGGGATTATTGACTTCGCAGCCGCAACGTTTTGCTTTAATGTGAGTCGTAATCATATCGACAGCATTGCTCTCCCCCGACTGGTTAAGCTCTTCACGAATGCGTTGGCGACTCCAACCAAAACAGTAGCAAGCAAAAACATTCTCATCCACATTTTTTTGAAAAACAGGTACTTTCAGGTCGGCAGTTGTGAAAGTTTGTCCCTGCTCGGAAAAGTAAACAATTGGGCAATTAGTACTTGGACAAAACCCGTAAGCACTCGCTGGATTTAATTGCTCTAGCGCAACTGGAACGAGCAAGCTTTTTAGAGTGATCAGTTGGACAGGTTTTCCTTTTGTACCGTCCTGCGGACAGATGCGCTGCCAACGAGTTTCATTCTTCTTAGTTGATGACGATAGATTACAGCATTCACCCATGACTATACTCCTTCTAATTAGTGCTTTTAGCAAGTGATGGATAGCCAGCATTGGTTGTAGCTTGGATCAAATCTTGGATAGAAGCCTGAGCAGGGTCATAAACAATAACAGCTTCTGGCGGGTTGAATGTGACGATCGCATCTTGAACCCCTTGGACTCGCAACAAACTATTCCTAACGCTCACAGAACAAGATGTACAGGTCATATTACTAACTTGCAATACAACACGCTGCATCTGTACATTACGTTGACTAATAGCTGCTGTCCCCAAAACGTAGGGGATCGCATAGGGAAAGGCAAGTAAACCTAGAATGAAAGCTGTTGAGACTATTAAAATCTTTTTCATTGTTCTATTTTTTTGAGGGTTAGCACATAAACTTCCAGAAGAACAATCTTGAGGCTGGCGATAAACTCGATAAAATGAAAACCCTAGAAATACTAGAGCAATACTGATAAAAATAGGTCTATAAGGTGCAAAAGCCGTCAAATAGGCAATCCATGCTCCACCAATGCCCAACCCTGCCAAAAGCAAGGGAATCACACAGCAAACTGAAGCGATTATTGATGCTAAAAAAGCTCCAATCAGTTCCCATTGACGTTTCATTTCAATTCCCTCAAACCAATGTCTATGATGATTAGCATTTGTCACAACGACGATATCGACGATAGGAAAGGAATGTAACCACACACATCACAACTAAAGCAGGTAGCAAAACGTAATCTAGGTAGCCGACAACAGCCCCTAAACCAATTGCGCTTAGGGTTATAACAAGGACAGGTGTAAAGCAACATAGAGCAACTATGACGGTTCCCGATACACTCGCCCAAAATGCAACTTTTGGCTTCATAGTAGTTTGTCCTGGAAAACAATACAGTCTGCCGATTGTCCTTTTTCAGCAAGGTTGTTTTCACAATGCTGAATTAGCGGTAGTAATTCACTTTTCAACTCCTGTAACTGGGCGATCGCCTCTTCAATTTTCCTAACTTTACTCACCAGTTTGGAATGAATCTCATGGCAGGTCAGTGCTTCGCCATTCTGAAGTAATAAGACCTCTTTGATCTCATCAAGGGTCAAGCCTAATGCTTTAGCACGAGTAATAAAGGCTAGCCGCTCTATGTCTGTCTCCTCGTACAAGCGGTAGCCTGATTCAGTTCTCCTCGGCTTTGGAATTAATCCAATGCGCTCATAGAAATATAGAGTTTGCGGATTGAGTCCCAGCTTGTGAGAGACTTCGCCAACTTGCAGCATCCTAAATACTCCACCAATGCAGTTACCTGGATGCTCCAATGATAAACCTTATACCCAAGTACAAGGTCAAGCTGATTTTAGATTAAGTTTTGTATCGCCCAACTGATAACCTTGCGGCTGCGCCCTACCGACAGCCCAGCAGTATAACTAGTTATTAGACCGAAACTTTCTGTCTATTTCCCCTATAGGTCATGATATCCAGAATATTTCCGTCTATTCACCTTATTTGGCATAATATCAAGAATTATTCGGTATATTATCCTTGATTGGTATGATATCCAGAAACTTTCTAGATATGACCCAATTTTTAGGCGACACTATCCTAAATTATAGTATCTTCTCCTGCCACTGCTTCTTAAAATCTAAATTGACCGAAAAGGCGATCGCGCTAAAATACAACATCACCATAATCGCTATAATCAGCACAAGTCTTTAAGCTGAAAGAAATACTAACAATTTAGAATTTTATCGATCCAGTTAGAATATAGCCATTTTTTTACTTGAAAAAGCTATGTCTAACGACACGACTACACCTACGTATGCGTTAAAATTGCTTTATTCGTACACTCTTACTTAGCAACAGCAAAGTGCAGCAAAACATTCAACTAAAGCTAGAGATATTTCAAGAAGGCGATTTGTACGTCGGAATTTGTCCTGCATTAAGTGTTTCTAGCTTTGGGGATACTGTGACTGAAGCAAAACAATCTGTCCAAGAGGCTTTAGAAGGTTTCATTGAAGAATGTGAGGAAATGGGAACGCTAACAGAGGTTTTAGAAGAATCAGGCTTCACATTGAAAGATGGAATGTGGATTTATCCTCAGCCAATTGCCGTGGAGATGGTAACTCTCTAGCTGTAATGACCGAACGTAAAATTACTCCAATCCCTTATCGAAAGCTAGTAAAAGTTTTTGAGTTAGAGGGCTTTGTTGTTAAACGTCAAAAAGGAGATCATTTGATTCTCACTAAACCAGGAGTTAAACGACCTGTGGTGATTAAAACCAGTCCTCGCAATGTTGCTGTAACCCACATCATGACGAACCTAAACACTGCACAGATTAGTCGAGAGCGATATTTTGAGCTATTGGAGCAAGTTTAACAAAGATAGTTAGATTACGAATGTTTAATGTAGACTAAAGTATTTTAAAATCGCATATTTTTACAGTTTGAAGCTTATGAAAATGGATGCGATTTAAGTGATATTGACAGATTCGCAGCAGTTGTTAAGTCTGAATTATTTAAAACTTAGTTGAGCGATCGCACCGAAGTGCAGTATCAAAAGCGATCACAAATTTAACTCTAAATTTTATGAGCTTACTCAGCTAATTTTAATCGAGATTACCTATCTTCTCAGTGAATAGTAAGTGTATCTTAAGTTCGATCGATCATCATAGCAATTAAAGAAATAAAGATTAAACGAGTCGATCGTCATAACGGAGGACAACTATGAAACGTCTATTAATTGCTAGTCTATCAACTTTGGTTCTTACTGCTGTTCCCGTCTACGCTCAAGAAATGACTGCTAACAACCAAAAGCTCGATCGTATCGATAATATACAACGTTTTTCCTATTAACGAAAGTTAACAATCTTAACTGTAAACATCAATTGGAAAATGCCGATGAATACTTCACGACTAACTGGCAAAATGAAAACGCAAGACCTAACAGAAAGCAGACTTCAATTACACTATGCAATTCAATTTATTGCTGCGACAGGACAAGCTTTAATAGAACGTCAACCAGATGACAGTCAATCCAGTCTAAGCTGGAATCCCGAACTCAAGGCTTTTGTTGGGGGATTAATTCCAGCCTCTAAGCCATTTCAAGTGGCGATCGAGCCAGTCAGTCTTACCTCCTTAATTCTAGATAACCTTGGTCAAACCCTGGCAACATTTCCTCTCGACAAAAAAACGATGCAGGAAGCATTAGATTGGCATAAAAGCGAAATAGCTAAATTGGGTGTCGATGCTAATAAAATTACCTTTCTTTCCTATCCACCCGATGATTTTCCTGACCATGCAGTTGCTCGCGGTGCTAGCTTTGATGCTACTGAAAAAGAAGGACGCAAACAATTAGCTGACTTTTACAATCTTACCTATCTTCTACTTCAAAGTCTTGTAACTACAACCGAGAGTGCATCACCGATTCGCATTTGGCCCCATCATTTTGATATAGCAACGCTAATATCATTGCCAGGAAAGAAAAACGGAGAACAGATGAGTATCGGTATTGGTATGTCGCCTGGAGACAGGAGTTATAACGAACCCTATTGGTACGTCAGTCCCTATCCATATCCAACTACAAGGAATCTTCCGCGCTTAGAGGGTAATGGATTCTGGCATACAGAACACTGGTTTGGAGGCGTTTTGAAAGCATCTCAACTAAATGAAAATGAGATATTCGATCGCGATCGACAGCAACTGAGATCTTTTCTAAATTCTGCTTTCAAAGCATCAAAAACATTACTGCAAAGTTAAGCTTTAAAGAGTAGGAGGAAAAAGTTTAAAGGCAAATTTTTTCTTGTTCTCGCTGGAGGATTATTATGTCCGATCGAGGATCGAACAAGTTACTTCTAAAGACTAACAGCTAAGTAGTTGCACAAAATTAATTACACAGGTGAGGGTAGGACGGGGCGTTTAAA
>CAZJTL010000273.1:0-4939 GCA_964548905.1 uncultured bacterium | reverse complement strand
AGAATCTTAAATCGCTTATTTTTATTCTACCTCAAAGAATGAAACAGCCCTGGGGACCCTTATACCCCTATCTCTTTGAAATTGGTCGAATAATCCCCACATACAGGTACGGTGAAGCGCTCCGAATCTACCGATAAAATTTAATTGGAGCTTATTCGCTGTTCGATCGCCCATGACTGAGCAAAAAGACCAAAAAGAGATTGATGAATCCTCTGTAAATCCTCAAACCCTTCAAGAATCGACCGATCGAGGAACGATCGAGTCAATTCAAGATTCTTGGACGAAAAATATATTTACTTTTTGGCACAACACTACCAACAACTTGAAGCAATTTCTGCCTGTAGAGCAAATTTCACAGACAGTAATCAAGTGGTTTAACATCGATGAAGCGCAAGTTGCAGAGATTTTAGCAACTGTTAGAGCCGAATTACCCACAACCGAAGCACTTTTAATTGGCAAACCGCAAGCGGGCAAAAGTTCTTTGGTGCGAGGATTGACAGGTGTGTCTGAGGAAATTGTCGGACAAGGTTTTCGCCCTCATACACAACATACAGAAAGATATGCTTATCCTTCTAGCGATCTTCCTTTGTTAATCTTTACCGATACAGTAGGACTGGGAGATGTTAACCAAGATACGAGTGCGATCGTTAAAGAATTAGTGGGAGATTTGCAACAGGATAGTCGAGGTGCGAGAGTTTTGATTCTCACTGTCAAAATTAATGATTTTGCTACAGATACCTTAAGGCAAATTGCCCAACAACTACGCCAACAGTACCCAGATCTTCCCTGTTTGTTAGCCGTTACTTGCCTGCACGAACTTTATGCTTCAGATGTTGCCAATCATCCAGATTATCCTCCCAACTTTGAGAAAGTTAACCGTGCTTTTAGTGCGATTAAATCAGCTTTTACAGGATTATTCGATCGCGCTGTATTAGTTGACTTTACTTTAGAAGAAGATGGCTACACGCCCGTTTTTTACGGATTAGAAGCCTTTAGAGATAACTTAGCTCAATTACTACCAGAGGCGGAAGCGCGGACAATTCATCAACTCTTAGATAACGAACTCGGCGATCGCTTGGGTAATCTCTATCGCGATGTCGGTAGAAGATACATCTTATCCTTTGCGATCGCGGCTGCCACGCTTGCCGCAGTTCCCTTACCTTTCGCGACTATGCCTGTGTTAACTGCCCTACAAGTTTCTTTAGTCGGATTATTGGGACAATTATACGGGCAAAAATTGACCCCATCACAAGCAGGCGGAATAGTTAGCGCGATCGCTGGTGGTTTTTTGGCACAGGCGATCGGTAGGGAATTAATTAAATTTGTCCCTGGTTTTGGTAGCGTTATCGCTGCATCTTGGGCAGCCGCTTATACTTGGGCATTGGGTGAAGGTGCTTGCGTTTATTTTGGCGATCTCATTGGTGGTAAAAAACCCGATCCCAAGAAGATTCAAGCTGTGATGCGAGAAGCATTTCAATCTGCTCAAGAAAGATTCAAAGGAATCAAATAGTTTGTGCTTTAATCCCTGTGACGTAAATTGACTCATCTTGACGCTTGCTTACGTCTGTTTCTCCTAATAAACCTTGACGAAAAGAAACGGCTTTGATGTCTTGAAAACCAGCTTCCTCCATTAACAGCATCAGTAGTTCTAGATCGAACATAAACTGGTGTTTATAGGCATATATAATCAAATTTTTTGCCAAGGTCATATTTTTGACTCCAGAAATTTCTGGACTCATCACGTTTTGCTTCTCGTATTTTTTTAAGTCAGGTACAGAAACCCGCAAACATGCACCTGGTTTGAGATAAGCAAGACAATTTTTCAAAGCTCGAACAGCTAAACCTGGATGAATATGTTCTAGAACATGAGATAAAACAATACCATCGGCAAAGTTAGACAGATGTTTATCATAATAGGTCAGTTCTACCAATAGCTCAAAACGAGCGTTATTTTTTTTCTTAAAAATGCTTCGATCGCCAAAAAGAGAAACAAGATCGGCATTGACGTAATTTGTCTGGTTATCATCTTGGCAACCAATATTCAAAATAATCTTTTCTTGTTTACCTAAGCTATTTCTAATCTCTGCAACTTTAGCTCGATTACAGCCTATTTGTTGTAAGAAAATGGTGAAATTTAAACACAGCCACTCACCATAACTATATTTCAATCTTTTGAGACTCGAAAATGGTGGTGCAATATTATCAACTACTTCTTGAAATTCCTCTAACAAAATCTGGCGTTCTTGGAAGTTTAGAGCCAAGTTTGTAGACTTCACGTTATTCATTTTGTAATTGCTGTGTGAGAGTTTAACTTCAAGTTATATCTACTTGAATAAGATAAACCTAGCAAAAAAAAGTAAAGATTCAAAACAGTACGACACGACCGATAAAAATTAAGCAGGGATTCCTCAAAGATCTCCCTGCTTGCCAGTATTTAACTGTATTTCTAAATTTATTAGACGAATCGAGTTGTTTAGTAAAGAGCTTCTTCTTGATGAGTAGCAATAGTGCAGTCAGAAGTAGGATAAGCTACGCAAGTAAGGACGTATCCAGCCTCGATTTGATCGTCATCAAGGAAAGATTGATCGGATTGATCGACAGAACCAGCTTCAATTTTACCAGCACAGGTAGAACAAGCACCCGCACGGCAAGAATAGGGTAGATCTAAGCCTTGTTCTTCTGCTACATCAAGAATGTATTCATCATCTGGAACTTCGATGGTGTGATCTCCATCGGGGGTTTTTAAAGTAACATTGTAAGTTGCCATGTGTTGCTCCTCTACTGTTGGGGAAACGTTGTTTTAACTTACTTTAAAGCCAATTTTGCTCGATTGAATCGAATACAAGTTTGACTGACCTAGTAAGTTTCATTTCTGATACTAAGCGAAAAATATCCTCAGTTTGGCGGGCATTAGTAATGAAATTTTTAAATAAATATAAAATAAGTTTTTTTTATCATATAAGATAAAGGTAGTATTACAATAATTCATACCTATAGTTAGCTTATAACTCCCATTTAAAATAGTTAAAGTATATTCATATATGTTCTTAAAAGGGTCGAAAACGCCTAAAAATGGGTATTAGATATAGTTATGGTTTGGAAGCTAATAGTTCATTGTTCATTGTTCATTGGTAAAAAAGGGAGCAGGGAGTAGGCAGCAGGCAGCATAAGGCTCCCAGGCAGGAGGCTCCCAGGCAGGAGGTAAGTAGGAAGTAGTTCGGTACGGAAGTAGGAAGTTTTTTACTCATTACTCATTACTTCTCCCCCTCTCCCCTGCTCCCTAATCCCTAACCCCTAGCCCCTAACCCCTAATCCCTTATTTCTGCAACTCTTTCAGCTTGCGATCGAGTAATTGATTGGTTAATTTCGGATCGGCTCGTCCGCTACTTTTTTTCATTACTTGTCCGACAAAGAAACCTTTCATATTACCTTTGCCATTAATGAATTTTTCGACTTCACTGGGATGGTTTGCCAAGACTTCATCAATCATTTTTTCGATCGCGCTGGTATCGGAAATTTGAATTAGTCCTTTCTTCTCTACTAATGCTTTTGCCGAACCTCCCTTGGCTAACAATTCTGGCAAAATATCTTTAGCAATCTTGCCGCTAATCGTTCCTTTGTCGATTAATTCGATTAATTCTGCCAAAATTTCGGGATTTAGAGCAATATCAGTAATGCTTAGCTCTTCGCTTTTTAAGTAAGCTGCAATATCACCCATTACCCAATTAGCTACTTGCTTGGCATTAGCACCAGCAGCAACAGCAGTCTCAAAGTATTCCGCAATTGCTCTTTCGTCAGTTAAGACGCGAACATCGTATGCAGATAAACCCAAATTGGTTTCATAGCGATCGCGTTTTTGGGCGGGAAGTTCGGGAATTTGAGCTTTCCATGTTTCTAATTGTTCTGTGGAAACTTCGATCGGCGGTAAATCTGGTTCTGGAAAATAACGATAGTCACTCGAACCTTCTTTAGAACGCATACTGATAGTACGCTGCGTTGCTTCATCCCACAATCTAGTTTCTTGGTTGATTTTTTCTTTATTTTCGATCGCCTCAATTTGACGTTCTATTTCATAGTCGATCGCTTTTTGAATCGCACTAAAAGAATTCATGTTTTTGATTTCTACTTTAGTGCCAAACTCTTTTTGTCCGACAGGGCGAACAGAGATATTCACATCACAACGCAGAGAACCTTCTTGCATCTTACCGTCACTAATACCCAGGTAGAGCATGATGCGACGTAATTCCTGTGCGTATTCTGCCGCCTCTTTGCCAGATCGCAAATCTGGTTCTGAGACTATTTCTAATAAAGGAATACCAGCACGGTTAAAATCTACTAGAGAATAGGAAGAACCCGACAGGCGATCGCTTCCAGCATGGGTTAACTTTCCTGCATCTTCTTCCATATGCAAGCGCGTGATGCCAATTTTTTTCTTAATTGGTTCTGCACCTGGTTTATCGACAAGTTCGATTTCCAACCAACCATGCTCGGCGATCGGTAAATCGTATTGGGAGATTTGGTAGTTTTTTGGTAAGTCAGGATAAAAATATTGCTTGCGATCGAACTTACTGTAAGGAGCAATGCGGCAGTTCAAAGCTAAGCTCGCCTTGACTGCATATTCTAGTACTTTTTCATTAAGTACTGGCAAAACACCAGGATATCCCAAACAAATAGGAGAAACGTTGGTATTGGGATTATCTGGATCGAACTTGGTAGATTCGCTACTGAAGATCTTGGTATTGGTATTAAGCTGACAGTGAGTTTCAAGTCCAATAACTGCTTCGTATTTTGTTTTCGCTGGTACTGCGGTACTCATAAATAATTAATTGATAGCCAGTATGTATAGATTTTAATTGGTTATTGGTTGTTTGTTGTTTGTTGTTTGCTAATAGACCTCTTGCAAAAGTCAGAACAAAATAAGAGAAAATAATTCAAGACC
>CAZJTL010000272.1:0-5082 GCA_964548905.1 uncultured bacterium | reverse complement strand
CAAAAGGTTGTAAAGTAACTTGATCTACTCCCATTTCATTAGCTAATTCAACTATTTTTGGTACTTCGTCAATATTGTTGTGATTAACTACCGTCCACGTGGAAAGCATTGGCTGTTGCTTTTTATCTCGCAGTTGCACTAAGTTGCGAATATTTTTGGTGACTTGAGCAAATTTACCGCCTACTCGAATTTTCTCAAAAACTTCAGCCGTAGCACCGTCAATACTAAAGGTAATTTTAGTATTTTTAAGATTGGCTAATTGTTCGGCAATTTTTTGATGGCAAAGACTAGCATTGGAGATAAACCACATAGAAATTCCCCTACTCTCGCCAATTTTGAGCAGAGGAATCAAGTTTTTATTGAGCAAAGGTTCTCCCATTCCTTGTAGCTTGACTCGGATCAGGTTGGGAAATTGGTTGAGAATATGGCTAAAAGAGTCGGTATCGATATGTTTTATGGGTTTATCCCAATATGTCACCTGACAGTGGGGACATTTAAAGTTACAGTTATTATTTGGCTCGATGTCGAGAGAAATTGGTAGGAAAGGAACTTGTTTCCACTTGAAGTAATAAGCTAGCCTCAGACCCAAAAAATTTAGCAGTTTTAAGGGATATTTGAGTTGATATAAACCAAATCTTGAGAAATCTTTGAGATTATTTGTTAGCCATCCCATCAAAATAAATCTCCTTAAATTAGAAATTAGATTTTTGTTCAGCTAAATCTTACTATCCTCTCTTTTTGCCTATACGTCTCAAACAATTTGACTAGGCTTTATAGGCAAATATTTGCTTGAGAGTCAAAACTCAAGCAAACAAGGTTAGTTTTTTTCTTGCTTCAAAATCTTTACTGAAAGAAGCTCTAACAGAATTTAGAGCCAATTATTTTTAATGCGATCTCAACAATTAAGAAAGAGCGAAAGCGCAACTAGGTGAAATGGTAATTAATGGTAATTATTGACTAAGAGAGCAAACATTTAATTTGGTAAGATGACGCAAACTGCGCTTGATAAGTTTTTATACTTATAATGTTGCTAACTTCAATAGATTATAAGATACTCTCTGGCAACATTACGTAACCTAAGTTACTTATCTCGAAAAAATAACAAACCTTTGCTCGAAAACTTGGATCTTATATTTTTCAAAAATTGTTCGATCGCGCTAAACTATCGAGCTAGCTAGCATCTAAATAGCAATTTTTGCAGTAATTAGGTAAATTATGTGTCCTAATTTTTTCCCTAAAATCTTGATATTCTTGGGAATTCCAAATCTCAGCAAAATCTTGTTCTAAAACATTTCCCATTTTAATGGTGTCTGAATCGGCAATGACACTGCAAGGAACTACATCTCCATTAGAACAAATATGAGCGCTTTTCCAGGGCCAAGTACAGGGTTTCTGCTTAGAATAAAAGTTGCTGTAGTTAACGTTTAAATAAGTTGAATTTCGATCGGCTATTTGTTTAGCCTGTTTGACGATCGCCGTAAATTTTTGAGATTCAAGATCTACTTTCATGGAATTGGCACGTTCTTTCATCTCTTCTTTACCCCAGTTACTCACAAAAGGCTGTAAAGTGACTTGATCTACTCCCATTTCACCAGCAAGTTCGACTATTTTGGGAACTTCATCAATGTTGTTGTGATTAACTACCGTCCAAGTTGATAAAATCGGTCTTCTATTATTGCCACGCAGTTGCACTAAATTGCAAATATTTTGAGTAACTTGAGCAAATTTACCACCTACTCGAATTTTCTCAAATACTTCAGCCGTAGCACCGTCAATACTAAAGGTAATTTTAGTATTTTTCAGGGTCGCTAATTGTTCGGCAATTTTTTGATTGCACAGACTTCCATTGGAGATAAACCACATCGAAATTCCCCTACTCTCACCAATTTTGAGCATGGGAATCAAGTTTCTATTGAGCAAGGGTTCTCCCATTCCTTGTAGCTTAATCCTAACTAAATTGGGAAATTGCTTGAGAATACGGCTGAAAGTATCAGCATCGATATGTTCTGTTTTTTTATCCCAGTATGTCACCTGACAGTGGGGACATTTAAAATTGCAGTTATTATTAGGTTCTAAATCGATCGCCACTGGCAAAAATGGTACTCGCTTCAAACGTAGGTAATAGGCAAGCTTCAGTCCCAAAAAATTCAACATTTTGAGCGGATATCTCATCTGCTTGCTACCAAAGCTGGAAATATCTTTAAAGTTATTGTTTAACCATTTCATGAGAGTTAACCTTGCAATCGAGAGAGTTTTAGTTTGCTCTCAGTAATTTAAAGTTATTTTTATAACAATATCGTTAATTAAAGTACTTTTTTGTAAAGAAAAAAGAAAATTTTTGCCAAAAAATGAGCAAGATTAATCAGGGATTACTTGCTCGAAGTTTTTTAATTTGCACGACTACTTAAGACAGATAAGTATAGCTTCGCAAACTGCGTTCGTAATTTTGCATCAGTAATTGCGATTCTTCTAGAGTAAGACGATTCTCCTGTAGTGCTTGTTCGCTGCGACGACGAATTTTTTCAATTAAGTCTTCGCAATTATATTGAACATAACCCAACACTTCGTTAATCGTATCTCCTTTAACGACGTACTCAATTTGGTAGCCTTTGGGAGTCATCTTGATATGCACTACGTTAGTATCGCCAAAAAGATTGTGCAAATTTCCCATAATTTCTTGATAGGCACCTACCAAAAACATGCCTAAATAGTAAGGTTTGGGAGATTGATAGAGATGGCGATCGTGCTTTTGGGTTTCATACTCTAGAGAATGCAAGTCCAAAACATCTTTGACATCTCTCAAATCGATAAATTGGTCAATTTTGCCATCGCTGTCGCAGGTAAGATCGGCGATAATTCCTTTTTGAGTTGGTTTTTCGGACAAACGATGAATGGGCATAATCGGAAATAGTTGATCGATCGCCCAAGCATCTGGTGCTGACTGAAAGACGGAAAGATTGGCATAAAAAATCGATGACATGCTTTTTTCTAAATCTTCCAAGTCATCGGGTACGTATTGTTGTTTTTTGGTAATCTCGATAATCTTGCGACAGCACGCCCAATAAAGTTCTTCACTTCTGGCGCGTTCGCTCAGGGTAAGATAGCCCAAGTTGAATAAACTGGTTGCTTCATCTTTAAATTGAACGGCATCGTGATAAGTTTCTTGATAATTGCGATCGTCAATAGATTCGTAAGTTTCCCAAAGATTACGAATTACCAAATGTTCTCCCTCTTGTAGAGGTTGAGGTGAATCAGAAGGAACATCACTAGTTCCTAAAATATCAAAAACCAGGACTGACTGATGAGAAGCGATCGCCCTACCGCTTTCACTAACTATAATTGGTGTACTTACTTTTCCTACTTCGCAAGCGTCTTTGACTTGAGCAACCACATCATTAGCGTAATTCTGCATGTTGTAGTTTTTGGAAGCATGAAAGTTAGTTTTTGAGCCATCGTAATCGACAGCTAAACCACCACCTACATCTAAATAGTGCATGTTAGCGCCTAATTTTGCCAATTGCACGTAAATTTGACTGGCTTCGCGAATGGCATCTTTAATGGTACTAATCGAAGAAATTTGTGAACCGATATGAAAGTGCAGCAGTTGTAAACAGTGCAGCATTCGATCGCTTTTTAACTGGTTAACTACTTCTAGGATCTCCAGAATAGTCAAACCAAATTTAGCGCGATCGCCTGTAGAACTACCCCAGCGTCCCACACCCTTAGTTCCTAATTTTGCCCTCACACCTAAAGTCGGTTCGATTCCTAGCTGACGACTAGCTTCGATCGCCAGATACACTTCTTCTAGCTGTTCGATAACAATAATTGGTTTGTGTCCCAATTTGCTTGCCAGCAGTGCTGTTTCGATATATTCTTTATCCTTATATCCGTTGCAGATCAATAAGGGTTCTGTTGGCTTGCCATTAATTATCCCAGGTTCTAAAGCTGCTAGAGCAATAATTAATTCTGGTTTGGAACCTGCTTCCAGTCCAAATTGATAGGGTTTGCCAAAGTGTACCAGCGCTTCTACTATGTGTCGATGCTGATTGCATTTGATCGGGAAAACTCCTTGATAAATATTCGGATAGTTATAGCGAGCGATCGCCTTAGCAAAACAAGCATTTAATCTTTCAATGCGATCGCCTAAAATATCGGAAAAGCGAATCAGCATGGGTAAGCCGATATTGCGTTTTTTTAAAGCTTCTACTAATTCATACAAATCTAGCGAACCACCGCGATCGCCTTGTGGAGAAACGGTGATATGTCCAGCAGCATTAATCGAAAAATAGGGTTCTCCCCATCCTTGGATACCGTATAAATTTTCGCTATCTTCAATCTTCCAACTCTGACTATGATTTCCGTCTCGGTTTAGATCGTCTGTCGATCCTGATTGATTAACTAATGCTGTAGCCAAGTTTTCTAGTCGATCGTTCAATTTGTCCTGATTCTCCACTGTTTGCTAAATCTTTAATTTAAGCTTAAAAACTAATTGCTTTTAGATACTGCCTGATACAATCGTCGCTTTCTACTGATATTTATTGAAGACTAATCAATAAAATCGAATTTATTAGCACTGAATATTCTAGCAATTATTAATGAAGCTATTTATCGGTAAAAAATTTTTATCAAAGCGTTCTTATCTTAAATTTTGTCGGCAACTAATTCGTAATTTTCATTTTGTTATTATTGGTAGTTTTTGGCTCGCGATTGTTACGGCTGGCTCAATTAGTTTTATGAATTTGGTCGATCCAGGTCAGGAATCAAATTTATTATCTTCTCAATCTTTGCCAACTAATTCAGTTCAGGCAGAATTAAAACAGCGAGCGCCAGAACATAAGAATCATTGGCTAATATATGGATTAATATTTATAGCTATAGTAGCATTCTCTCGGCGTTCTTTTCCTATTTCTGGCAGAAATAAATTTGCTTTTCAAATGTTCGATTATTTGTCTAAATTTAAATTAACTAAAAAATTATAGCGTTTCTCAATCTTAATTCTTGTTCATAGCTCGTAGCTAATGGTTAGTTAAGTGCCTAAACAAAATTAATTACATATTCTTTTCCAAAATTGTTAAGCACTTT
>CAZJTL010000271.1:0-5108 GCA_964548905.1 uncultured bacterium | reverse complement strand
ATAATCTCTCTTATTTGTTACTACTTAAACTCGGAGAGTGACAAAAGAGGGTTAGCCGATAATCCAAGTCAAGATCTTAAAAGAGCCGAATACCTAGGCTTAGATGAAGCAAATAAATTTCTTGTCGATCTAAATTATGGTTATGACTCCGAACAAAATCAAGAGTTTGTAGATCCCACTCTTTTTGCCAATCAAGTTAATAAATTAACTGTTGTTTACAGTACTGGAAAGCCAGCAAGAGACGCTGTTGTTCAGCGCAATACACCTGATTATGAAGATGTGATTGTTTACCCTGGTGGTATTGCTAAAGCTGAGAAACATAGTATCCTTCCGTTTCAAAACGAATTACTTGCACCTGTCGCTCCAAAACCAGGAGAAATTTGGTATGAGGAAAAAGAAGGATTTATAGACGATGCAGATGGAACTGTTCCTCTGCTATCTTCTAAAGCGATGTTTGAACAATATCCCAGAGCAAATGTTAAGCTACACTCATTTCCTGGCGTAGGACACGGAGAGTTTCCATTTAAGAAAGATGTTCAAAAGCTAATTTTAGAAAAGCTTAATGTAGGTTTGAAAGAAGAATCCATCTCAACAAACCTTCATAAGGATCTACCTAATCTTAATTGGGGTTATGTATTTTCAAGTATTTTACCTTCTACTATTTTATTCGATCCCATCGAAGGTTTTTTGGTTGATGGTCAAGGTCGTCGATTGGGTTACACTCAAGCAACAGGAGCAATAACTGAAATTCCTAATAGTCAATGGTTAGGAGACAAAGATGGATTTGGCTTTATCGAAGGTTTGGTTGAAGGACCATTTGAGCTTCAACTAATTGGAACAGGTCAAAATTACTATGTTTCAGCTTTATTGGAAACGTCACAAGGCCCTGCTGCCATCGAAGAAAATGGCTTTTTAGCCGCAGGAGAACAAAAAAACGTCAATATTCCTGTCAACAACTATCCAATCCTCGACCTCAACGGCACTGCTGACGGTATCGACTCCACCGCCAATCTAGCCCCTTCCCAACAAACAATCACCCTCAATAACTCCCTCAAACTCACCGACTCAGAATCAACCAACCTCACAGGCGCTACCATCACTCTCAAAAACCCTCTAGACGGTACATCAGAATCTCTCTCTGCTACCGCCACAGGTAACATCACCGTTGCTTATAACGCCGCTACCAAAACCCTCACCCTCAACGGTACAGACACGATCGCCAACTACGAACAAGTCCTCAAATCCGTTAAATACACCAATACTAAAGCCAATCCCAACCTCACCCCTCGTCAAATCGAATTTGTCGTCAACGATGGTGCAAGCTTTAATAACCTCAGTCCTACTGCTACAACCACAGTAATATTTAGCTTAAACCGCTCTGGTACGACTGGTAACGATACCTTGATTGGTGCAGATGGCAACGATACACTCAAAGGTCTAGAAGGAAACGATCGCCTGGAAGGAAAAGCTGGTAACGATAGTCTCGACGGCGGTACTGGTAACGATAACATGATTGGCGATGCTGGTAATGATGTCTATGTCGTCGATAGCACTAGCGATGTTGTCAGCGAAACACCTACTACTGCTGGTGAAATCGACACCGTTCAATCCTCTGTTACTCATACTCTCGGTGCTAACTTAGAAAATCTCACCTTAACTGGTACTGCTGCTATTAATGCTAATGGTAACGCCCTGGCTAACAAGATTACGGGTAATGCTGCTAATAACGTACTTAATGGTAGTACTGGTGCAGATAGTCTCTATAGCGGTTTCTTCTATACCGAGGTTGATGGCATTGCTGGTTATAGTGCAGGAGATACACTTCTGACTAATGGCAATGACACTTACATAGTGGATAATGCGGGAGATAAAGTCAAAGAAAGTGGTACTACAGCTACCACAGAAGTTGATACGGTGAAATCGTCTGTTACTTTTACTCTCACTAACCCTACCGTTGCCGATCCCGATATTGCACTTAGCAGAGTCGAAAATTTGGAGTTAACTGGTACTAGCGCTATCAATGCCACTGGTAATGCTTCTGCCAATAAAATTACTGGTAATGCCGCTAGTAATATCCTTAATGGTAGTACTGGCGCAGATAGTCTTTATAGCGGTTTATTCTATACCGAGGTTGATGGCATTGCTGGTTATAGTGCAGGAGATACACTTCTGACTAATGGCAATGACACTTACATAGTGGATAATGCGGGAGATAAAGTCAAAGAAAGTGGTACTACAGCTACCACAGAAGTTGATACGGTGAAATCGTCCGTTACTTTCACTCTCACTAATCCTACCGTTGCCGATCCCAATATTGCACTTAGCAGAGTCGAAAATCTAGAGTTAACTGGTACTGGTGCCATTAACGCCACTGGTAATGCTCTTAATAACAAGATTACTGGTAATATTGCCGCTAATACTCTTGATGGTGCTGCTGGTAATGATACCCTCACTGGTGGTCAAAGTAGCGATCGCTTTCTTTACAATACCAACACCGCTTTTACTAGTAGTGCAGTTGGCATAGATACCATCACAGACTTTGCTGTTGGTAGTGACAAGATCTTGCTAGACAAGACTACTTTTACCGCACTCCAAAGTGTTGCAGGAAATGGATTTAGTGTGGTTAGCGATTTTGCCATAGTTAGTGCCGATAGCTTAGCTGGTGCAAGTTCTGGTTTAATTGTCTATAGCAGTGCTAGCGATAATTTGTTCTACAATCCAGATGGTACTACTGCTGGTTTGGCTAGTGGTGGTCAATTTGCTACCCTAAGCGGTATTGCTAGCTTGAATGCTAGTGATTTTGAGATTCAAGCATAGTTCAAAGGGAATAGGGAGCAGGGGTTGGGGATTAGGGATTAGGGGTTAGGGAAGTAATAAGTAATAAGTAATAAGTAATGAGTAATGAGTAAAAGAACTTAAGACTTAAGACTTCAGACTTTCCCCACACCCTATCTCCCCCCTAACCCCTAGATCCAAGGCGTACCAATTGGTTTAACCGATCGCGCACCGCCAAGATGAGCTAGAAGTAACCCTGTATCTTTATGATGAACTCCAGCTAATGCCCACTGTAATTCTGTAGTTCCTGCCCAAAAACGCGCTCGATCGATTACTTTTTTAAGCGTGGGATAATTTCTTTCGGTATAGTGTAAAAATTCTTCGCCATAGTTGCAAATTAAAGCAGCAATATCGTTAGCTGGATCGCCCAATCCTGCGGTACCAAAATCAATGATACCGTTAATAGTTTTTTGGTTGGGATCGAACAGAATATGATATAGACCTAAATCACCGTGAGTAAGTACAGGTTTATAGTTTAAATCTAATTCGTTTTCAAGTATGGGGGTGAAATGTTCCTTTACCCATGTTTTTTGGTGACGCATGAGATGGGGAAAAAGAATATGTTGGAGTCGATCGTAAAACTCTAACCAGATTTCCTTTGTCCGTGCTGCACCAGAAGATAAAATATCAGCTTCAGTTAATAATTGTTCAGGTAATTCGTGCAATTGTTGCAGAAACGTACCGAGTTGAGCAAAAATTCGCTCTTGTTCTCTTCGTTCCATTTTAAGTAAAGTACTGCGAGATAATGGTTCTCCTCTAATCAATTGATAGGTGACAAATTCTTGCGAAATAGATTCAAAATGAGGTACTTGTAAATCGACACGATTTTTAATTAACTCTAAAACCTTAACTTCGTGACTGAGTACCTCTTGCGCCCAATCTGTCTTGGGAAAGCGAAAAACCAACTGGCGATCGACGATAACAACGTCATTGACCATACCTTCTTGGTTAAATTCTAGGCGATCGAGAGAAATGGAGGGGTAGACAGCCTGAATTTTTTCCAGATAAGCGGCAGGAATGTTCACTGGTAACTCCTAAGCTATAGACATCTCAGTTTACACAGCAAGATTCAGGTTGATGGGAATTGTTACAAATTAGTATATTTATTAGGGATTAGGGATTAGGGATTAGCGCCGTCCTGCTCCCTGTTTTTCTATGAACAATGAACAATGAACAATGAACAACCAATAACAAACAACCAATAACAAAAAACAAATAACTAAATTGGCAACTTCTGAATATCCTTATTCGCTCCTAAAACTACCATAATCGTACCTTTTTGCAATCTTGTTTGCGAGGTGGGGTTAATGGTAAATTTTTCTCCGTTACCTACAGCTAGAACGTTTAAACCGTAACGATTGCGGAGTTCTAATTCGAGGATGGTTTTGTTGTGAAATTCTTCGGGGATGATAATTTCTACGATGCTATTTTCAGGATCGAGATCGAGGCGATCGAGGATAGCTGGTTTAGTTAAACTGTAGGCTAAAGCGCACCCTGCTTCATTTTCAGGATAGACAACGCGATCGGCACCTACTCTCTCTAAGAGTTTGCCATGAATTTCTGAAGAAGCTTTAGCGACAACATGCTTAACTCCTGCTTCTTTGACATTCAAAGTAGTAATAATACTTTCTTGTAAGTAATTGCCGATCGCCACTACAACTGTCTCAAATTCAAAAATTCCCGCTTCTTTCAAGGCGGAACATTCCGTAGAATCTAGCTGCATGGCATGATCGACAATTTTATCAGTCAGTGCCTGGGCGACGCGCTTTTCATCTACATCCGTACCTAATACTTCACATCCCATCTGATGTAGAGTAGAACAAACAGCTCTACCAAAACGCCCCAACCCAATTACCGCAAATTGACGATTATCTTTCCGTAAATTAGATAAAAATTTTAAAGAACGCAACTTTCTTTCCTACCTTCAACAATCAACAATGAACCATGAACCATGAACCATGAACTAACCTACCAACAAATTCTCCTGTGGATACTGAACCGAACTAGGACGAGGATCGCCTAAAATTGATGCCATCAATAAGGTTACACCAACTCTTCCTGTATACATGGTCAGAATAATAATTAATTGCCCGACAGGAGAAAGACTAGAGGTAATTCCCATTGATAATCCTACTGTGCCAAAAGCAGAAATTACTTCAAATAAAATTTGAATCAAACTTAAATGACTATTGGTCAAAGAAACTAAAATAGTTGATAACACTACTGCTGCTGCGGAGCCACCCGTGCCACTCGCCCAGACCGGCAACATCTTC
>CAZJTL010000270.1:0-5111 GCA_964548905.1 uncultured bacterium | reverse complement strand
ATTAATCGCATTGGCATTTTCTCCGATATAGTAGGAAGCATCAGGTTGAGCTTCTTTTACTCCTGTTTTACGGTAAGAACAGTTATCCATGCCATTAAAATCAATGCCTTTGTTGATGGCATATAGATTAACCGCCAGCATAACAACAGTATGATCTCTAGCGTGGTCGTTACCTATCGGAGTCATTTCAATGCGGGATTTGCCATGGTGATAGTAGCACTTAGCTTTGGCTAATTGTGGCTGTTCGATAACTTGTAGATATTCATCCCAAGTAGTTTTGACCCATGTATCGGTTGGTATTTGAGTCTGTAAGTTACTCACGATCGAAAGAAGCTTATTTGAATCTAATTTTAGTTTAAGATCTCATGTACGAAATAACTTATTGGTCGCTAAAGTTGTTAGATAAAGCCAAAGATTCTGAGATCGAAGCATCACTAGGTAAATCAAACAGAATTGACATTCTAGCCACAGCTAAGTGATGAGCCTTGGGATAAATTTCAGTTAAATAATTTTTTAAGCTAGGACTATCCTCCAAAATTCTCTCAATACGAGATCTAAACTCTAAAATTTCTATTTTCCAACCTCGCTCGCAGCGATCGCGCTCTGCATCCCAGTATTTTAACTTAAGCAGATGTTCGATTAATCTTTCTAAATAGCTCTGTAAAGCACGGCGATCGCTTTTGCCCATACCTTCAATTTCATCGATTAAATTTTCCCAATCGATCGCATCCATATCTTTACTTTTTAAATCCGATACAGTTTTCTGTATCCAGAGATTAAAATCGCGGTTGTAGAGAGCTGACATGTTTGTAGACCTTTTATCTACACTAAATTCTAACCCAAATATTTAGCTACATAGACAATTTAACATTAATGTCGCGAAATTCCCCATCCGTCTATAGGGTGGGATAGTTCATAGAGCCTTATTGCTAATTTTTTCAAAATTATCCTTGAATTTGTTCTCGCCACTGAATTAGGGCTTCTAGTGGATCTTCGAGCGCTACGTATCGAGACAATAAATTTAGGTCTAGATCGGGAAGTAATTGAGAGCGATCGCTTTGTTCGTAACCATCGCCTGAAAGATAATAAATTTGAAATCGATTATTTTGCCAAAACCATACTTCTTTAACTCCTAATCGCTTGTATATTTCTAAAGTATCTATGCCGCCACTGGTGTATATCACTTCGATCGCCAGATCGGGAATTTCTTTTTCAGTACCAAGACAATAAGATTCATCTGGTTCTTTACCTGCTTTTCGATCTTCTTGTCTAAGGGTAGTCGAACCGAGTCCCCAAAAACGAGTGCGAGTTTCTTCTAAATAAGCTTCTAACAAACGACTAATATTTTTTTTTGCTATTTCGTGACGGCGAGAAGGAGACATGATTTCTAACACTTCTGTCAAATAAGCCAAGCGATAACCAGAACTATCTCCCAAGGTTGCCAATATTGTCTCATAAGCTTGCCAGCTTACTCCTGTCGTGATGAATCGTTCTTCAGGGTCGATCGCCTGAAGTGAAGAAAAGGGAAAATTACTAAGTAGAGCTGGAGTCATTGTCACTTGGAGGCGCGATCGGACTTAAATATGCATTCATCACAAAGTATATCTGTTTTCACACTTTTTCATTTAGCTTCTGCTACCAGTTGTTTGCTGATATTGTGGTTAACCCATTTTTGAAGGAATTGTGGTAACGCGCAATCGACGAGATTTGAAAAATGTTACAAATTTTCTTTGTGTTTTTGGCGTTTGGTTGTATAGTTACGAAACAATTGGTAATTCTGTAAAGAAATCACTACATAAAATCCGATCGAGCTTATGACAACGAAAACTTTGTCTACTAGTAAGAATCTATCGAATCTATCTTTATTGTCAATAAAGAATAGAGCAATTACCGCTTTGATTGGATGGGTACCCGCACCAGGAGGTACAGTAATTAGACAACTAATCTATTCTTCTATCTTTCCAAGTATCGATCGTTCTGCCAAAATTGCCCAGGATGTTCATTTTCAAAATATAGAACTAGTTGAAATTGGTGGGCAAACAACTGTCTGCAAGGGTGTTGAATTTTTTGTCCATCCAGGTAACAGAATAAAAATCGATAATCATGTCTACATCGATCGAGATGTTCGCTTTGTAATTAGCGATCGAAATAGCAAGATCGAATTGGCAGATCGAATAACTATTCAACCTAACGCTTGTTTTACAGTTGCTAAAGGAGGTTGTTTAGAAGTAGGAGAAAATACACACATCGGTTTTGCATCCTGCATCAACAAGAAAAAGGAGAAACTCAATAATGCCCACAAAAGACTATCAAGAAGATTTACTTCGTAGACTTGCTAATTCTGAATATGCGGCACAATATTTAAAAGCAGCATTTGATGAAACTCTTTCTGACGGTAATAAATCGGCTTTTTTATTGGCTTTGAAAAATGTAGTTGACGCGACTGGAGCTATGCAAACAGTGGCAAATGAAGCACATATTTCGCGTCAGCATTTATATCGAATGCTTAGTGACGAGGGAAATCCTACTCTTGAGACATTAACTGCCGTACTTCGTGCGGTAGGTATGACGATTGACTTTAAACCTTTGGTCAGTCAATAAATTAAATAACATTCACTGGATAGGCACATATGATTTTATCTACTGTTGCGATCATCAGCTCGTGTTGTAAGGCTTGACAGATGAGCATTCGATCGAAAGGATCTCGATGTAGCGATGGTAGCTTGGTTAAATGAGCAATACTGATTTCATCTAAGGCAAGACTGACAATTTGATGACGATCGCGTTGTTTTGGTAAATAAATTTCAGGAGACTCTGGCAAAGGCAGCTTTCCTAACTGATACTTGATAGTAGACTCCCAAACAGAAATTACACTTAAATATACTTCGTTATCTAGATCGCGAATACTATCTCTAATGCTTGTTGCTAACCTAAGATCGCCGCTAATGAACCAGAGAAAAATGTGCGTGTCTAGCAAAATTTTCATGTCCCTTCAAATTCGTTGAGAATTTCTTCTGGCAAGGGTTCATCAAAATCATCAGGAACCATAAACTCTCCAGCACATAAACCAAATGGACGTAATTGCTTTGTGCTAGACGCAATTGGTCGAAGTTCGACGATCGGGCGATCGGCTTCAACGACAATGAGTGTTTCACCCGCCTCTACTTGACGAATGTACTTTAAAGGATCTTGCTGAATTTCTTCAACTGTAACGTTTATCATTAATAAAGTGTTGTTATTAAGGTTAATTTAATGCCGATGGTGCAATTGCTTCTGGCACTGGCGTAGACGTAGTCGTGCCGTAGGCTAGCCAATCGCTTTCCAGTTATGTCTGGTTGATGTTGCATTTCTACGTCACGATCGCTGCTTTTATAGCTCAATTGTACCAACCAAATATCGATCTAGTTAATTGCGATCGCTTAATATCTAGATCAAGAATAGTTAGCAGTTTTTATGACAGCAGCACCAACCCTATCTAAGCAATATATCGAGCAACGAGATGGAGGCTATTGGCTCGAAGGAACTCGTATCTCTCTTGATTCAGTCGTGTACGCTTTTTTGAATGGTGAGTCTCCTGAAAACATTGCCCAAAACTTTCCCTTACTTTCACTGGAACAGGTTTATGGTGCTATTACCTTTTATCTTGCCAATCGAGAGCTAATCGATCGGTATTTGAAAGAAGGTGAAAAAGAGTTTGAGAAATTACAAAAATCTCTACAAGAGAAAAATCTGCCTCTGTATCAAAAGTTAAAATCCGCTCAAATACAGAAGCACGGCAAGACATGACCACGGTTCGATTTCAAGCAGATGCCGATCTCAAGCAAGCGATAGTAACTGGCACAGTACGCAAGCAACCAAATCTTGATTTTCGCTCGGCTTATGGAGCAGGACTTGAGGGAAAAAAAGACCAAGAAGTATTGGCGATCGCCGCGCAGGATAGCCGAGTGCTTGTAACTCACGACCGCAAAACTATGCCTACTGAGTTTGGTGAGTTATAAATCTTGCTAGAAGAAGGGATTACTAACTGTCCCATGATGCCCTTTCTTCTCTAAGCTGTGTGTCTATTTCCTCTGCGCTTTTGGGTGGACGTAAGAGATGAATTTCTTCTAGCATTTCCACTACTGAACGTTTTTTTCTTTTGGTTTTTCTGGTAAAACGACGAATACATCGACGGTATCGCCAATTTCTCCTTCTGGGATTTCCAGTACGATTTTATTTCCTGGTAAAACTTTGGTTGTAAGGTGTAAGGCAGGTTGCATAGTGAAAGTTTAACTTGGCTATTTATTAATCGCGTTATCTCCTTTATTTCTATCACAAGCCATATATTGCAGCGACGCGATCGTCTATTTCTCCTATTTCTTCCTCGTAAATCAGTACGATCGTACCTCTTATAGTTCTCTTGTAACAAGCTAGAAATATTTCTCCCTATTCGATCGCTGTAGGTGTACCAGCTAAAGTTATCGATCGGCGTGTTTAATAAAAGCGATCGCGAGTAATCCTTGTCTCTTCAAAGATCGGCGCGAATTGAAAAAATCTCCGAAAATCAGAGATCGTTTTTTTGTTTTGCCGATCGCTTTGAGGAAAAACTATAAGAACCTTCTGACGGGATCGCGCTGTTTGGCAAATACAGCAGTTTGCATAACTAATTAGGTCTTACTGAAAAAGTCCTGAGATCTTGCACCAATCTCATTAACCCATCAGCGATTAAAATCGCTGCCTAATATATAAAGTCGTCTTTAGACGACTGGATAAGTATTTCAGTCCATTTCAATGGACTTTACCTATAAGCCAGGGAATGAATTCCCTGGCGGTTATCACAATGAGTGCAAGATCTTAGCCTCCCACAGGCGCGTTTTCGCTCCCGCAATAGTTCAAACAAGCACATTGACGTAAGATCGATCGAAGTAGGGGCTTTCTTGCCATTCGCCCCTACTGGGTAAGGATTTCAAAATGTGCAAGTTAAGAGTTTCAATGGACTTAATATATAAGAGGTGGGAATTCATTTCCTGGTGGTTATCTTCAGCATCTTAGACGGAGAATTTATTCTCTGGCTATCTAGTGGTGCGTCAAGCTTAAAATAGTGTAATAACAACGGAAAAAACTGGATAAGA
>CAZJTL010000269.1:0-5119 GCA_964548905.1 uncultured bacterium | reverse complement strand
GCTAAATCCTGCTATTTATGACCCCCGAACGCTTAGAGGACTTAACAATTTGGCAAAGACTTACCTTGGGTCGCCAGGCGAAAGCTGCTAGAGGCGGTTATGCGGGCTATGGTTCTCCTGCTTTCGGACAACAATCTCTAGATGGTGAATTGGTTGAAGAACCGAGCGAGCAACAGATAATCGAGTTGATTCGCCGCCATCACAAATCTGGTAAATCCTTACAACAAATAGCTGATTGGCTCAACGATCGGGGCTATAAAACTCAACGGGGATGCGAGTGGAAAAGGATCTCGATCAAACGCGTTTTAGACCGACTCTACGGCAAGACACCGAGAATATCTGGTTCGAGCGACGAACGGTGAGACAATTATTATTGTTGTGTATGCCACTAAACCATTTTTTAAAACCTTAAACAAGATAAAAATTTGACAATAATAGCATTATAGCTTTTAAGATGTAACATCCCTAATTATATACCTCGATCGAAGAGTATGTATATTTTGTGAGTCGAGCTATGCAACTTGACGATCCGCTTATCTGTACCCCAGATTTAGAAGAGGCAATCGACCGCCATCCTCTGATTGTCGAACCCGACACCGATCTAACAGAGGCGATCTTTTTAATGAGTCAAACGCGGGGTAACAGTTGTTTGCTCTCAACTGTGTCATTATCTCCAGACTCTAATTTCAGTGAAAGTCGCTCCAGTTGCGTCTTAGTTATGCACGAAACCCAATTATTGGGTATTTTGACAGAGCGAGATATCGTCAAAATGATAGCAAGAGGTATCAGTCTAGAGAATGTAAAAATAGCCCAAGTAATGACCCAGCCAGTAATTACTTTACCCGAAGCTGTTTTTCAGAATATTTTCGCCGCTCTTTTTTTGTTTCGCCGCTATCAAATTCGTCATTTAGCGGTCGTAGACGATCGAGATCGAGTGGTTGGAGTCATTTCACCAGAAAGCATCCGTCAAATTCTGCGCCCGGCCAATCTCCTCAAATTAAGGCGCGTATCCGAAGTAATGACCACTAACGTCATTCAAGCTCCTCTAACTGCATCCGTGCTGAGTTTAGCTCAACTGATGTCCCAACATCGAGTTAGTTGCGTGGCGATCGTCGATACCGATATTTGGCACGATCCCCCCTCAGTCTTTCTGCCAGTCGGGATCGTTACCGAACGAGATCTAGTACAATTCCAAGCACTCGGACTAAACTTATCTAAAACTCAGGCACAGACTGTCATGAGTACGCCATTATTTCTTCTGAGTCCCGAAGATTCTTTGTGGACTGCGCTGCAACAGATGCAAAAGCGGCGGGTGCAAAGATCGATCGTCTCTTGGAATTGGGGACAAGGTTTGGGTATCGTTACTCAGACGAATATACTGCGAGTGTTCGATCCGATCGAAATGTACGGCGTAATTCAAACTTTACAGCGAACGATCGAACAATTAGAAGAAAAACAAAACTTACAAAATCAGAATTCTCAAATCGAAGAAACGAGATCTCAGCGATCTGTTAAAGAGAACGAATTAAACGCTAGCGAATTCGACACATCTTTTCAAGAAAATGTAGAAAATCTCCTAACCAAAATCAAATTGCGTCTCGACAATTTAGCCAGTAACGTCGATCTGCCAGACGACCTACGCCAACAAAATATTAATTATGCCCTAAGTGACTTAGACAAAATTCGCCACCTGATAGTTACTAAAAATATAGTCAAATATTACAACTAAGGTAAAAAAATATATTTTTTACTTTTTACTTTTTACTTTTTCGATCCCCAACCCCCTTTCAGAACAAGTCCATTTGAAATGAGGTGCAAGATCTCAGTATCAGTAGATCGCAAAGTCAGTTTCAGAAACGGAAATTTTGAGGTGGCAATCGCTAATTTAAGTTAAAACAGCCTAAAAAACTCGCACAAGCATAAATTTAGCTTATAGAATAAGAAGTTGACCTTAAAAACAAAAATGTAAATTAAAATTGACCAACTTATTCGCCAAACTAGCCTTAACATCTCAAGAAACTTTAGAAAACACAATTAGTTCTTTATCGACTCATATTTCTTTAGAGACAACAAGAGTCAACGATCTTGAATCATTATTTAAAATTTTAGTAAGAGCAGCCAGTTGTGGAGCCACCATAGAACAAACAACCAAAGAATTAAATAATGTACCTTCAAGTAATACTCTTAGGTACCACCTCAAGAAAATTAAGAATTTTAAACAATTAGAAGCTGAAATCAATCTAGCCTTAAAAAGCCAGATTCCCGCAGGTTTAAACAAGAAAAACCAAACTTTAGCTTTAGACTTAAATTTAATTCCGTATTATGGAGAACCAACAGAATAAGAGCGCCCTTATATCTATCGAAGCCAAGCTAAAGATGGGACTTGTACTTTTTATGCTTATGCTACTCTTTATCTAATAAAAAAGGGAAAAAGAGGTAAAAAAGGTGTTGAATATTTCGTCTATGTCGTTCATCAAGTTGCAACCAGCTTTTCTCATATTCGACAAAGTTATCGTCAACGTTTTGGCATTGAAAGT
The DNA here is from genome assembly GCA_964548905.1 of uncultured bacterium. Taxonomy (GTDB): domain Bacteria; phylum Cyanobacteriota; class Cyanobacteriia; order Cyanobacteriales; family Xenococcaceae; genus CAZJTL01. The sequence continues at coordinate 2,582 of CAZJTL010000269.1, read as the reverse complement.
AGTTATCGACTTAAAAATGTGGGTCGGATTAGAACAACTACTAAAAATCCTGTTATCAGGCTCCTTTTTGTCGGTATTTCTTTTCTTCTTGTCAATATTTGGGTTAATCTTCTTTGGCGACGAATTAGTCAACCTCGACGGGGAGGACGATTAATTTATCGCGCTCGATTTACTTTAAAACAGATGCTCTCTTTTTTACGTCAAGCTGTTGACGAAATTTTTGGCACAGTAAAAGATGTTTATATTCCTCTAAATGATATTTTACCTCTCCCTTCTCCTGCAACATAAGTAAAATTTATTGATTTTGACGACGAGTGCTTGTCTCTAACTGACTTTGCGATCTACTGAGTCTAAAATTTATAACAAGTAATTAGTCGGACATCATATCAGAACCTATTTGACGGCTACCAATTGCGTCACTGGTGCGATCGCTTTCCAACCTAAAAATCTTCCTACGGGTTCAGTACGAGAAATGGCAATACGAGTTAATTCTCCACCTACTTTTTTTTGCCATTGCAATAATTTCTGTTCGCTTTCAATTGTTACCGTATTAGCTACCAAACGACCGCCAATAGTTAAAGCATCCCAACAAGTTTCTAATAAATTAGGAACAGTTAGTCCGCCACCAATAAAGATAGTATCTGGTTGAGGTAAATCTTGTAAGGCTGATGGCGCTTCTCCCGCAACTATTTTGAGATGGGGAACGCCCAAAGCATTGGCATTATCGGCAATATATTGAAGTCTTTTACTATTCTGCTCGATCGCGATCGCCTGACATCTAACATGGCTACGCATCCATTCAATAGCGATCGAACCACAACCAGCCCCCACATCCCATAATAATTGTCCTGGTAAAGGTGCTAAAGCTGCTAGAGTAATTGCCCTTATTTCTTTTTTAGTTAGTTGTCCGTCATGATGATAAGAGAGATCGGGCAATCCTGGTAAACGAGAGAGAGAGATTGTATCGGAGTCAGCAAGACAAGTAACGGCAATCGTGTTTAAATCAGCTATGTCGGTAACATTCCAACTAGCAGCAATTCCTTTAACAATTCGTTCGCGGTCGCCTCCCAAATGTTCTAAGACTGTAATTTCACTTGGGCTATATCCTCTTTCTACCAGCTTTTGCGCTACTATAGCTGGTGTTTGTTTTCCTGCACTCAAAATCAATAAACGAGCATTAGGATACAGAAAAGCATTGACTAAAGCTGGATCTCGCCCACATAAACTCAATAATTCTACTTCTGTGAAAGACCATCTTAATCTGGCACAAGCAAGACTAAAAGCAGAAGGTGCGGGAACGATAGTCATTTACTCCAGGGGAATGCGTCGGATTAGAGTAACTCCAATTCCAAAACACATCGGATCGCCACTAGCTAAAACACAGACAGACTGTCCCCGTCGGCGGACAATCTCTGCGATTGAATCCTCTATCGGAGAAGTCCAAACTAGCTTTTCCCTTCGATCGCTTTGGGGAAGCATAGCTAAATGGCGATCGCCACCAACGAGAACTTCTGCATTATTAAAAAGCGATCTCGCGATCGAACTCAATCCTGCTAGTCCATCTTCACCAATACCAACTACAGAAAGCCATTTTTTGTTTAAATTGTCGATTATTGAGGAGAGATCGTTGGTATCCATTAATTAATCTTTGTTTGTAGACTTTGGCTTTTATTTAAAAAAAATGAGGTAATCGATCAAAAAAAAGAAAAGTTAGATGATATGTTTTATATCAAGTAAAAAAACTATAGCACTAGAGTAAAGGGATGACTATTGGTACTACAGAAGCAGCATATTTATTGGGTATTTGTCCTCAAAGAGTCAGACAATTACTATGTGAAGGTAGAATTATAGGAGCAAAAAAAGTAGGTAGATATTGGCGGATTCCAATTTTTAAAGGAATGCCTAAAATAAAGCCTGGAACTCGTGGTCCAAAAAGTAAATGGAGAAAATTGCCTCAACTTACACCAACGATCGTTCACGTCAACCAAAATATTCTCAAGCAAAATCGTTGCCATCAAACTAATAAGCCCCCAATTATTGTCAAAAGTGGCTCTAAAATTAATTATTATCACCAAGTCCAGATTGCTGGCTCTTCACAATTAGTTTATCGACCTGAAGCTCGTAAGTGTAATGGAGCAACTCTTTGGCTGGAAATAGATCCAACTATTTCGGTTACTGGTAAAATTTTTAGTCTCCAATGAATGCTTTTAACTTCGTAACCAATTAAATAATTCTCTATCGTTAACTGTAATTGTTATTTTAAAAAGCGATCGCGTGGTTGATTAAATTCTAAATTCAAATTATCTTCACACTTGAGTTGATCGATAAAATAATTTTTGCACTTTAACAATTTGTTTTTTTATTAGATATCGGCTCGTGTTAATATCTAAATGAATAGTCCGACGGCGGGAATCGATCGAAGGCAATTAATCGATACTCGTTCCCTGGTAAAAGAATTAGAGAGGTATATTTCCAGTCATCCACATCTAGCTGAGTTACCACCTAAATTTAGTGTTGGTTTTGATGGTGGTGAAGCAGTATCTATTAGGGATTTTCATAATGAAATTCTGTTTGTTGCGGTA